>NZ_LT629775.1:666666-1000000 GCF_900105395.1 Streptomyces sp. TLI_053
TCGGCGGTCGGCGTCTTCCAGACCAGCGCGGCCGGCGCGCCCAGCGCGTCCGACACGGCGCGCACCCGGCGCTTGGTCAGCCCGGTCAGCGGCACCACGTCCGCCGCGCCGTCGCCGAACTTGGTGAAGAAGCCGGACACGGCCTCCGCCGCGTGGTCGGTGCCCACCACCAGACCGTCGTGCGCGCCGGCCACCGCGTACTGCGCGATCATCCGCTGCCGGGCCTTGATGTTGCCCTGCACGAAGTCCTCGTGGTGGGCGTCCCGGAACCGCGTCCCGCCGACCCGCACCGCGTCCAGCGTGGCGTCGCTCGCCGCCTTCACGTCGACCGTGAGCACCTGGTCCGCGCGGATGAACTCCAGCGCGAGCTGGGCGTCCGCCTCGTCCGCCTGGGTGCCGTACGGCAGGCGCATCGCGTAGAAGGTCGCCTCGTGCCCGGCCGCCCGCGCCCGCTCCACCGCCAGCTGGCACAGCCGGCCGGCGGTCGTCGAGTCCACGCCGCCGCTGATGCCCAGCACCAGCGACCGCAGGCCGGTCGAGGTCAGCCGCTCCGCCAGGAACGCCACCCGCCGCTCGATCTCCACCGCCGCGTCGAACTCCGACTCCACCTGGAGTTCCCGCGCGATCTCCCGCTGCACAGCCGCCACGTCGCTCACGACCTGCTCCTCACTAGACCCACCGGCCCCCGTTCACCGGACCGGCCCCCAACTCTAGATGAGCCCCCGGACCGCCCACGGCCTCCCCCGCCACTCACTCCTCCCGGGCCGCCACCCGAGCCGCCACCACGGACGCCACCTGTGCCGCGCACCACGCGATCGGGTGGGTGCCGGTGTCGACCGTGAGGTCGTAGTCGATGCCCCCGTGGACGGCGAGCGCCTGGGCGGCCGCCATGCCCTCCGCGCGGTCGCCGCGGGCGGCTTCGCGGGCGGCGGCAACCTCGGGGGCGCAGTGCACCCCGACCCAGAGCACGTCCAGGCCGTCGAGGGCGTCCCGCCAGCGCTGCTGGGAGGCCGGGCCGCCGAGGAAGACGTCGTCGACGACGACGCGGGCGCCGGCCCGGGCCATGGCGGCGATGCCGTGGGCCCAGGCCGTGTCGAGCAGCCGGAAGGTGTCCCCGACGGTGACGGTCTCGGTTTCGACCGCGATGCCGTCGGCACCGTCCCGCAGCCTGGCGGGCAGGGCGTCGACAAGGATGTCGACACCGAACGCGAGCCAGGCGCCGGGCAGGAGCTCCTGGAGCGCCCGGGCGAGCGTGGTCTTGCCGGAGCTGGAGCCTCCGTTGAGGACGATCACCTGTGTACGCACAGGACGCAGCCTACGGCGGGGCGCCGAACGCAGGGAGCGGGGACCATCGCCTCGAGGGGCCGGGACGCGACTGTCATATGTATACGAATGAGACGCGCTGCGCCGCAGTCCGGACGCCGCACTCAGGGTTGCGGAGGGACTCTCTCCGTGTTGCCGTAGGACCAGAACCTCCGTAGTCGAACGACATGCGACTGTTCGGAGTTCTCTGCGGACGAGGGCGAACCGGACCTGATGCAGTCGTGCACAAATGGAGTCCGGGCGGCACACCGGAAGGTTTTCCGTCTCATGCACAACGAGAAGTACTCGTTCAAACAGCAGCCTCCCGTCCCCCCGGGGTTGCGCACACAGGTGTCTCCGGGAAAGGAGATCCTGCGGGTGGCGAACGAGTGGAGACCTGGGGAGGTCTACCGATTCGACGACAGACATCCGGACGACGTGTTCACAAATGGCCTGACTGCCCGCGGGACGCACTACGACCTCGTCAAACACATCGCCGGGGACGACTTCATCAGGCGTGACACCGGACTGATCAGTACGACCACCTCGGTGGTCCTCGGGCTGCACCTGTTCAAAGAGGCCCGACGCAGAGCCTTCAAGGGACTGGTCGGCTCCAGCATCGACCTCGCGATCAAACTACTGGAGGAGCAGGGGTTCAAAATTCACAAGGAAGGAGATTCCCTCACCATCGAGGCCCGGGACTTCTGGTGCTACCGGATCGTTCCCACGAAATACTACATATCCGCCCAGAAAAACATCTGGGACGAGACCCGACTCCCTTACAGTACTCCCGAGGTGCGCAACTACGCCTGGGAGCAAGCAGAATGGGACGCGCCGTACCGGATCCTCGGCACGGCCGTTCTCGACGCCACGAAGCACACTATCACCGTGGTAATGAGTGCCGGCGCCGACAAGAAATCCCCTGCGAAGCTGACGGAATGCCACCTGATGTCGACGGCCGGGGAGAGCCGGAAGAACGGCAGGACCAGTGCTGCTGTCTTCAACCCCTTCACCGACCCCTCGGCGCGCTACGACGGGATCATCGGCTTCAATGCCGCGGTGCCACCAGGGAGCCGGAACTACACCGCGCCCGCGAACTGGAAGCGGGAACGGGAGTACTGGAACGAAAAAGGGGAGCCGGTTCAGCCCACGAAACTCTGACCGTTCGGGAGACAAGCGTGGAAACCAGTACTACAGGGGGTGCGCAGGGAGATCCGACGGTGCGCGTCGCCGGACTCGGGGAAGCATGCGACTTCGGCCTGCTCCTCGTACTGCCGGTGTGGCCCTCGGCGGACGGCGGTGATCCCGCCGGCGACCGCCCGGTGACCGTCCTCGTCGACTGCGGGTCCGACACACCCGGAGCCGAGCCCGTGACGAGGATCCGCGCGAGCCTGCAGGACGCGCTCAGGCAAAGCGGACAACCGCCGAACGATCTCGGACTGGACTTGGTCCTCGTCACCAACACCGGCGCCCGGCACCACTCGGCACTTTCCGGGGCCACGACCGGCCTTCGCATCGGGAAGGTCTTCCACGGCGCCGAAGCGGACGAGTACAAGTCACCGACCCGCGACTGGCTGATCAAGAACGACGCCCGAGCTCTGGGCGCTTCGTCCCTCGGCGGCCCCGCCCTGGTGAGCAGCGGCGGCGCTCTCCTCGCGGTAGAGGCCGTCAACGGTTCGGGGCGGACCGGTGTCTCCGGGGCGGGCGGCGGCCCGGTCGACCGGGACATGAACAGCATGGTGCTGAGGTTGGCCTTCGGCCGGATGTGCGTGCTCCTGATGTCGTCCGCGCCGGCGGCGCTGTGCAAGAAGGTCCAGGGCACCGTCGACGCCGTTCACATCGGCGGCGAGACGGACCGGGTCGTAGTGACCGGGAGCCCGCCCGCCGGCGCGCTGGACTACTGGCCGTGGGAGATGGCCACCGGTGACTGGGTCACCAGCGTGCTGGTGGACACCAACGGGGAATCCGGAGTCGCCGGTTCGCAGATTTCGGTGCTTCACACCAGGCTTCCGAAGTGAACGCAGGAGAGGCGTCATGCCCATCGATCTCAAGGAATTCACCGAGAAGATCAGGCCGGAGAGCGGGAACTGCTCGATCAGGCCCGCCGACTTCGGTTCCCCGGCGTTCGAGGGGTTCGTTCGGGACCATTTCATGGCTTCCAGCATCAGCCTGTCGGGTGCGGATCTGGACGAAGGAACGAGGACGCTCAAGGGATTCGTCCAGCTCCCCTGGAACGCGAACGGGACGGGCATCGAGTTGCACTTCACCGCGGACACCGGGTCCACGTCCGTGGCATCGCTGCGATTCGTCGTCCAGTGCCCGGACTGGCGCGCCCGGTCCGGGCACTGGCTGACCGACATGACGGCGTACCGGGCGCGCGGCGCCAGGAATCCGCGGACCTGCCTGGAACTCGCCTACGACACGACCGTGACGAGCGGAGAGAGCGTCACCGAGGACCTCGCCGGGGTGTTCGACTGGCCGCTCACCGGCGCGAACGGGAGGAGCAAGGACATCGAGGTGCGGCTGTCGGACACCGGGAACGGGCGTCAGAGCCTCGTGGCGAGGGACTGCGATCTGGATGTCTCAGGCATCGACGCGCTGCTCGGGGAGATCGTCGGCACCTCGGTCCACCTGGACGGACTGCCCGGGGTGGCGTTCCCGCGCGGCCTCTCCCTGAGCGGGCTGGGAATCGAGACCGACTCCGCGACGGGCTCCCTGGACGCGGCGTGGATCACGCTCCGCCTCGCGGGCGACTGGGACATCGTCCCGGGATTCCTGAGCCTTCGGAGCGTCAGCCTGTCGGTCTCGGTACTGGCCCCGCCGAACGGTCCGCTCTCCTGCGGAGCCGTCGCCGCGGGCCGGTTCAGGCTCCTGGGCATCGACTTCCTCGCGAGTGTCTCCATTCCCCAGGGCGTGGTGTACGTGGAGGCGATCGGCCAGGTCGACGTGGCCCAACTGTTCGAGCTTCCCGACGGGTTCACTCCCGGCGCGGTGACGCTCTCCGGCACCCTGGACCTGACCGACAAGTCGTACGCACTGGATTTTGGCGTCGAGGACCCGTGGGTCGTGGTCGGGGACGTCATCAGGCTGACCGGGATCGGTGCCGGTGTCCGCGGCAGGGCCGGCGGGAGCCCTTCGGTGTACTGCGTCGGCGGCATCGCCGTCGGAACGGCGCAGATGCGCCTGATCGCCCAGTACGACGACGCCGTCCTCGAACGCTGGGTCGTCTCCGGTGCGGCGTTCGACCTCTCCACGGAGCCGGTCGCACGGTGGATCGAGACGGTGACGGGCCAGCAGCTCCCCGAGGTCTTCCATGCGTGCGCGCTGGACGAAGTGCTCGTCTCCACGGTGGTGGGACAGAAGGACCTCGCCCTCCGGGCCGCCGGGCACATCGACATCATGGGGCTCTCGCTGCCCTTCGAGATCATCGCCGCGCGCGGCGCGGGCCTGTTCACGATCGGTGGGCGCCTTGCCGTCGTGCTGCCGACGGCCGACGGCCGGACGGTCGCCATGGAGTTCACCGGGTCGCTGACCACGACCGGCAAGGGCGGAACCATCGCCCTCCACTGGAAGGACGCGGCGGGGGGTGTGACCCTCCAGGACCTCCTGGGATTCTTCGGCGCGAGCCTCGACGCATCCGGCCTGCGACTCCTGGAACTGAGGGAACTGGGCTTCTATCACGACGGCACGACCGGCGATCTGGTATCCACGTTCGACGTGTCCGGGTTCCAGGGGGCCGTGTGCCGAATCGGCATTCCGAGAGGGGTTTGAAGCACTGATGCCAGCCGTCATCGACTACACGTTCGCCGCCGACCTCATGACCCGTCTCGTAGGAGCCTCACCGGACGAGTGCACCATCCGCATCAAGACGGACCATCAGAACTTCTCGGAAGTCGCCTGCCTCTTCCAGAAGGATTCGGCTCGTGGCCGGCAGCCGTACTTCACGGTTCTCGCCCCCACCGGGGTCACGGGGGTGCGTACAAAGATCCTGCAACACGAGGAATTCAAAGGCAGGGAGGTCCAGATCTGGAACGATCCCCACGACCGCCTGCTGTTGATCGTCGACAACCAGATAAAAGTCAGACATGCAAGAACCGACCAGAACAAGGTGGTCGGCGCGGGCAGGGCCGTGGAACCCTTCCTGAAGAGCCTCGGGATTTCGGTCGATCTTCTCGAAAAGGTGATCAAGAGCCCGGACGGCTATGTCGCGTTCCTGGACGCCGGCGCCTGGGCGGAGGCGAATGCGCAGCTGCGCGGCAGCGCGCTGGACGCCGAGGGGCTCACCGAGGGAGGGAAGATCAAGATGAACAAAGAGAATTACACAGTCGGTGCGATCGCCCACGAATTGTTCCATCTCCACGAGCACGACAGAGCAGGAGGCCTGGGGCCGTTCCTGCTGGAAGGCTGCACCGAGTACTTCACCCAGGAGGCGCTCGGCATCGATCAACGGTGGACCCGCACCGGAAGCCTGGGCCCCTGCACCGTCTACAGCGAGAACACTCAGGCCATCAGGAAGGTGCTCGACAACGGAGGGATCACACAGGAGGACATCATCAACGCATACTTCAACGGCGAGCAGGAGCAGATCAAGAAGATCGTCAAGAGCGACTGGGCCTGAGCGGCCACGAAGGCCGACGGCCCCGCACGGGTGACACCCGACCCCGATCCCGGCGCGCGACGGATCGACCGACCCCTCCCCCATATGGAGCGCACAACGCCCCCACCGGCAGGATGTCGTCGGCGCGCTGCAATGACAGTTCGTAAACGATCCGCAAGGCTGCGAGGTGTTCGGGGAACCACCTCGCACCCGTCACAGCACGCGGGGGTCACCCGGGATTCGTCGAAGGGCAGGAACGGTGACCGATGAACAACTGAGTGCGCATCCGGCGATCGTCGTCGGCGTTCCGGTGCTCGACGGAGACGCCGACAGGGCGAACGAAGCACTCCGACTCCTCCTGGCGCGCGCCAAGTTCGCCGTGGGCCTCTCCGACCTGCCCCTCGTCGGGGCGATGCTGCCCGCCGATGCCGTAACGCTGACCGGGGCGCAGCTGGCGATCACCACCGGAACGGTGACGGCCGCCGAGGCGCAGCGGATCAACTCCCTGCTGACGGCAGCCGATCCCAAGGGAACGCTGCCTCGGGTCGCGGCGGCGGGGATGCCCCAGAAGTTCCAGTTCGGGCTGGTCGTCAGGGTGGGCGACAAGGTCCACGAGTTGTTCGTTCCAGTGCGGGCCGCTCCTACCAAGGCCGGCACTGAGCAGGACGGGCAGCAGCTCGGACTGGTGTTCGGCCCGGTCCGGTTGCGCCGGTTGACACTGACCGCCGAGGGCGCGATGGTGGCGGCGGCGCTGGACGCCGCGCTGGTGATCGGACCGGTGGAGTTCGCGTTGCTCGGGCTGGGGCTCGGAATTCGGCTCGCCTCACCACCGGAGTTCGTTCCGCAGCTCCGCGGCGCCTCGCTCCTGATCGACAAACCACCGCTGAGGGTCGCCGGCCTGCTGGAGCGTCGGAAGACCGCCGAATACAGCGAGTTGATCACCGGCATGCTGTCGGTGGAGACCAGTGTGATCGCCATGGAGGCGATGGGCTGCTACGCCCGTGCCAAGGCCGGCTGGACTTCGGTGTTCCTGTTCGGGGAGATCGGGTCGCGGACGGGGGCGGGGCTGTTCGGTCCGCCGGCGTTCACGGTGAACGCGCTCTCGGGCGGCTTCGGCGTGAACAGCACCGTCCGGGTGCCGGAGGTCACCGAGATCGGCCGGTTCCCCCTGGTGGCCCGGCTGGCCGGCGGGGGCGGGGGCACCACGCCGCAGCAGGTGATGACCGACCTGATGGAGAAGGGGTGGATCCAGCCCCGCCAGGGGCGCTACTGGGCGGCGCTCGGGATCGACTTCAGCTGCTTCAAGTTCCTGCAGGTGCGGGCGCTCGCGCTGCTGGAGTTCGGCGACGAGTTCACCGCGACCGTCCTCGGCCGCGCCTCCATCACCTTCCCGAAGAACGCCCAGGCAGGACGGAAGGTCCACGCCCGGCTCACCGTCGACATTCGTTTCGCGGTGGAGCCGGCCAAGCATCTGCTGTCCCTGGACGCGGTGGTCGCCGACGGGTCGTTCGTCTTCGACGAGTCGGTCCGGCTCACCGGCGGGATCGGGATGCGGGTGTGGACCGGCGGGGTGCACGGCGGCGACTTCGTCGTCTCGGCGGGCGGCTACCACCCCGACTACCTCGTTCCGGCGCACTATCCGCGCCCGGCCCGGTTGGGGTTCGTCTGGTCGCCGGACAGCAAGGTCCGGATCTCCTCGCAGGGCTACACGGCGCTGACGCCGAGCGCCTTCATGCTCGGCGGGACCCTGGAGGCCCGCTACGACAAGGGGATGCTGTCGGCGTGGTTCGTCGCGCACCTGCACGCGCTGATCCGCTGGTCGCCGTTCCGACTGGAGTTGGCGCTCGGCATCCGGATCGGGGTGGCGTTCACCATCAAGGTGCTGTGGGTGAACACCCGGGTCTCGATCGAGACCGGCATCGATCTCCAGCTGTGGGCGCCGCCACTCGGCGGGCGGGTGACGGTGAAGGTCTGGTTCGTCTCGTTCTCCTTCACCTTCGGCTCCCGCCGCGTCACCCCGCCGCCGGCGACCTGGGCGCAGCTGCGCCAGCAGCTGCCCGAACCGCTGGGGGTCACCCCGCTGCGCGGGGTACTGGTGGACGTCACCGACACCGAGCGGAAGGCACGTGCCGAGAAGGCCGGGCCGATGCTGGTGTCGGCGTACGACTTCGCCCTGGCGACCAGATCCGCCGTCCCCGCCAACAAGGTCACGGTCAACGGCAAGGAGATCGGGCTCCCTTCGGGGCTCGGACCGCTGAGCATCCGTCCGATGGACAAGAGCGGCATCACGAGCGAACACCGGGTACGGGTGCTGCGCAACAACTCGCCCTACGACTGGCACGGGGCCGGCTGGAGGATCACCCCGCTCACCCAGCAGGTTCCCTCGGCGCTGTGGGGAGTCCCCGGCGGCGGCCAGGAGGCCAACGACCGGAAGCTGTTCACGGGGGTGAGCGGCCTGCGGATCGAGGTGCCGCCCGCCCTGGTCGGCGGCAGCGTCGGGCCCGCCACGGAGGAGTCCCTCGGCTCGGAGCGCCTCCCCGACGGTCGGATCCCGCTCCGGCACACCGCCGCGCAGGGCCCGGTGCCGGTGGTGGACGGACAGAGCGTGGGCCTCATTGCCAGGACCTTGAACGCGAGTGCGCAGCAGAGCGCCCGTACCGCCACCTACCGGGCACTGGCCGGGCTGGGCGTCGCGCCCGACGGCGACTGGAACGGGCCGCTGGCCCAGTACGCCCGGCAGGTCGAGCACAGCCTGACCGATGCCCCACTGACCACGACCTCGAAGTGATGCCTCATGACCACGGCCACGACCACCCCGCCGAACGAGCGCCCGCGAGCCGGCGCGGACGCCGAACTGCTGACCACGTTCACCGACTTCGTGCAGCCGGCCGCGACCGCCGGCGTCTACCGGTTCGAGGCCCGGCAGGTCGTCAAGGACGAGGGCGGCACCCTCCTCAACAGCACCGATACACCGATCGATCATCAGGTGGAGGTCCGAGCTCCGCAGTTCGTCCTGGACGCTTCCAGCGTGCAGGCGGTCCATCCGCCGCCGTCCGCGGCCGGCGACTTCGCCCGAACACTGCCGCATGTCACGATCGCGCGCCCGGCACTGCCCTGGGAGCGCGAGCAGAAGTGGTCGCGCGACATCCGGCAGCGCGCACCGTGGATGGCCGTGCTGTTGTTCCGGGCAGGCGAACTCCCGGGCGATCCGCAGGGGTTGGGAGCGACCACAGCACGCCCGGTCCGTGAGCTGGTGACCCCGACCGACCAGGGGGTGCTGGGCCCGAAGCTCGACACCCTGCCGGAGGAGACCCTGGCGAGCGAGTGCCGCACCATCGACGTTCCGCTTGCGGTCTTCAACTCCCTGGTGCCGCGCGAGCAGGAAATGCACTACCTGGCGCACGTCCGGGACGTGCGGCCGAAGCAGACCCGATCGGAGGGCGAGCGCCTCTCCGAGGGCCGCTACGCCGTCGTCACGGGGAATCGCTTTCCCCGTGAGGCCACCGCCTACAGCGCGCACCTGGTCTCGTTCGAGGGCTTCGACGGGAAACTCTCGGGAGACCTCAAGGGCCACACCGCCGTGCGGCTGGCCGCCCTGTGGTCCTGGTCGTTCAGCAGCGACCCGGACGCGGCCTTCGACGCGTCGGGCGTCCTGAAGGCGCTGGTGGCTCCGGGCAGGTCCGACCCGGAGAACCTGGCCCTGCGGCTGCCGCCGTCCGGCAGCGGGGGAAGCGCCGCCGTGCAGAACCGGCTGAAATGGGGGTTCGTACCGGTCGCCCAGCAGGTGCTGTCCGGAGAGCGGACGTTCGCCTGGTACCGCGGCCCGGCCACGCCCGTCACCGCGCCCGAGGTGCCCGGGCAGGTCGGCGGCACCGATTGCACCAGTGCCGACCACGCCCTCGTCTACGATCAGGCCCAGGGCGTGTTCGACGTCGGCTACGCCTGCGCCTGGACCTTGGGCCGCACCCTGGCACTGGCCGACCCGTCGTACCCGGGCGACGTCCTTCAGGCCCGCCGCGCCCTCGCCGCGACGCGGATGCGTATCGACGCCTGCGGGTACGCACCGCTGGCGGACGACGACTTCCGCACGCTCGACAAGGGACCGCCCCGGCTGCCCGCCCTCCACGACCTGACCGCCGTCACCGAGGACCTGGTCCGCGGCACGGCCGTCACCACCATCGCCTCCCCGCAGCAGCTGACGAAGTCCCAGATCACCGAGGCGCTCGCCCACGATGCCCGGGGCCGGCTCGCGGCCATGCCCGCGTTCCTCGACCGGCTGTCCCTGCTGGACGGGGTGCCGATGTGCTACCTCGTCCCCGACCCGCGGATGCTGCCCCCGGAGTCGCTGCGGCTGTTCCGGATCGACCCGGCGTGGATCCGCGCCCTGCTCGCCGGGGCGCAGAGCATCGGCGTGCACACCTCGCTGGACCGCGACCTTGACGTCCACCTGCGCGCCGCGGTCTCCCGCCTCCGTGTGGCGGACGGCACGCCCAGAGCCGGACTGCTGATCCGCTCGGCGCTGGTGGCCGCCTGGCCGAACGTCCGGATCACGGCCGCGCTGGGGACGACCGTGCTGCGCGAGCTGAACCGGCTCCGCCCCGACACCGACACCGTGCTCTGCCTCTTCGACGACGTGCCCGACAGGCTGGTCCTGCGGGAGCCCGCCGAGGGCATCCACTTCGGCATCGACGCCGACGACCGGGTGAACCTGCGTGAGATCCGGAGCGACCGGCCGGACACCGGTGCCACCATCCGGGGCACCTACTTCCCGGCCCGGCCCGGCAGGACGGTGCTCCACTACCTGCGCGGCGGGAAGGACGCCCTCCCGGGGGTCCTCGACCTGCTCGGCAAGGACGCCGCGACAGGCATGATCGCCGACTTCAACGCCCAGCTCGGCCTGGAGCTCACACCCGCCCAGTTCGCCGTCGAAATGATCAACTCCCCCATCGAACAGCATCTGACCACCGCGTAGAGGACTCCTGGGCTGATGAGCACCACCGACCTGATCGTCCCGATCCAGTTGCATGCCCTGGTCTACAACAACGGCGTGCGGAACGAGGCCTCCTTCCGGTGGCGGCCGGAGTTCACCGCCATGCTGAACGACCGGGCCGTGGCCGAACCGCTCCCCCCGGACGTCACGTCCGAAGAATGGGACGAACGCGGCGTCTGCCTCCAGTGGCAGCTTCCCGAGGTCCTCGCCACCGGCCACTACGACCCGGCGACGGGCGACACCCGGTTCCCGCTGATCCCCAACCGCTGGCTGATCGTCCGCCACCACCGCAACGGCGAGGGTGACGCGCTCGGGGCGGCCGGCTGGGTCGTCAGCAGCGACTACATCCTCGACGAGCACGACTGGCGCCCGGCCCCGGGCGACCAGTTCTCCGAGTACATCGACCCGCGGTCCACCACGTCTCCCAGGCGCACGAAGATCGGCCGCGCCGACCGGCTCTCCGCGGAGACGGTCTGGAAGGACCCCTCGGAGGGCAGGCCCCCGCACCTGACGGCGATCGGTCCGGGTCTGCCGGCGTTCGCCGCCTTCGAGCCCTACCACCGCAACGTGCTGTCCTTCTTCGACAACCTCTCCGACCTCGACTCGCTCGGGCTCGCCGAGGAACGCCCCTGGAACCGGAACGTGTTCAGCTACCTCGCCGTCGGCTGGTACGCGGAGCCGGAGACCGACGTCCTCCGCACCGCCAAGGACATCGCCGAACTGCTGCCACCGGACGCGTCCGGCCCCGACGACGTCGTTCGCGCCCTCGGCTGGTCGCTGCCCCCGAACACCTCCGCGACCGCCGACACCAGGACCCGCTACCTGGGCACCGCCCTCCGCGTCCCGTGGGAACGAGCGGGCGCCGCCCCCGACTCCCCACGTCCGAACCTCAACGACGTGACCGTCGCGGTCGGGCACAGCACGATGGACGCCGCACACGCCCTGATCGCCGCGCAGACCCGGTCCGACTCCAAGGCCGACCGGGGCACGGCCCTGCGCGCGGCCGACCTGACCAGCGCGCTCTACCACGGGCTCATCGAACGGTTCGACGACGCGGACGGCCCCGCCGACCTCGACGAGGCACTGCGCCGTACCTGGTTCGCCGGGCGTGACGCCGGATGTGCCTGGGAGGTCACCGACCGGCCCACCGACGGCCCGACCGCGCCCCTCCGGCACCACCGCGCGGAGGAACCGGGATGGCTCGGCACCCTCAACAGCGACCAGGCCGCCTACGACCGCCTGGCGCCCCGGCTGCGGGCCGCCCAGCAGCGCTACTGGTTCCTGCACTGGCTGGTCGGGCTCCTCGGTCAGGACACCGGAGCGAAGGACCGGCAGTTCGTCGACGCTGCCAGAGCCCAACTCAAGGAGCTGGCGGCGGAGATCGACAGACTCAAGGGGGAAACGGCCGCACGCCTGGCAAAGGTGCCGCACGCGGACGGCCCGGAGGACCTCGACCGGGCGATCGCCGACTTCGCCGCCAGGAAGGGCCTCCCCGCCGGCCTCCAGCTCCGACGGGTGGCCTCGCCGTCGTTCTACCAACCGTCCGACCCCGTCGTCCTGCTCCAGGGCGCCGGCGCACGGCAGCCGCTCGGCCGCGATCCCGACCAACCGCTGCCGTGCCGGTTCCCCGGCCAGTTGGTGAAGTCGGTCACCTCCGTGGGCCTGGAGTACACGGGTGCCGGCGCCCCCACCCTGCCACCGCTCGGCGGCGACGTCCCGGCCGTGTGCAAGGACCTGCTGCACGAGTTCGCCGTCCTCGACCAGGCCGCCCGCGCCAAGGGCGTGGGAGGCAGCGGCCTGTACGACATCCTGAACAACCCGGACACCCAGCTGCACGGACCCACCGCCACGAGCACGGCCGCCCTGGCCGCCTACACCTCCCTGTGGACCCAGCCCTGGCTGCCGCTGTTCCTCCAGTGGGAGCTCCACTACACGCCCACCCCCTACCGGAGCGGGCAACGCACCCACTGGACCTTCGACGGCGCCGACTACACCTGGAACGGCACCGGCGCCCTCGCCACCGACGAGGACCAGGCCCGCAGACTCACTTTCACCGGCCGCTCCTTCCTCACCCCCACCCTCGGCCACACCCTCCGCGCCCAGGCCAGGCGCTACGGACGGACCTACCGCCTGCTACGCACCCAGGAACGCGACAGCCTCGGAACACTGGACGTCCGGCTGGCCTACCTGGACGTCCTGTCCCAGACACTGGACGGCTTCAACGACTGGCTGCTGCGCCAGGACGGTGCCGCCCGCCGCACCCCGGAGTTCGAGACGGCCGGCGGCACCGTCCCCAGGGTCGGGGACCGGGAATCGTCGAGCACGACCTTCCAACCGGTGCGTGCCGGACAGTTCTTCTTCGCCGACCTGCGCCTCATCGACCGGTTCGGCCGGAGCGTCGACATCCTCTCCGACACCGGCGACCGCATCAAGCAGTTCGCGCCGCGTCGCGCCGACAGCGTCACACCGTCGAAGCACCTGTTCGCCGACGTCCAGGGAGCCCAGCGGTTCGTCCAGCTCCCGCCCCGGCTGCTGCAGTCGGCCCGGCTGCGCCTGGAGGCCGTCGACGCCACCACCGGCACCCGCTACGCGGCCGGCCCCGCCACAGCCTGCCTGCCCGAGCCGGACCGCCCCACTCCCCGGACCGGCAAGGACCCCGCCGGGCCACTGGCCGGCTGGCTGCTGCTCAACTACCTCGACCGGAGCCTCCAGGTGCACGCTCCCGACGGCGCGCCGCTCGGCGAACTCCGGGCGGTCACCGGCACCTCCGGGACGCGCGAGACCGCCTGGAACCCGTTGCCCGAGTCCCTCGCAGGCCACCCTCAGGACCCGTCGTTCCTGGCCGGCGATCCGCAGCTGCGGAACTTCGTCCGAGCCCTGCTCGAGCAGCCCGCCGACGACCTGGACACCCTGCTCACCTGCATCGACACCGCCCTGACCCGGATCGCCCCGGTCGATCTGCCCCTCGCACCCGCCCAGTTGAACGGGCGGCCGCTGGCCCTGCTGCGCGCCGATGTGACCATCGACCTCAACGGCCCGCCGCTGAGCGACCCCGGCCTGGACACGATTCTCGACCCCCCGACCGAGGACTATCCCTCCTACACCTGGCCGGTCCGCCTGGGCGCCGCGGATCGGCTCTCCGACGGACTGATCGGCTACTACGCCACGCACGGCGCCGCTGGGGACGCCATCAGCTACCGCACCATCCGCACCGACTTCCCGGTCAAGGACAGGACCTACACCGTCCCCATCGGCAATGGCGACCACCTGGCACTCCCCTCCCGGCCACTCACCCAACCGCCCGTCACCCATCACCTGACGCTCCTGGTCGACCCCCACGCCCCCGTCCACGCGCACACCGGCATCCTGCCCAGCGAGGCCCTGCAACTTCCCACCGACCTCGTTCGACAGGCCCTGGAACGCATCCGCGCCTCCTTCCGCCTCACCCCGCTGCTCGCCCCGCTGCGCAGCTCCCCCGTCCCGCCCTCGGCCAAGGACACCGATCCGGTGGACGGGATCGTCGTCCCGCAGCCCGCCGCCCTGCACGGCACCTGGACCTGGGCCGAACCCGCCCTCGCCGACGGAGCCACCACCCCCACCTGGACGTCCGTCCCCGTCGCGCCGGCCGACACCCGCCTGCACCCCGACGACCCGGTGCCCACCGCCCGGGCCGGCTACCTCCAACTCCACCCCGGCACACCTGGCGGGCAAGTGCGCCGCCGGAGGGGAACCTCGTGACCATGCAGCGTTACATCCAGGGAGGGCCCATGCTCCTGGACTACCGGATCTCGACCTACCCGGACGAGCTCACCGTCGACTACCCGGACCCGGTGGACCTGATCCTCACCGTCGACAGGGCTCCCACCTCGACGAAGCTCGTCCAGTGCGACAGGATCACCGTGGCACTCCTGATGGGGAACGCCGACGTCGCATGGGTCGAGGAGAAGGACGCCGGTTCCATCAGGGCCCGTGTCACGGGCGGGTCCGGCATCGGCCACGGTGAAGGGTGGACGGCCAAGTTCAGGACGACGAAGGATCGGGACGACGAGCCGGGAACCTGGTACGACGTCATCTTCACCCCCAAGGCGCCGGCCTCCTTCGACGGCAGCTGGGACCTGGAACTCCGGATCAGCGGCATCAAGTTGAACAAGGAGGCCGGCCACGCGAAGCTCCTCGTCATCGAGAAGACCTCGACGGGTGGCTCCACCTCCGAGAGGAGCATCACCGATACCGTTCAGAAGGCACCTCGGGAGTTCGAGCTGCACAGCTTCCGTGCCGACCCGCTGCAGATCAACAACGGCGACCGGCCGACCCTCAAATGGCAGGGGACCCGCAGCGCCGCCTACACCATGTACTGGAACGACTCCAAGGCGCACATCACCCCGGGCCCCGAAACACCGCCGGGGCAGTGGACCTGCCCCGACCCGCTGGTGAAGGACACCAACTTCCTGCTCCAGGGCCACTTCGCGCAGAGCGGCAACACCTATGAACGCTCCCTCACCACCCTCGTCGCCGTCCTCACTCCCGACCTGGTGGTCCACCGGCTCACCGTCAACGGTCCGCTGCTGGCGAAGAACACCGTCACCGTCGACGGCGCCACCGACCTCAACGGCACGGTGAAGGCGAAGGGCACGCTCACCGTCGCGGGCGCGCTGACTGCCGAGAGCACCGTCACGGTCGGCGGCGACCTGACAGCCAGTAGAGCCGCCACGATCGACGGCGCGCTGACCGCCAAGAGCACCGGATCGATCCACGGCGCGCTCACCGCCAGGAGCACCGCCACGGTCGGCGGCGACCTGACAGCCGAGAAGAACGCCACGGTCAAGGGCGAGTTGAAGGCCCAGCAGGACGCGACCGTCGCCAAGACGCTCAAAGTGACGGGCGACGCGACCTTCGGGACCGTGCACGCCGCAACCGTCAAGGTCAAGTGACGGCGGCTCGGACAGTCCGCCACGAGCCGACAGCGCACCGCGGCCGTGCGAAGCCCGCACGGCCGCGGCCCCGTCCGGCGGTCGGCTACGAAAGCGCCATCCAGGACTGCTTGGTCTGGTTGTTGCACGAACGAAGTACCACCGCCCTGTCGGCTCCCTCGTCCTGAATGCAGTAACCGGGGAACTTGGTGCTCTCGATCCGGTCTCCGTCGGATGCGAACGAGGCGCTCCAGAGCTGAGCCTTCACGCCCGGGTTGCACGCCGCCGACTCGACCGCCAGGTCCTTTCCGACCGCCCGCAGGCACTGACTCGTTGCCACGCTCTGGAGCAGATGACCAGGCAGGACCGTCCCGGCCTTGACCGCGAACCGTTGCTGGGGCTTGATGTTGTCGCTGCCGTCGAACTGCGGCGACCAGGCGCGCAGCTGTTTCACTCCTTGCACCATGTCGAGATTCTGGTCCGACGCGACATTCTGGAACGTGTACACCAGGTCGTTCGCGTGTGCGGGCACCTGTCCGGCCACGGAAACCAGTGCCACCGTCAGAACGGAGACCACCGCCCCCGCGGACGCCTTCCCGCCGAGACCTCGCCACTTCATACGACTTTCCTTTCGGTCGATTGCACGACGGTTTCACTCACTCCACGCACCGGGGCCCCAGTGCGACGACTCAGACTAACGGCCAACGGCGACACGCAAGCGGGATCCACCAGCGAGTCGTCCACGAACTACTTGAACGGCGCACCATACTTGCACTGACACCCGACGGGCCGGAAAGAACCGGCCGGCGAGAGGCGGACGATCGACAGTGGCAAGTGCGCCGGACTCCGGGATCTTCCTCGACCCCTGGAGAATCTCCACCGACAAGGACGACAATCTGGTCTTCCATAACAGCAGAACCAGCAAGTCATTCATGATCACCCCCAGCGGAATTGCCGCTCCCACGCGCCACGGCGTGAAGGTCGGCCACCCGCAGCGCCGCTACCGGGGCCCGCACACCGAAGCCCAGGACGGGATGATCGTCGGAATGGTGCACTCCAGGGACAAAGTGAACAGGGAATCGTATGTCCAGATCGAGTACGACGGCCTTCCCCGCGTCAGGGTGTCGGCGAACGGCGATCAGCACGTGTGGGACAACTGCTTCAGCATCCCCGTTCCCACAGGAAAGCAGTACACGCTCTCCGAGGACCTGGAAGAATCCTGCGAATCAAATTTCTACTGGATTCCCCTGACCACGTGACCCCCCGGACCGCGTGACCTCCCCGGACCCCGCGACACGACAGAGCCCGGCGACGTCCTACGGCTGATAGAGAGTCCAGAGCTGGCTGGGCGAGGGCTGACCGAAGACCCCGCCCGCCGTAACGGTTTTGTTCTCCCCGTTGCCCTGCAGGACCTGGTTCGGGTTCTTCTGGCTCGAGATCGTGGTGTGATCCTGAGCCGTGTCGACGATCCACCGCTGCGCCAGATCACCGTCCTGGCAGAACTTGAGGTTCACCGGCCGGTCGAGCCCGTTGTTCGCAATGCAGCTCCGGTCGCCCCACCGGATCGTGTAGATGCCCGTTCCGTCCTCGGTCTTCGCAACCAGCTTGAAAATCCACTCCTGGGTCGACCCGCCGGCAGGCCTGGTGTCGATCTCGGTACTGTGGAAGTAATCGAGATTGAGGTTGTCGGCCACATTCTGCACGGCTGTGGTGAATTCCACGGACCGAGGCCGGGCGGCCACCGCCCCCGCACTTGTGACTGCGACGGCCGACATCGCGGCAACAGCCGCGATCGAGGCCACCACTTTTTTGGCGATGCTCATTCCGATCCTCCTGTAGTCACTTCCGTGACAGCCGCTCGCCGCCCGCGCACCGGCAGCCTTCTTGCTGCGGCGCGGATCTCGACAATTTTGCCGTCGCCGGAGAACTACCCACCAGAAAGTTCGTACAGATCCAATCTCCTCGAGGAGAACCCGCATGGGCTAACGCAAGCCCGTGCCGCAACCGTTCGGCGGATGTCGCCACTCCGGCCCCGCCGACCGTCCGCACCAGTGAATCCTGAACCTGAAAGGGGCAGACAATGCCAGGAACCATCACCGTCGGTGATTGGACCGTCCAGCAGGACTCGTCCGGAAATCTGACCTTCAAAAAGGGAAGAATCACCTTCTCCCTCACGACCGAAGGGAAGATCAAAAGCTCCGGCGGAAATGCCGGTGACGTTCTTCACGACCGGTCCGTGGTGCACATCGTGAGTACCCACCGGGGGTCGTACCTGGACTCCACCTGGCAGGGCGACTCGAGCCATTCCAGTGACTGGGACCGCTGGGCGTACTTCGTCAAGGTCCCCCAGGGCAACACCCCCAACCAGGAGACCGAAATGACCCTCAGGCTGAAGTAGATCCCGCCTCTGCGGCGGCCTCCCGGCCCCGCCGGGACCGCCTCCGCGACGGCAGGCCGGAGCACGGGCTGCTCGTGGCGTTCGCGGGGCAGTCGAGTTCGAGTACCGCGACCGCCTGCGATGTCCTCAGGGCTGCGGCCGGCGAGCGGGCGGGACCGTGGGCCGCCCGACGGCCTACCAGCTGCCGTACTCGTTCTTGATGACGAAGAACGAGCCGCGGATCGTCCCGGCGAGCTTGGACTTCTGGCGGGCGAACTTGAACCGTTGGGCCAGTTCCGCCGGGACCTCCATCCCGTCCGAGAGCTTGAAGCCGACGGCCCGCTTCTTGGCGTCCTCGACGGTGTACATCACGTTGACCGACAGGCCGCTCTCGTAGAAGACGTAGGCCATCCTGATGCCCTCGACCTCGAAGGCGGTGGCTTCGAGGGGCCGGGACGCGATGACGATCCCGCGCTCCTCCCGGAGGATCCGGTGCACCCGGTCGACGACCTCGGTAGCCTCGGCCGCGGGCTCCACCGTGAAGGTGTGGTCGTACTTGTTCCGGAAGTACCGGGCCTCGTTCGCCCGCAGCCCGGCGAGTGCGTCCGCGACGGGGGACGACTCCAGGCCGACGGTCGACACGGTCTCGAAGTCCACGGTGTAGGTCATGGCGGGTTCCTCCGCATGGGCCACGGGCAGGGCACGGGGACGGGCACGGACGGGCGGGGGCCTTTCCGAGCGGTGATCCTATGCCGCGGGCCCGACGGAGGCCGGACCATCGGGCCCGTGCGGACTCGTGTTCCGTCCCCCGGCGGCGCGCCGCCCGTCCCCGTCCCCCGCTGGGCGGCCGTCGACGTAGGTCGCCACGATCTCGGTCCCGGCGATCCGGGAGGGGTCGATGCGTCGTGGGTCGTCGCCGAGGACGACGAGGTCGGCGCGTCTGCCCGGGGCGAGGCTGCCGGCGGCGTGTTCCCAGTGGCAGGCGCGGGCGGCGGCGACGGTGAAGGCGTGCAGGGCCTCGTCGACGGTGATCGCCTCGGCGGGGCCGACCGGGCGGCCCGAGGCGGCGGCGCGCTCGACCATGAACTGGATCGCCCGCAGCGGCGCTCCGTCGGTGACCGGGCGGTCCGAGCTGCCCACGAGGGGCACGCCGTGGTCGAGGAAGCTCCGGCCCCGGTAGAGCCAGGGTGCGCGTTCCGGGCCCATCAGGGTCGCGTAGTCGTCGCCGAAGGAGTGCAGGAAGGCCGGCTGGACGACCGCGGCGACGCCGAGGCGGGCGAAGCGCGGCAACTGGTCGGGGCGGACCAGTCCGGCGTGCTCGATCCGGTGCCGGGCGTCCGGTCGGGGCCGGAGGCGCTGGGCGTGTTCGAGGGCGTCGAGGGCGAGGTCGACGGCGCGGTCGCCGATGGCGTGGACGGCGAGCTGCCAGCCCGCGAGGTGTCCGTCGACGACGAGCCGGGTGAGCTGCTCGGGGTCGTCCTGCAGCTGACCGGTGTGGTCCAGGCCCTCGTAGGGGGCGGTGAGTGCGGCGGTGCGGGCCATCATGCCGCCGTCGGTGTAGATCTTCAGGGCGCCGAGCGACAGCCAGTCGTCGCCGAAACCGGTGCGCATGCCGAGGTCCAGGGTGCGGGGCAGCCGGTCGTCGCGGTGGGCGGCGCGCGGGCGCAGCGTGTCTGCGGCGGCCATCAGCTGGACCCGCAGGGGCAGTCGCCCCCGGTCGCGGAGCAGTTGGTAGGCGCCGAGTTCGACCGGGCTGTGGCCGAGCAGGCCGCCGCCGATGCCGGCCTCGGCGACGGCGGTGACGCCTTCGGCCAGGCAGGTCCGGGCGGCGCGCTCGACGGCGTCGGCGATCTCGGTCTGGGCGTAGGGCAGCCGGAGGCGGCGGACCTCGGCCATGGCGGCCTCGACCAGGAAGCCGTCCTGGTGCGGGACCCCGGCGGGGAGCAGCTCCAGGACGGCGTCCAGGACGGCGCTGTTGACGACGCATCCGTGACCGGAGTCGTGCATCAGGAACACCTTGCGCCCGTGGCTGACGGTGTCGAGTTCGGCGGCGGTCAGGTGCCGGCCGAGGGCCCGCTGGTCGTAGCCCATCACGTCGACCCAGTCGCCGGGCACGCCGGTGCGGGCGGTCGCCTCGGCGACGGCGGCGAGCACGGCGGCGACCTCGCGGCAGGGGGCGACGCTCGGCGCGCTCTGCTTCAGACCGGTCCAGGCGAGGTGCACGTGGCTGTCGATGAATCCGGGGAGCACGGTGGCCCCCTGGAGGTCGACGACCTCGCGGGCGGGCAGGGAGGTGACGGCCTCGTCGAGGCCGACGATCCGGCCCCGCCAGATGCCCAGGTCATGGGCGACCGGATGCTCCGGGTCCATGGTGAGGATGTTCGCGTTGGTCAGCCGGCTGCACAGCACGGGCGGGTGCCTGCGGTCAGGCGGTGTCGGTCGCCGCGGTGGCGGTGGTGGCGGCCGCGAGGGAGCGGGGGCGGAGGTCGGTCCAGTTCGACTCGACGTACTCCAGGGCCGCGTCGCGGGTGGTCTCCGCGAGGACGGTCGTCCAGCCTCCGGGGACCTCGGCGAAGGACGGCCAGAGGGAGTGCTGGCCCTCGTCGTTCACCAGGACCAGGAAGCAGCCGTCGGGGTCGTCGAAGGGGTTGGTGCTCATGTCCGGGTCCTCCATGTGGGCGACTGGGATGATGTGCTGAGCTCGGGTCAGGAACGCAGGTCGGCCGTCCCCGGGCCAGGTCACTTAGGTTAGGCTAACCTGGGTTTCGAGCCTAACGTTCTCCCTCCTCCCTCACAAGGAGCCCGGGCATGACCGATCCCGTTCCCGGCCCCCCGGCCGGTCCCGACCACCCCTTCGCCGCGTTCGGGCTGCCAGGCCAGCCCGGCGGCGAGGAGTTCTGGGGCGCGCCGGGCCCCACCTCCGTACCGGCCCCCGGCGGCGGGTGGAGCACCCTGTTCCGGCGGCGCGGCGGCCCGGCGGAGGTCGAGTTCGAGAGCTGGTCCGCCCCGGTCCCGATGGTCCGCTGGCGCGACACGGACTGCTGGTACGCCGAGGTGCGGATGCCCGCGCGGCTCCGGGTGACCTACCGGTTCCGCGCGGGCGGCGAGTGGTACGCCGATCCGCTCAACCCGGTCGGGGCCGGCGGCGAGCGGTCGATCGCCGCGACCCCGGACGCCCCGCCGCAGCCGCACTGGCCGGCCGTCGGTGCCGACGACGTGCTGCCGCTGCCGGCCACCCGGATCCGCTGGGCGAGCGATCGGCTCGGCGGGCGGCGCACCGCCCGGGTCCACCCGGTGGCCGGGGGCGGACCGGTGGTCCTGCTGCTCGACGGGGACGACTGGCTGTACCTGCACCCGGCCGTGACCGCCTTCGACGCGGCGGCGGCCGCCGGTGAACTGCCCCCGGTCACCCTGGTCTTCCTGCCGGCCGCGGACCGGCTCGCCGAGTACACCTGCCGGCCGGAGCTGTGGCAGGCGGTGCGGGACGAACTGCTCCCCCGGGTGGCCGACTGCGGGGTCCCCGCGGACCCGGAACGGCTGGTGGTCGCCGGACAGAGTCTCGGCGGGCTGAGCGCGGTGTACGCGGCGCTGGAGTTCCCGGGTCTGGTGTCCCGGGTCGCCTGCCAGTCGGGGTCGTTCTGGTGGACGCCCCAGGCCCCGGGCCCGGCCGACCCGGCGGCCGACCTGCCGGCCGACCCGCTGGGCGGGCCGGTCGGCGGCGCCGTCGCCGCCCGCCTGCGGGAGCGCCCCGCCCCGGCCGGGCTGCGGATCGCCTTCGACCTGGGCGAGCACGAGACCCGGATGCGCCCGCACTGCGAACTCGTCGAGGACCTGCTCCGGCGGGCCGGTGCGACCGTGCGGGTGTCGCGCTCGGCCTCCGAGCACGACCGGGCGGGCTGGCGGCAGGCCCTGCTCAGGGATGTCGCCTGGGCCCTGGACTGACCGACCCACGGACGGACGTGCCGGGAGCGGCGGGCCCGGCCCGCCGCTCCCGGCACGTCAGCACGAAAGCACGTCAGCACGAAAGCACGTCACCGCGTCAGCACGTCACCGCGTCACCGCGTCACCGCGTCACCGCGAGGCAGTACGCCGGATCGGTGTCCAGCAGCACCCGGTGGGTGCCCTCCGCCTTCACCACGCCGCCGTCCAGGACGAGCACCCGGTCGGCGGCGTCCAGCAGGGCCGGACTGCTGGTGATCACCACGGTGGTCCGGCCCCGCCGCAGCGCCGCCAGCCGGCGGGCGACGAGCTGCTCGGTGACGGCGTCCACCGCCGTCGTCGGGTCCCGCAGCACGAGCACCTCGGTGTCGGCGGCCAGCGCCCGGGCCAGGGACAGCCGTTGGCGCTGGCCCCCGGAGAGGTTGGAGCCGCGGTCGCGGACCTCGTAGTCGAGCCCCTGCCGGTGCAGGGCCACCACGTCGGTCAGCATCGACGCCTCGACCGCCTCGGGCACCGTCGTGCTCGTCCCGGACGGGTCGATGTTCGAACGGAGCGTGCCCGCGAAGATCTCCCCGTCGTAGGGATTGACCAGGAGGTGCGCGCGGAGCGACTCGACCGACAGCTGCGCGAACGGCCGGCCGCCGACCCGCACCTCCCCCTCGTAGGACTCCGGCGGGACGGCCAGGGCCAGCACCGCCGCCAGGTCGGCCGCCGCTCGCGGCTGGTAAGCCGTGATCGCGGTGAACTCGCCGGCCGGGACGTGGAACTTCACCCCCTGCAGGGCGCCGTACCGGACGCAGTCGATCTCCAGGCCGCCGTCCGGCTCCGGACGCTCCTCCCCCGGCACCGTCACCGGCTCGGCCGACAGCACCAGGGCCATCCGCTCCGCCGAGGCCCGCGCCATCATCACGTACTTCGGCATGTCGGAGAACAGCCGCAACGGCTCCATGACGAACTGCGCCAGGCCGACCGCCATCACCAGCTCCCCGATGTCGATCTGCCCGTCGAAGGCCAGCCAGCCGGCCGTCAGGGTCACCGAGACCGCGAGGACGGCGTTCAGGCCCAGGGCGGTGCCCGCGTAGACGCCGTTCACCCGGGCCACCGTGACCGCCTGCTCCTTCGCCTCCGTGCTGACCCTCCGGTACGACCGGAACGCCGCGTGGTTGCCGCCGAAGCCGTGCAGCGGGCGGAGGCCGGTGATCAGGTCGGCGACCTTCGCCCCCGCCCGTGCCACCCGGGCCTGCTGCTCCTTGGTACTGCTGCCGATGCGCCGGGACATCACGCTCAGCACCGAGAGGATGGCGACGGTGCCCACCACGACCAGCAGCCCGAGCCACAGGTTCGCCGTGCCCAGGGCGACCGCCGCGATCAGCACCGCGACCATGGAGCTGAGCAGCATCGGCACCACCTCGACGATGTCGGCCGTCTGGTCCGCGTCCTCGGTCGCGATGGTGAGCACCTCGCCGGACTTGAGGCCGGTGTCCCGGGCCACCGGCTGGAGGCCGCACTCGGCCACCCGCACCCGCCAGCGGTGCGCCTCGGTCGTGTTGGCCTTCTGCAGGACGCGCATGCCGAAGCGCCACGACAGGGACACCGTGGTGATGATCACCGCCAGCGCCCCGACCGCCAGGGCGAGCGACCCCGGGGAGCGGTCGCGCAGGGTGTGCTCGACGATCAGGCCGAGCGCGATCGGGAACGCCGTCTCACCGGCCTGGTAGAGGCCCATGAGGACGGTGCCGACGACCATGGCACGGGTGTTGCGGCGGACCGCCGTCCGGAGGATCGCGGATCCGGGACGGCGGGACCGCCGGTTGTCAGGAGTTTTCATCGATGTGGCGCGCAATCGCTTCCGGGGTTCGCAGGGTGAAGAGATCACGGATGGTGATCACAGGGCCGAACTCCCGGCGCAGGAGTCCGGCCAGACGTACGGCCAGCATGGAGTGTCCCCCGAGGGAGAGGAAGTCACCCACCGCGCTGACCTCCTCGTCGTCGAGGTCGAGGGTCTCCGCGAAGTAGCCGCAGACCGTGCTCTCGGTCCCGGTCCGCGGGCCGCGCTCGCCCGCCGTGGTCAGCGCCCCCAGCGGCCGGGGTTCGGGCAGGGCCCTGGTGTCGGCCTTGCCGTTCACGGTGAGCGGGATCCGGTCCACCCGGGCGTAGTGCGTCGGCCGCAGGAAGTCCGGCAGTGCGGCACCCACCTCGGCGGCGACCGTCGCCAGGTCGGAGCCGTCCAACAGCACCAGGTAGGCGGCGAGCCGATGGGCGCCGTCGACGTTCGGGTCCGGCTGGGCGACGGCGGCGGCGAACCGGACCGCCGGGTGCGCCGCGAAGGCGGCCTCCACCTCGCCCGGCTCCACCCGGTGGCCGCGGATCTTGACCTGCTGGTCGGTGCGGCCGAGGTAGCTCAGGTTGCCGTCGGGCCGCCGCAGGACGAGGTCGCCGGTGCGGTACATCCGCTTGCCGGGCGCGCCGAACGGACAGGCGACGAAGCGGTGCGCGGTCTGGCCCGGCAGACCCAGGTAACCCCGGGCGATGCCGACGCCCGCGACGTGGAGCTCCCCGGGCACGCCGTCGGGCACCGGGCGCAGCCACGGGTCGAGCACGTACACGTCGGTGTTGTCGATGGCCACGCCCACCACCGGGTCCTGGCAGTCGAAGGTGCCGACGCCCAGGGTGTTGATGGTGTATTCGGTGGGGCCGTAGAGGTTGTAGCCGACCGTGCCCGGGGTCTCGGCGAGCCGCCGCCACAGGGTCGGGGTGACGGCCTCGCCGCCGAGCAGGACGAGCGCCGGGCGGCGCTCCGGATGGTCGAGCAGGCCCTCGGCCAGCAGTTGCTGCGCATAGGTCGGGGTCACGTTCACCACGTCGATCGCGTGCTGGTGGCAGTACTCGACCAGGGCGGGCGCGTCGCGGCGGAGCTCCTCGTCGCAGATGTGCACCTCGTGGCCGTCGGCGAGCCACAGCAGCTCCTCCCACGACATGTCGAAGGCGAACGACACGGTGTGGGCGATCCGGAAGGTCCGGTGGCCGTGCTCGGCCAGGACCGGGGCGAAGATCCGGCGCTGGTGGTTGATCAGCATGTTGGTGAGGCCCGCGTACTCGGTCACCACGCCCTTGGGCTTCCCGGTCGAGCCCGAGGTGTGGATGGTGTAGGCGGGGTGGCGCAGGCGCCGCGGGTCGTCCGGTGCGAAGGTCGTGAACGGCGCGGCGGGCGGCAGCGGGCGGTCCAGTTCGACCAGGTCGGCGCGCCCGCCGGCCAGCCTCGGTGCCACCGCGCTCACGGTGAGGACCACGTCGGGGCGGACGTCCGAGAGGATCGCGGCGATCCGCTCGTCCGGGTGGTCCAGCTCCAGCGGTACGTACGCGGCCCCGGTGCGCAGCACCGCGAACAGGGCGGTGATCGAGTCCAGGGAGCGCGGGAGCGCCAGCCCGACCGTGCGGCCGGGGCCGATCCCGCGCCCGGCCAGGACGCCGGCCAGGGCGCGGCTGCGGTCCCTGAGCTCGCCGAAGGTCGTGCTCGCGCCGTGCGAGACGAGGGCGGTCCGCTCCGGGGCGCGGTCCGCCGCGAGGTCGAAGCGGTCGACCACGGTGTCCGTGCCGATGTCGGTGCGCACGCCGGGCACGGGGACCGGTCCGAGGCCCGGCAGGGCGCCCACCGGCCCGGTCGCGTCGGCGAGGTCGGCGAGCACCCGCAGGTAGTCGTCGAGGAGGCGGTCCGCCGCGGCGCTGTCGCCGTGGCGGTGCTCCAGCTTCACGGTGAGCCGGTCGCCGGGGGTGACGACCCAGGTGAACGGGTAGTGGGTGGAGTCGTCGGCCTTGACCTCGGTGATGCCGTGGCGGGTGTTCATCTCGGTGAAGGCGTCCGGGTCCAGGAAGTTCTGGAGCACGAAGAGGTTGTCGAACAGGGTGTCGTGGCCGCCGGCGCGCTGGATCTCGCCGAGCCCGAGGTGCTCGTGCTCCATCGCCTCGACCCTGGCCCGCTGGACGGCGGACAGGTACGCCCCGACGGTGTCGCCGGGCCGGGCGCGGGTCCACATCGGCACGGTGTTGAGCAGCACGCCGACGACCTCGGACAGGCCCTCGCCCTCCCGGCCGGAGACGGTGACGCCGAACACCGCGTCGGCGCGGCCGGTGCGGGCGCCGAGGAGCAGCCCGAAGGCCGCGGTGAGGACGGTGTTCAGGGTGACGCCGTGGGCCTTGGCCGCCGTCCGCAGGAGGTCCGAGCGCTCGGCGGAGAGGGTGCGCAGCAGCACGGGCGGCAGACCGTCGGTGAGGGCGGGTGCCGGTCCGGCGAGCAGGGTGGGACCGGGGAGGCCGGCGAGGTGCTCCGCCCAGAAGCGTTCGGCGCCGGCCCGGTCGCGGGCGGCGAGCGCCCGGGCGCAGTCCTCGAAGGCGGGCACGGCGGGTCGGGTGTCGGGCCGCTGCCCGGCGAGCACGGCCTCGTAGGCGGCGAACAGGTCGCGCAGCACGATCTCGCGCGACCAGCCGTCCCACAGCAGCAGGTGGTAGCTGAGGAGCAGTCCGTCGCGTCCGCCGGGCAGCCGGACCACGGTGAGCCGGAGCAGCGGCGGTTCGGCCGGGTCGAAGCCGGTGCCGCGGTCCCGGGCCCGGAGGTCGTCCACCTCCGCCTCGGTGGTCAGCTCGACGGTGCGGACGCCGACCCGACCGCCGGTGCCGAGCAGCTGGACCGGGTTGCCGTCCTCGTCGGTGGTGAAGCCCGCGCCGACGACGGGGTGGCGGGCGGTCACCGCGGCCACGGCCTCGGTGAGGGCGTCGGGGTCGAGGCGCCGATCGAAGCGGAACCAGCTCTGCGCGACGTAGTGTCCGGCCGGGCCGGCCAGCTGGGCCTGGAAGTACAGTCCCCGCTGGAGCGGGGTGACCGGTGCCGTGCGCCCGGCCGTGCGGGCGGCTTCGGCGACGGCCGTCAGGGCCCGCAGCCAGTGGCCGGTGATCGCGTCGGGGATCTCCTCGGCGAGGGTGAAGGCGGCGTGCAGGGCGCCGGTGCCGGCGTCGGTCCAGGCGTTGACCTCCACCGCGTAGGGGCTGTCGCCCTCGTCGCCGGTGACGGGCAGGGCCTCGGACTCGTCGCCCCGGCCGAGGTAGTTGAAGAGCACCTGCGGTCGGGCGGTCAGCAGCGGTGCGGTCTGCGGGTTGAGGTACCGCAGCCGGCCGTAGCCGAGGTGCCCGGCCTCGTCGGGCTGCCGTTCGGTCAGCTCGCGGGCGGCGGCGACGGGGTCGGTGTGCGGGCCGAGCCGGACCGGGGCGACGGCGGTGAACCAGCCGACGGTGCGGGAGTAGTCGTGGTGCTCCAGCAACGGGACCCGGCCGTGCCGCTCGAGGTCGACCGCGAGGTCGGTGGGCTCGGGCTGGACGGCGGTCAGCGCGGTCCGCAGGGCGCCGCAGAGCAGTTCGGTGAGGCCGAGGCCGAGGGCGGCGGGCGCGGTGCGGGTGACCGGGTCGCCGAGGTCGGGCGGGAGCACCACGGTGCGCTCGCGCCGTCGGCCGGGGGGTGCGGGCAGCAGCGGGGGTGCCTGGAGGGTGTCGGCCCAGCGGCCGAGGTCGCCGGTGTCGGCGGCGGCCCGCAGGGTCAGCGCCGCGGCGTACTCGGCGTAGGAGGTGGTGGCCGGGGCGAGGGCCTCCCCGCGCAGGGCGGCGGCGAGGTCGTCCAGCAGGATCAGCCAGGACACCGCGTCGACCGCGAGGTGGTGGACGGTGACCACCACCGTCCCGGTCGGGGCGAGCCGGGTGAACACGACGACCTCCCCCGCCTCGGGGTCGAGCCGGTCGGCGGCCGCGTCGGCCGCGGCCGCGGGGTCGTCGGTGTCGGCGGTGACGACGGTGGCCGGGCGGGCCGGACCGGTGCGCAGGGTCCACACGCCGTGCCCGGTGTCGAGCCGCAGTCGCAGCACGGGGTGGGCGGCCAGGACCTCGGTCGCGGCGCGTTCGAGGTCGGCGAGGGTGGTGCCGCCGGGCGGCCGCAGGGCCCGGGCCTGGGCGAAGCGGGCGAGGGGGCCGCCGAGTTCGCGCCGGCGCAGCACGATCGGCGTGGGCGGCACCGGCCCGGCCCCGTCGGAGGCGGCCACGAGGACGGCGGAGGGGGCCGGGACGGGGGCGGACGCGGGCGCGGAGGCGCCCGGGAGCCCGGCGAGCGCCCGCGGCGTCCGGTGCAGGAACACGTCCCGGGGCGCGATCCGCAGGCCCAGCGCGCGGGCCCGGTTGATCACGGTGATCGCGACGATGCTGTCGCCGCCGGCCCGGAAGAAGTCGGTGTCCGCGTCCGCGCCGGGGAGCTTCAGGACCTCGGCGAAGATGCCGACGAGCGAGGGCAGCACGGAGCCGCCGGGCACCACGACGGCTTCCGCCCCGGTCTCCGCGACGGCCTCAGGGGCGTCGTCCCGCGCCGCCCGGGCGACGAGGGCCGCCCGGTCCAGCTTGCCGTTGACGGTCAGCGGCAGGGCGTCGACCGTCAGGAACCGGCCCGGCACCATGTGTGCGGGCAGCCTGGCCGCGAGTCGCGCGGCCGGGTCGGCGGGTGCCCGGCCGACGAGGTGCGCGACCAGGTGGTCCCCGCTGTCCGCGACGGTGACGGCGGCGTCGACCACCCCGTCGAGGTCGCGGAGCGCCGCCTCCACCTCGCCGGGTTCGATCCGGAACCCCTTCAGCTGGACCTGGTCGTCGGCGCGGCCGACGAACTCCAGCTCGCCGTCGAGCCTTCGGCGGGCCAGGTCGCCGGTGTGGTACATCCGGGAGCCGTCGCCGGTGAACGGGTCCGCCACGAACCGGCCCGCGGTGAGGCCGGGCCGTCCCAGGTAGCCCAGGGAGACCTGGTCGCCCGCCACGTAGACGGCGCCGGTCCGGCCCGGCGGCACCGGCCGCAGCCGCTCGTCCAGCAGATGGGTGACCAGGCCCGGGATCGGGCCGCCGATCGGGCTGACCGGACCGTCGGGGCCGAAGTCCTCGTCGGTCAGCACCCGGTGGGTGACATGGACGGTGGTCTCGGTGATGCCGTACATGTTGACCAGCTCGGGCGAGGCGGTGCCGTGCCGCCCGACCCAGCCGCGCAGCCGCCCGAGGTCCACCGCCTCGCCGCCGAGGACGACCAGGCGCAGGGCGGGCAGGGGCGCGCCGGAGTGCCGGTCGGCCTCGACGAACCGGTGGAAGGCGGAGGGGGTCTGGTTGAGCACGGTCACCCCGCGCTCGCGGACCAGCCGGTGGAAGTCCACCGGGGAGCGGGTCAGCGCGTAGTCGGGCACCAGCAGTTCGGCGCCGTGCAGCAGCGCGCCCCACAGCTCCCAGACCGCGAAGTCGAAGGAGTAGGAGTGGAACTGCACCCAGACGTCGTCCGGCCCGAAGCCCATGGCCGGCCGGGTGTTGGCGAGCAGCGCCACCACGGCGGAGTGCGGGACCACGACACCCTTGGGGCGGCCGGTGGAGCCGGAGGTGTGGATGACGTACGCGGGGTCGTGCGGGCCGGGCAGGGGGGCGGGGCTCCCGTCGCCCTGCGGCAGCTCCTCGCCCCGCACCAGGACCGCGGCCGGGACGCCGGCACGCTCCAGCAGGGCGGTGAAGCGCTCCCGCTGCTCCGGGTCGACGAGGACGACCTGCGGGGCGGCGTCGGCGAGCACGTACGCCAGTCGCTCGTCCGGGTAGGCGGTGTCCAGCGGTACGTAGGCGCCACCCGCGCCGACGATCGCGACCAGCGCGACCACCTGTTCCACCGAGCGCGGCAGGGCGACCGCCGCCGACCGGCCCGGCCGGACCCCGGCCGCGCGCAGCCCGGCCGCCAACTCGTCCTTGGCCCGGGCCAGTTCGCCGTAGGTCAGCGAGCGGGTGGCGCCGTCGAGCGCGCACTGGGTGACGGCGGTGGCGCCCGGGTCCCGACGGGCCGCGGCGTCGAACAGCTCGCCGAGGGTGACCGGGGGGACCGGTGCCGGGCGCGGCTCCCCGGTCGGCACCAGCGCGCCCACCGGGGCGTCCGGGCGGGTGAGCAGGCCGGTGAGGGTGCGGGTGAACCGGTCCAGGATGTCCCGGGCGCCGGCCTCCCCCAGCAGCTCCCGGTCGTGGATGAGGGTGAAGCGCGTGCGCCCGTCGGGCGAGCGCTCGACCACCAGCGTCAGCGGGTAGTGCGGCGCGCCTTCGTTGGCCACGCCGGTGAGGACCAGGGTGTCGCCGGGCCGGCGCAGGGCGGCGGTGTCGGTCGCCACGTCGAACACCACCAGGGTGTCGAACAGGGAGCCGTGGCCGGCCAGCCGGGAGGTCCTGGCCAGCGAGACGTGCTGGTGCGGAAGGACGGCGCCCTGGTGTTCGCGCACCGAGGCGAGCAGTTCGCCGGCGGTGGTGCCGGCGTTCCACCGGGCCCGCACGGGGACGGTGTTGATGAACAGGCCGACCATCTCCGCGATGCCCGGCAGCTCGGCGTCGCGGCCGGAGACGGTGGAACCGAGGACCACGTCCGCGGAGTGCAGGATCCCGCCCAGGGTCAGCGCCCAGGCGCTGTGCACGGCCGCGCTCGGCGTCGCGCCGGCGGACCGGGCGGCCGCGTCGAGGTCGTCCGCCGCCACCGAGGTGTCGGCGAACCGGCCGGAGGAGGTGTGCCCCTCGGCGACCAGCGAGGGGCCGGGCAGGTCGGCGAGTTCGGCGCGCCACACCCGGTCGCTCTCCGCGGTGTCGAGTGCGGCGAGCCGGGCGACCCAGTCGGTGAAGCCGCCGACCGGGTAGGCCGCCCCCGGGGCGTGGTACTCGGCGAGCAGCGCGCGGAGCATCGGCGGCACGGACCAGCCGTCGGCCAGGATGTGGTGCACGGTCTGCACCAGGACGTGCCGGCCGGGCTCCCGGTCCCGGAACAGCGTGTACCGCATCAGCGGGCCCGCGGCCAGGTCGAAGCCGGCCCTGCGGTCCCGCTCGGCGAGGGAGCGCAGTTCCTCGTCGGTGATGCCGGGCCGGTCGAGCGTGGTGAACGGGACCGCCGCCCCGCTCTCCAGGACGGAGACCACCCGCCCGTCGGCGAGGGCGGTGAAGCGCGCGGCCAGGTTCGGGTACAGGGTGAGCAGCCGGGTGGCCGCGGCCGCGAGCCGGTCGGCGTCGAGCTCCCCCTCCAGGGTGAGCAGCTGCTGTTCGACGTAGCTGCCCGCGGAGTCGTCGTCGAAGACCGAGTGGAAGTACAGCCCTTCCTGCAGCGGGGTCAGGGGCAGGACGTCGTCCAGGGCGGGGCCGTCCAGGGCGTCGACGTCGGCCTGGGTCAGCCGCACCAGCGGGAAGTCGCTCGGCGAGTGGCCGCCCCGGTCGAGGGCGGCGATCCCGGCGAGGGCGGTCCGGAAACGGCCGCCCAGCGCCTCCACGTCCTCGTCGGTGAACATCCCCTCGGGCCAGGAGACGGTGGTGACCAGCCGGTACCCGCCGGACTCGGCCGGTTCGGCGATCGCGTTGAACTCCAGGGCGCGGGGCAGCCGCATGCCCGGGTCGCGCCGCTCCCCGAGCTGGCCGGTCGGCCCCGCGAGCTGCCAGTCGCCGGCGGCGCCCGCCTCGAAGCGGCCGAGGTAGTTGAACAGGACCTGCGGTGCGGGGGCGGCGAAGGCGGCACCGTGCAGGTGGCGCAGCGCGCCGTAGGAGAGGCCGTTGCGCGGGACGCGGGCGAGGTCCTCCTTGACCGCCTTGAGGGCCGCGGCGAGGTACTCGGGCGCGGTGAAGTCCTCGGCGGGGCCGGGGTCCACGGTCACCGGGAACAGTGTGGTGAACCAGCCGACGGTCCGGGAGAGGTCCGGCTCGGTCCCGGCGGCGCCCGCCAGGTGGCGGGCCTCGCGCCCGTGGCCCTCCAGCTCGATGTGCGCGAAGGTCTGTCGCCCGCCCCGGTCGCGGCGCCAGCCGGCGAGGGCGACGGCGAGCGCGGTCAGCAGGACGTCGTTGACGCCGGCGTGGAACCGCGCCGGGACCTCGCCCAGCAGCGGGCCGGTGAGCCCGGGACCGACCGTGAAGGTCCGCCGGCGTTCCCGCGCGACCGTGTCGTCCGCGGCGAGCGGCCGCCGGCCCAGTGGCGCGTCCGGCCCGGGCAGGGGGCGTTCGTAGTGGGCGCGGTCGGCGTCGAAGTCCGCGCCCTCCAGCAGTTGCGTCCAGCGACGGAACGAGGTGCCGACTGCGGGCAGGTCGACCGGCTCGCCCGCGGTGTACCGGCGCCAGGCGGTGGCGAGGTCCTCCCGCAGGACGTGCCAGGACACGCCGTCGATCACCACGTGGTGGACGACGAGGACGAGTTGGCGGGCCTCCCGGCGCCAGACGGCCCGCAGCATCACGCCGCGGTCCGGGTCCAGCCGCGCGGCGGCGAGGGCCGCGCACGCGTCCGGCGGCAGGTCGCTCTCCTCCCAGCCGACCGCCGTCGCACCGGCTGTCGCGGCCGCCCCCGCTGCGACCCCCGCTGCCGCCTCCGGTGCCGTCTCCGGGACCTCGAAGCCCCAGGGCCCGCCCCGGACGAGCCGGGCGCGCAGCATGTCGTGCCGGGCCACGACGGCGGTGAGCACGGCGTCCAGGGCGGCGGCGGTCAGTCCGGCCGGCGTGGTCAGCACGACCGACTGGACGAAGCCGTCGACTGCGTCGGTGGTCCCGCCGAGCCACCGCAGGACGGGCGATCCGGTGACGGCGCCGGTGGCGACGTCCTGGTGGTCCGCCGGGGTCGTCTCCTCGCGGCTCGCCACCGCCGCGAGGGCGCCCAGCACGCTGTTGGCGAAGAGCTGACGCGCGGTGACGTGCAGGCCCGCCCGGCGCAGCGCGGTCAGCAGCGAGATCGCCAGGATGCTGTCCCCGCCGAGCCGGAAGAAGTCCTGGTCGACGCCGACGTGCTCCAGCCGCAGCACCTCCGCCGCGGCCGCGCACACGGCGCGTTCGTCGTCGGTGACGGGCCGGGCCGCGGAGGCCGGTCCGAGGTCGGGCTCGGGCAGGGCGCGCCGGTCCAGCTTGCCGTTGGGGGTGAGGGGGAACTCCGGCAGCACGACGACGTGGGCGGGCACCATGTACTCCACCAGGTGCCCGGTGGCCCACTGCCGGACCTCCTCGGCCCGCAGGCCTTCCCGGCCGGCGGCCGGGATCACGTACCCGACCAGGTAGGTGCCGCCCGCGCTGTTCTTCTTCGCGACGACGCAGGTGTGCCGCACCCCGGGGTGTTCGGCGAGGCCGGCCTCGACGTCCTCCAGTTCGAGCCGCATGCCGCGGACCTTGACCTGGTTGTCGGCGCGGCCGAGGAAGTCCAGCGAGCCGTCCGGGGCGAACCGCGCGAGGTCGCCGGTCCGGTAGAGCCGTGACCCGTCGTCCGCGAAGGGGTTGGCGACGAACCGGGCGGCGGTGAGCCCGGGCGCGCCGACGTAGCCGCGGCCCAGCAGGAAGCCGCCCACGTAGAGTTCGCCGCCGACGCCGACCGGGACCGGGCGCAGCTCGTCGTCCAGGACGTACAGCTGGGTGTTGGGGTTGGCGCGGCCGATGGAGGTCGACAGGCGTTCCGCCTCGCCCCGGTAGACGACGTGGGAGACGCCGATCGTGGTCTCGGCCGGACCGTAGCCGTGGTACATCGGGATCCCGAGCCGGGTGCGGAACCGCTCGTACAGCTCGGGGGTGAGCACCTCGCCGCCGCACCAGACGTGGCGCAGGCTGTCGAGGCGCGCGGTGTCGCCGGCGATCTCCAGGAGGACGTCCAGCATCGACGACACCAGGTAGGTGAAGGTGACGCGCTGCTCGGCGATCACCTCCAGCATGTGGTGCGGGTCGCGCTCGCCGCCCGGCTTCAGGACCACCAGCCGGGCGCCGCACACCAGGGGCAGGAAGATCTCGTTGACGGAGATGTCGAAGGAGAGCGGCGCCTTGAAGAGGGAGGCGTCGTCGTGGCCGAAGCCCAGGATCTCGTGGACCTGCCACAGCAGGCGCTCGCTGATCGCCTCGTGACGGATCATCGCGCCCTTGGGCCGTCCGGTCGAGCCGGAGGTGAAGATCACATAGGCGAGCGAGTCGCCGCGGACGGTGACCCCCGGGTCCTGGACGGGGTGGTCGCCGTAGCGCCAGTCGTCGAGGTCCACCGCGAGGGCGTCCGGTTCGGCGGGGTCCGGCCGGCCCGCGCGGTCCAGCTGGACGGCGATCCGGGCGTCGGCGATCACCACGGCGCGGCGCTCGGCGGGCCAGCGCGGGTCGAGGGGGACGAACGCGCACCCGGCCCGGAGCACGGCCAGCAGGCCGATCACCATCTCGGCGGAGCGGTCGAGCGAGATGCCGACGGTCTGCTCGGCGGTCAGTCCGCGGGCGAGCAGGTGGTGGGCGAGCTGGGCAGAGAGTTCGGACGCCTGACGGTAGGTCAGCGACCGGTGCTCGTCGACGAGGGCGACGGCGTCCGGCCCGAGCCGGGCCTGTTCGAGGAAGAGTTCCACCACGGTCGGCCGGACCCGGTCGGCCGCCGTGTCGTTCCACGCGGTCAGGGCCGCGAGCCGCTCGGCCGCGCCGGACGGGCCGATGGTGCCGACGGGCCGGTCGGGGAAGTCCGCCAGGTCGTCGAGCGCGCGCTGCGCCTCGTGCGCCGGGACGCCTTCGGGCACGGTGATCCGGATGCCGTCCGGGGCGGCCTCGCCGACGCTCCAGCCGGGGGGCGGGCCGCCGCCGTCGGCGACCCAGCCGAGGACGTCCGCGAACCGGGTGCCGGGGGCCAGGTCGAGACCCTCGGGGCTCCGGCCGGTCGCCCAGTAGGACAGGCCGACGGCCACCGCCTCGGCCATGGTCCGGTCGGACCAGTCGCCCGAACGCCGGCGCAGGCCGGCCAGACGGGCGGGAGAGAACAGTACGGGACGAGCACTCGGTTCCGTCATCAACGACTCACCCTCCCCGGAAACTTAGGTCAGCCTAACCTAACCGAGCCTCATCCGGCTGTCTCCCCTCCAGGCCAGCCAGAGATCCGCGTAACGGCCGCCCAGGGCCACCAGTTCCTCGTGGGTGCCCTGCTCCACGACCCGCCCCGCGTCCAGCACGGCGATCCGGTCGGCCGCCATCGCCTGGGTCAGCCGGTGGGCCACGAACAGCGTGGTCCGCCCCGCGCAGGCGGCCCGGACCGCCCGCTCCAGCTCGGCCGCGCCCTCGCTGCCGGCCTCCGCGGTCGACTCGTCGAGCACCACCACCGGCGCCCGGCCCAGCACCAGCCGGGCCAGCGCCACCTGCGCGACCTTGGTGCCGTCCAGCCGCTCGCCGCCCTCCCCCACCGGTGTGGCCGGCCCCTCCGGCAGGGCCTCGACCCACTCGGCGGCACCCACCGTGCGCAGCGCCTCGGCCAGTTCGGCGTCGGTGGCCGTCGGCGCCGCCAGCCGCAGGTCCTCGGCCAGCGGGCCGGAGAACACGTGGGTCTCCTGGGTGAGCACGCTCACCAGCGCCCGCGCCGCGACCTCGTCCAGGTCGGCGAGATCGCTCGACCCGATCCGCACCGATCCGGCCTGCGGGGTCTCGATCCCGGCGACCAGGGCGGCCAGCGTCGACTTGCCCGCGCCCGTCGCCCCCACCAGTGCCAGCGAACCCCCCGCCGGAACGGTCAGACTGACGTCCCGCAGGACCGGTTCCTCCGCGCCGGGATAGCGGAAGGTCAGCCCCTCCACCGTCACCGGGCACGCAACCACACCCCGGGGGGCCGCCTCCGGGTGGCCCACCAGCCGCTCCGCCTCGGACTCGGTCAGCACCCCGACCAGCCGGGTCAGGCTCGCGCCCGACTTCTGCGCCTCGTCGAAGGTGAACATGATGGCGCCCAGCGGCGTGAACAGACGGTGGAACACCAGCGGGGCCGCCGACACGTCGCCCAGGCCGGCCGACCCCGTCTCCAGCAGGACGTAGCCCACCAGGAGGATCAGGACCAGTCCGATGAACTCGGCCCGGTTCTCCCGGCCGACGAACCGGCCGAACAGCCGGAACACCTCGATCCCGTGGTCCCGCACCCGCCGCGAGTCGGTGGCGACCTTCTCCCGGAACGCCTCCTCCAGCCGGTACGCCCGCACCGTGCCGATGCCGTTCAGCCCGCTGATCAGCGCCTGCGCGCGGTCGGCCTGGGCGGCCCGCTGCTTGCGGTAGAGCGGGGCGGACCGGGGCAGGTACCAGCGCAGCGCCAGCCCGTAGGCGGGCAGCGCGCAGGCACCCGCCAGGCCGAGCCGCCAGTCCAGCCCGAACATGCCGATCGTGGCCACGGCGACCAGCACACCCGCCGAGAACACGGTGGGGATGGCCGCCCGGATGCCCCTGGACAGGACGGCGACGTCGTCGCCCACCCGGGAGAGGACGTCACCCCGGCCCACCTGCTCCACCCGGCCGACCGGCATGCCCAGCACCGCCCGGACGGCACCCTCCCGCAGGTGGGCGAGCAGTTCCGCGCCGAGCCGCCCGATCAGGTAGGTGGAGGCCGCGGTGGCCGCCGCGCCGAGCAGCGCGGAGACCACCATCAGGACCCCGGTGCCCAGCAGGGCCGAGCGCGGCTCGCCCCCGACCACCCCGTCGACCACCCGGCCGAGCAGGAGCACCGGGAGCATCTGGAGCGCCGCGCCGGCCACCGTGCTGAGCACGGTGGCCGCCGTCAGCCACGGGGTCTCGCGGCAGCGGGAGAGGACCCACCGGGCCGCCTCCCGGCCGCTCGTGGTGCGCAGGACGGTGGCGGCGGCCGGAGCGACGCGCTCCTCCGTGGTGGTCACACCCGGGTCCTTCCTCCGGACGGGGGACCGGCCGGCCCGGGGCGGATCACCCCTGGCCGACCGACTTGACGAGCTCGTCGATGGCGTACGGCAGGGAGAGCAGGGTGGCCTGGGACATCGCGGCGCCGACCGCGGGGCCCTCACTGTCCAGCAGGTAGGACACCTTGCCGGCCTTGGTCACCTTGAGGTTGGCGAAGAGGTCGAACTTCTTCAGCGCGTCGGTGTCGGCCTTGTCGTTGATGACGAAGACCCGGTCGACGTCGATCAGGTCCATCCGCTCCGGGGAGAGCTGGGTGGAGAAGTCCTTGCCCGCGATCCTGTCGATCTCGGTCTGGCCCTTGAAGCCCATGCCGGACAGCAGCTGGCCCCGCACGTCGGTGGTGGTGAAGGGGGTCACCGAGTCCTTGTACCACGACAGCGAGACGGCGGTCTGGTTGGCGAACTCCGGGTGCGCCGTCTTGACCGCGGCGAGCTTGTCCTGGATGCCCTGGACCAGCTTCTTGCCCTCGTCGGCCCGGCCGAGCGCGTTGGCGATGTGCAGGGCGTTGTCCTGCCACGGAGCGCTGAACGGCTCCTTCTCGGCCTTGGTGCGGCCGACCGTCGGGGCGATCTTCGAGAGCTTGTCGTAGGCGGCCTGGTCGATCTCGGAGTAGACCGCGACGATCAGGTCGGGCCGCAGGGCGGCGATCTTCTCGAAGTTGGGGCCGGCGTCGCCGTTGTTGAGGACGACCTCGGGCTTGGCGTCGCCCCACTGGGCCTTCACCCACGGCCACTGGGTGTTGATGTCGGGGCTCTGGCCCGCCGGGTTCGGGTACTGGTCGACCATGCCGACCGGCTTGATGCCGAAGGCCAGCACGGCCTGGTCGTCCGTGTAGCCGACGGTGACGACCCGCTTGGGGGCCTTGTCGACCTTCGTGGATCCGAACGCGTGCTCCACCGTCACCGGGAACGAACCGGCCGAAGTGCCGTTGGCAGCGCTGTCGTTGGTGGACTTGCCGGTCGCGTCGGACCCGCACCCCGCGAGCAGGCCCACACCGAGCGCCGCGGCGGCCACCGTCGCCGCCAGCCGCTGCCGGCGCCCGGTACGCGTCGAACGCGGCGTTCTGTCGAGGAGCATGCGAAATCCCTTGCTGTCGTACCGTCAGCCGAAGTCCCCTCGGCGGGGAGGCAAACGCTATCCCTGGTTTGTGAGGTAAGCCTAGCCTAAGTCGTGCTTTCTACGTCCCGTTTCATCCCGCTCCGGACGTGCGTCCGGCCGATCGGCACGATGAGCGGCCGGTCCCCCACCGGATCGTCGATCACCTCGGCCCGCAGGCCGAACGCCTCGTGCAGCAGCTCGGGAGTCACCACGTCGCGCGGGTGACCCTGCGCCAGCACCGCGCCCGCCTTCATGACGATCAGGTTGTCGCTGTACCGGGCGGCCAGATTGAGGTCGTGCAGCACCATCACCACGGTGCACCCCGACTCGTGCAGGTCGTCCACCAGGTCGAGCACGTCGATCGCGTGCGCCAGGTCCAGATAGGTGGTGGGTTCGTCGAGCAGCAGCAGATCGGTGCCCTGGGCGAGGGTCATCGAGATCCAGACCCGCTGCCGCTGGCCCCCGGAGAGCGAATCGACCGGGCGGTGGGCCAGGTCGGCCACCCCGGTCATGGCCAGGGCGCCCTCCACCACCGAGGCGTCGTCGGAGGACCACTGCCGCAGCCAGCTCTGGTGCGGGTGCCGCCCCCGGGCGACCAGGTCCGCCACCGTCAGGCCCTCCGGGGCGACCGGCGACTGCGGCAGCAGGCCGAGCTTCTTCGCCACGTCCCTGGTCCTCAGCGTGGCGATGTCCTCGCCGTCCAGCACCACCGCTCCCCGGCTCGGCCTGAGCAGCCGTGACAGGGTGCGCAGCAGGGTGGACTTGCCGCAGCCGTTCGGGCCGATGATGGTGGTCACCACCCCGGTGGGGATCGCAACGTCCAGCGAGTCGATCACGGTCCGTTCGCCGTACCCGACGCTGACGCCCCGGGCCGCGAGCCGCGGGACCTTCGCGGCGCCGGTCGCGGGCCCGGTCCCGGGCCCGGCTTCGGTCGTTCTTCCGGGGTGGCTCCCGGTGATGGAGTCGGCGACCATGGCTCCCCCTCAGTTTAGGCTTACCTTACTTTCTTATCACCTAACGGCGGTTCGCCCGAACCAGGAGGTACACCAGGAAGGGGCCGCCGATCGCGGCGGTGACCACGCCGACCGGCAGGGTCACCGGCAGCGCCGTCCGGGCCACCAGGTCCGACCCGAGCAGCAGCAGCGCCCCCACCGCGCCGGACGCCACCAGCGGCGGCGTCGGGTACCTGGTCAGACGCATCGCCACCTGCGGCGCCACCATGGCGACGAAGGGGACCGGACCGGCCGCGCTCACCGCGAACCCGGCCAGCAGCACCGCGCACAGCAGCAGCACCGCCCGCACCCGGGTGTGCCGGACGCCCAGGCCCGCGGCCACGTCGTCGCCGAAGTGCATCGGCTTGAACTGGAAGGCGGCGCCGGTCACCACGGCCAGCACCGCCAGCACGCCCCAGAGCGCCGTCCCGACCTCGTCCCAGGAACGGTTGTCCAGCGACCCGACCAGCCACGCCTGGGCCCTGGCCACGTCCCTGATGTCGGCGGTGGCCAGCAGCCAGGTCGTCAGCGCCTCCATCACCGCGCTCACCGAGATGCCGATCAGGATGAGCCGGAAGCCGTCCACCCCGCGGCGCCAGGCCAGGAAGTACACCAGCAGTCCGGTGCCGAGGCCGCCCAGGAGGGACGCTCCGGAGAGGCCGACCGAGCTGACGACCGCGGCGGCCGAGCCGCCCGACACCGTCACCAGGAACACCGCGACCGCGCTCGCCCCGCCGGTGATCCCCAGGATGTCCGGGCTGGCCAGGGGGTTGCGGGCGATCGACTGGGTCAGTGCCCCGGACACTCCCAGGGCGACCCCGACGACCAGGCCGGCCATCGCCCGCGGCAGCCGCAGGTCCATGATCACGAACTGGTCGACCCGCTCGCCCCCGCCGAAGAGGGTGGCGACCACCTGCGGCAGGCCGATGGGGAAGTCCCCCAGGGCGATGGACAGGCAGAACAGGAGGAAGGTCGCCGCCGCCAGCAGCAGCGTGACCAGCACGACCCACGGCCGCCAGACGAAGGACATGCCGCCGAAGCGCACACCCGGAGCCACGGCCGGCTTCACCACTGTCACGTTCATGCGCTCCTGAACTTTCCTCGCCACACCAGGACCGCGAAGAACGGGGCGCCCAGCAGGGCGACCAGCACGCCGGCGTCCAGTTCGCCCGGCCGGACCACCACGCGCCCCACGATGTCGCACACCAGCAGGACCACCGCGCCGAGCAGTCCCGCGTACGGCACCAGCCAGCGGTAGTCGGGTCCGGCGAGGTACCTCGCCACGTGCGCCACCATCAGGCCGAGGAAGGCGATCGGACCGCAGGCCGCGGTGGCCGCGCCCGCCATCAGGGTGATGGCGACGATGCCGACCGTCCTGATCAGGGTGATGTTCACCCCGAGGCCCCGGGCCACGTCGTCGCCGAGGTTGAGCAGGTTGACGGAGGGCAGCACGGCCAGGGCCATGACCAGGCCGACCACGATGAACGGTGTCACCGGCCAGATGACCCGGAACGGGACGCCGGCCAGCGAGCCGGTGTTCCAGAACCGCAGGGCGTTCAGGGCCGTCTTGTCCGACAGCGCGATCGCGGTGGTCATCGCCGCGAGGAACACCGCGACCCCCTGGCCCGCCAGGGCGAGCGTCAGCGGATTCCCGGCGCCCCGGCCGATGCTCGACAGCCCGAACACGACCGCCCCGGCCAGCCCGGCACCGAGGAAGGCGAACCAGACGTACTGGGCCGGGTCGGTGAGGCCGAACAGCGAGATCGCCGACACCACCGCGAAGGAGGCGCCGGTGTTCACCCCCAGCAGGCCGGTGTCCGCGATCGGGTTGCGGGTGAACCCCTGGATCAGCGCCCCGCCGACGCCCAGGGCGATGCCCGCCAGGACCGCGAGCACCGTCCTGGGCAGCCGCACGGTCCGCACGATCAGCCGGATCTCGGTGGCCCGCTGGTCCGGGTCCGGCCCGGCGAACAGTCCGTGCCACACCTCGGCCGGACTCAACGCCCGCGCACCGACGGCGACCGAGACCACCGCGGCGACCAGGAGGAGCGCGGCGACCGCCACCAGCCCGGTGATCCGCCGCCGACGGGCCGCCGCGGCCGCGGTCGGCACCGGGCCTCCGGCCGTCGTCGTGGCCGGGGCCGGGCGGGGCCTCCCTGGTCTGCCGGCGGGCTGGCCGTCGGGGCGACGGCTGGTGCCGAGGGGCACGGGCGTTCCTCTCTCCTGCGTGGTGCTCACACACCGCCGCCGTGCCGTGCGGTGCGACGGCACGGCAGCGGACGGCGGCGGGTGCGGTGGTGCGGTGGTGCGGTGGTGCTGAGCCTAGGCGGTCGGCTGGCGGACCCCGGCCTCCTCGCTGACGGGCGGGACCTCGACCGGTCCGGCCGCGCGGCCGCGGTCGACGATCGAGTCCAGGATCTCGCCGACCCGGACCGCCGTGTTGGACAGCAGGGAGGAGGTGATGCCGTGGGTGTGCTCCGTGCCGCCCTGGAGGTAGATGCCGCAACGGAGTCCGGGGTCGGTCGCCACCCGGTAGTCGCGCTCGACCCGGACCCGGCCCAGCTCGTCGCGCTGGCACCGGTCGGCGACCGCGCCGAGGACCCCCAGGCCGTCGGCCGGCAGGTATCCGGTGGCGCAGACGACGACATCGGCCTCCAGCGCGGCCGCCTCGCCGGTGACCAGGTTCTCGACGGTCGCGCGGACCGCACCGGGTATCTCCTCGGCGGCCGTGAGGCGCGAGACGTTCAGGAAGCGCAGCCGCTCCGTACCCAGCACCTTCTCCTGGTACGCCTGCCGGTAGAGGTCGTCGATGAGGTCGATGTCCACCACGGAGTAGTTGGTGTTCCCGTGGTAGCCCATCAGCCGGCGCTTCACCTCCTCCGGTGCGGTGAAGTACGCGTCGACGGCCTCCGGGTCGAAGATCCGGTTGGCGAAGCTGCTGTCGTCCGCCGGGCTGTAGCCGTAGCGGGAGAACACCGCGCAGACCTCCGCGGCCGGGAAGCGGCGGTGCAGGTAGGCGACCGCCTCGGCGGCGCTCTGGCCGGCACCGACCACGACGAAGCGGCCGGGCTCGGTGCCGTCGAGGGCGCCGATGTTGCGCAGCAGGTCGGAGTTGTGCCAGACCCGCTCGCCCCGCTCGACGCCCTCGGGCATGACCGGGCGCAGCCCGGTGCCGATGACGAGGTTGCGCGCGCGGTGGACCACGGTCTCGTCCCCGGACCGGGCCGTGACGTCCAGGTACTCCACCACGCCGTCGCGCAGGACGGGTTCGACGGAGACGACCCGGTGGCCGTAGGAGACCATGTCGTCGACCTTCGCCGCGGCCCACTCGAAGTAGTCGTGGAACTCGACCCGGAGCGGGAAGAGGTTCTTGTGGTTGACGAAGTCGATCAGGCGGCCTCTGCTCTGCAGGTAGCAGAGGAAGCTGTACTCGCTCGCCGGGTTCCGGAGCGTCACCAGGTCCTTGAGGAAGGACACCTGCATCGTCGCGTCGTCGATGAGCATGCCCCGGTGCCAGCCGAAGCCGGGTTGCTGCTCGAAGAAGTGCGCGGTGACGGCCTGGTGCCTCCCGACGCGCTCGTTGTGCTCGCTCAGCGCGATCGCCATGGCGACGTTCGACGGCCCGAAGCCGATACCGATCAGGTCGTGGATCAGTGCTGCGTCGCCGGGAAGGGCCCGAGGCATGTCACTCCCATTCGTGCGCCGGTTTGAACTTAGGCAAGGCTAACCTGATCAATCTTGAGTGTCGACCGGGCGGACGGTCAAATCCTCCACCGCCGGTCAACTCCGCCCCGGAAGGGAGCCGTTGCACGGTTAGGTAAGCCTTGCTTTACTTTCCGTGTCAGTTCGCCAGCCCGAGGAGGAACGCTGATGCGGGTCGTCATGTTCGGTTATCAGACCTGGGGCCACCGCACCCTGAAGGCGCTCCTGGAATCCGAGCACGACGTCGTGCTGGTGGTGACGCACCCCCGGAGCGAGCACGCCTACGAGAAGATCTGGAGCGACTCGGTCGCCGACCTCGCCGAGGAGCACGGCGTCCCGGTCCTGATCCGCAACCGCCCGGACGACGACGAGCTGCTGCGGCGCCTGGAGGAGGCCGCCCCGGACATCATCGTCGCCAACAACTGGCGGACCTGGATCCCGCCCCGGATCTACACCCTGCCGAAGCACGGCACCCTCAACATCCACGACTCGCTGCTGCCCAAGTACGCCGGTTTCTCGCCGCTGATCTGGGCCCTCGTCAACGGCGAGTCCGAGGTCGGCGTCACCGCGCACCTGATGGACGAGGTGCTCGACGCTGGCGACATCGTGCGGCAGGAGGCGGTCGCCGTCGGTCCGACCGACACCGCCACCGACCTGTTCCACCGGACGGTCGAGCTGATCGCCCCCGTCACCATCGGCGCCCTCGACCTGATCGCCGGCGGCCGCACGGACTTCACCAAGCAGGACCGCTCGCAGGCCAGCTTCTTCCACAAGCGGGCGGAGGAGGACATCCGGATCGACTGGGGCTGGCCCGCCGACGTGCTGGAACGCCTGGTCCGCGCCCAGTCCGCCCCCTATCCGGCGGCCTTCACCTTCCACCGGGGCAGGCGCCTGGAGATCCTCGCCGCCGTCGTCTCCGAGGGCCGCTACGGCGGCACCCCCGGCCGGATCTTCTACCGCGAGGGCGAGGGCGTGGTGATCGTCGCGGGCGCCGACGCGCGCACCGGCCGCAACCACGGCCTGGCCGTCACCCGGGTCCGCACCGAGGACGGCCGGGAGCTGGCGGCCACCGAGTACTTCACCGCGATGGGCGGCTACCTCACCGCCCGGCCCTGACCACCGGCGGGCCCCGGGGCCCCGCGCCGCGCGGGCGGTGCGGGGCCCCGCCGTCAGGGCCGCCGCCGGAACCGCGGTCGGGCCCGCCGCGAGGACCGGTGCCAGGACCGGTGCCGGGACCGGTGCCGGGACCGCGGTCAGGCCCGCCGCGCGGGCGGCCTCCGCACCGGCCGCAGACCGAAGTGCTCGGCGTCCAGGTGCTCGGATAGCAGCGCGAGAATGTCCGCGAGCCGCTCCCGGTCCGCCGTCGAGAGCGGGGCGAGCACGTCGTCGTCGACGGCCGCCAGCTCCACGTCGACGGCGGCCGCGACCTCGCGGCCCGTGCGGGTCAGCCTGGTCAGCGTCCGGCGGCGGTCCGCCTCGTCGCGGGCGCAGGTGACATGACCGGCGGCCACGAGGTCCCCGACCACCCGGGCCACGTCGGCCGAGGACAGCCCGAGCCGCTCGGCCAGTTCGGCCTTGGAGAGGCCGGGCGTGTCCCCCAGGGCGCAGAGCACCATCACGTGCCAGAGCTTGAGCCCGCGGCCCGCCGCCTCCTCCGCGAGGAGCCGCCGGGCGGCCCGGCCGACGAGCGCCATCAGGAAACTGCTGCGGGCCAGCAGGCCCGGTGGACCCTCCCGCCCGATGTGCGAGCAGCCGGCCGGCGCGGCGGACCCGCGGGAGCGGGCCGGGCGTCCGGGGGCGCCCTCGGGCGCGGTCGCGCCGGAGGCGCGCTGTGCGCCGGGCATACGGTTCGTCATGGAACGTGCCTCCCCTGTCGATCGATCGTGCGTCGTCGCACCGCACAGGCCGGTGACCGACCCTCGGTGTCCCCCCGATCGCGTCTTCGATTTAGGATAGCCTTACCTAAGTTGACAGTGAAGGCGGTGCTCCGCCCGACCTCCCGGGGGACTGTGGCGTGCTACCCGCCCGACCGAAGACCCGACCCGCCGCCCACCCGCCGGGCGGCCCCGCCGAACGGACCACCACCCGGCCGCCGCGGCCCGACCGGCACCGCGCCGCCCGGTGGCGCGCGGCGGGACTCTGCGCGGCCCTGCTGCTGCTCCTCCTGATCACCGTGCTCAGCGTGTCGGTGGGCGCGCGCTCGATCCCCTTCGGCACCGTCCTGCGCGGCCTGTTCTCACCGGACGGCACCGAGAACGCGGTCATCGTCCAGGACTACCGGCTCACCCGTACCCTGCTCGGACTCGCCGTCGGCGCGGGCCTCGGGCTCGCCGGCGCCCTGATGCAGGCGCTGACCCGCAATCCGCTCGCCGACCCCGGACTGCTGGGCATCGAGTCCGGCGCGTCCGCCGCCGTGGTGGCCGCGATCGGCTTCCTCCACGTCACCAGCCCGAGCGGCTACGTCTGGTTCGCCATGGCGGGCTCCGCGCTGACCGCGGCGGCCGTCCACACCCTCGGCACGGCCGGGCGCGGCGCGCCCTCGCCGATCCGGCTGGTCCTCGCCGGAACCGCCGTCAACGCCTCGCTGATCGCCGGGATCTCCACCCTGACCTTCCTGGACCGGGACTCCTTCGCCGCGCTGCGGATCTGGTCGGTCGGCACCCTCGCCGGCCGCGGCGACGACGTCCTGGTGCAGGTCCTGCCGTTCCTGCTGGTCGGCGTGGTCCTGGCGCTGGCATTGGCCGGCCCGCTGAACGCGCTGGCGCTCGGCGACGAACTGGGCAGCGCGCTCGGCGCCCGGCCGGTCCGCACCCGGGTGCTGGTCGCCGTCGCGGTGGCGCTGCTCTGCGGGGCGGCCACCGCGGCGGTCGGGCCCGTCGGCTTCGTCGGCCTGATCGTGCCGCACGCCGTCCGGCTGGTCACCGGGCCGGACCAGCGCTGGCTGCTCGGCTACTGCCTGGTGCTCTCCCCCGCGCTGCTCCTCGGCGCCGACGTGCTCGGCCGGCTGCTGGTGCGCCCGGACGAACTGGCGGTCGGCATCGTCACCGCCGCCCTCGGCGCCCCCGTGCTCGTCGTCCTGGTCCGCCGCCGGAAGGTGCCCCAGCTGTGACGTCCCGTCCGGAGGACCTCGCCCTCCCCCTCCCCCCGTTGTCCGCCGCGCCGGGCGCGATCGACCCGGGCGCGCTCGTCCCGGGTCTGCGGATCCGCCTCGGCCCGCTGCGCCTTCGGGTCGCCCGGCGCCCGCTGGCCACCGGTCTCGGCCTGCTCGCGGCCCTGCTCGTGGTGGGCGTCGCCGCGCTGGGGACGGGCGACTTCCAGGTCTCCCCCGCCGATGTGCTCCGCACCCTGGCCGGCCACGGCACCGGCACCACCGACTACGTGGTGAACGATCTGCGACTGCCCCGGCTGGCGCTCGGCACCGTGGTCGGCGCCGCGCTGGGGCTCAGTGGCGCGGTGTTCCAGAGCCTGGCCCGCAACCCCCTCGGCAGCCCGGACCTGATCGGCTTCGAGACCGGTGCGGCGACCGGCGCCCTGCTCCAGATCCTGGTCCTGGGCGGAGGCCCGTTCGCGGTCGCGCTGGGCGCCGTGGGCGGCGGCTTCGCCACCGCGCTGGTCGTCTACCTGCTGGCGTACCGGCGCGGGGTGCAGGGCTACCGGCTGATCGTGGTCGGCATCGCCGCCGGCGCGCTGCTCAGCTCGGTGAACGCCTATCTGATGACGGAGGCCTCGATCGACGAGGCACAGGCGGCGGCGGTGTGGCTGACCGGCTCGCTGAACGGCCGGGGCTGGGAGCAGTTCGCCCCGGCCGCGGCGGCGGTCGGACTGCTCCTCCCCGCAGTGCTGCTGATGGGCCGCCACCTGCGGCTGATGGAGTCCGGCGACGACAGTGCCAAGGCGCTGGGCGTCCCGGTGGAACGCTCCCGCGCGCTGCTGGTGGTGTGCGCGGTCCTGCTGGCGGCGGTCGCCACCGCGAGCGCCGGGCCGGTCTCCTTCGTGGCACTGGCCGCGCCGCAGCTGGCCCGGAGGCTGTCCGGCGCGGCCGGGGTGAGCCTGCTGCCGTCGGCGCTGATGGGCGCGGTGCTGCTGTGCGCGGCGGACCTCGCGGCGCAGCGGGTGCTGGCGCCGGTCCAGCTCCCGGTGGGCATCATGACGGCGGCGATCGGCGGGCTGTACCTGGTCTGGCTGCTCTCGCACGAATGGCGGTCGGGCCGGCGCTGACCGGGCGCCGGGCGGGGCGGAGAACGGGCGGGGCGGGGAACGAGCGGGGCGGGGAACGAGCGGGGGCGGGGACGACGGCGGGGCCCGTCCGGAGCGGTCCGGACGGGCCCCGACGCACGGCCCGCGGTTCAGCCGGCGGCCGCCTCCTCCTCGTCGTCCTCGTCCGGCTCGTGGTGGTCGAGGTTGACGGTCCCGCGCTTCCAGTAGCCGTCGACGTCGGTGATGTCGCGGTCGAAGCCCAGCGCCCGCAGGTGCCGCCGGATCGGCCTCAACTCGCCCGCCTCGCCCGCGATCCAGACGTAGGGCACGCCGGGCGGGTGCTCCAGGTCGCGGATCGCGGTGTACAGCCGGTCGCTGTCGCCGTGGGCGCGGCCGTCGCGGTGCAGCCAGACGATGTCGGCGTTCGCGCGGGTCTCCAGGTGGTGCTCCTCGGCCGCGTCGTCGACGAGCACGAAGACCTTGGCCACCGCGCCCTCGGGCAGGATCTCCAGGTACCGGGCGACGCCGGGCAGCCCGGTCTCGTCGCAGCCGAGCAGGTACCAGTCGAAGTCCAGGTCGGCCAGCACGGAGCCGCGCGGCCCGGCCAGGCCGAGCTTCTGCCCCGGCGCGGCCTGCTCGGCCCAGACGGAGGCGACACCGCTGCCGTGCAGCACGAAGTCGAGGTCCAGCTCGCCGGCCTCGCGGTCGAAGCGCCGGGTGGTGTAGTCGCGGGAGATCGGGTACGGCGGGGAGTCGGGGAAGATCAGGCCCTCGTCGTCGTCCCCCAGCAGGGGCAGCACCGGCTCGGTCTCGCCGGGCGCCGGGAAGAAGGCCTTCACGTGGTCGGCGGGCGCCTGGTCGACGAAGCCGGCCAGTTCGGGTCCGCCGAGGGTGACCCGGACCATCCGGGGCGTGATCCGGGTGACCCGGAGGACCTCCAGGGTCCGCAGCGCGAGGTCGTGGTAGACGGTCTTGATCCGGTGGGCGTTGTCGCTCATGGGTGTCCTCGTTTCGGGCCGGGGGAAGCACGGAGCCCCCCGGGAAGTGCGGCCGGACGGCGGCAGCCGGTCCGGCGGTACGGCGGCGCGGCGCCCGGCGGGGCCCGGGCGGCGCGGCGGCCGCTCACACCCCCTCCGCCAGCGCGCGCTGCACCAAGGGACCGATCCGGTCCAGGGCGGGAGGGTCCATCAGCTCGTCGTGGGAGACGTCGAGGACGTGCTCCACCAGCCGGCCGCGCAGGTACCCGGGCCAGACCAGGCCCGGGGCGTCCCCGGGGGCGGTGGTGCGGGCCGCGGTGACGAACAGGGCGTCACCCGTCCACTCCGGGGTGCGGCTTCGCGCCAGCAGCCGCACGCAGTGGAGGTTGGTGTCGACCACGGCCTCCAGCAGGTCGCGGTCGAAGCCGGCGAGGAGACCCCGGCTGTCGCGGACCGCGGCGATCGCCCGCTCCCGGTCGACGGCGCCCCCGGCTCCCTCCCCCTCGTCCCCGCCCGCCGGGGCGATCCCGGCGACACCGAGCAGGAAGCCGCTCTCCTCCTCGGCGAGGCGCTCGCGGAACGCCGGGTCGTCGGCGAACGCCCAGTCCTCGGTCTCCGGCGGGTAGGCGTCCAGCAGTCCGAGGAAGGCCACCTCCTCGCCGTCCCGCTGGAGCAGCGCGGCCATGGTGTGCGCGACCGTGCCGCCGAAGGAGTAGCCCAGCAGGTGGTACGGGCCGTGCGGGCGGACCGCGCGCAGCTCGGCGAGGTAGAGCTCGGCGAGCCCGCGGACGTCGTCGACGTCCGGGAGTTCGCCCCGCAGACCGGGCGACTGGAGGCCGTAGAGCGGGCGCTCCGGGTCGAGGTGGCGCAGCAGCCCGGCGTACTGCCAGCTGAAGCCCGAGGCCGGGTGGACGCAGAACAGCGGTGGCAGCGATCCCCGTTCGCGCAGCGGCAGCAGGGTGCGCAGCGCGTCGGCGCGGGCGTCGGTGCCGATCCGGGCGGCGGCCTCGGCCACGGTCGGCGCCGTCATCAGGGTCGCCACCTGGACCGGGGTGTTGAGTTCGGCGCGGATCCGGCCGGCCAGGCGCATGGCGAGCAGGGAGTGGCCGCCGAGTTCGAAGAAGTTGTCGTCGACGCCGACGGCGGGCAGGCCCAGCACCTCGGCGAAGAGCCGGCAGAGCAGTTCCTCGCGGGTGTCGGCGGGCGGGCGCCCGGCCGGGCCGGCGGCGGGCGGGGCGGGCAGCGCCGCCCGGTCGAGCTTGCCGTTGACGGTGAGCGGCAGCGCGGGGAGGGTGACGAAGGCGGCCGGCACCAGGTACTCGGGCAGAGTGGCGGCGAGCCCGGCGCGCAGTTCGGCCGGCCCGGCCGGGTGCCCGGGCACGGGCACCGTGTAGGCGACGAGGCGGTGCCCGGCCGGGCCGGGCCGGGCGACGACGGCGGCGGCGGCCACCGCGTCCAGGGCCAGCAGCGCCGACTCGACCTCGCCCGGCTCGACCCGGAAGCCGCGGATCTTCACCTGCTGGTCGGTGCGGCCGAGGTAGTCGATCGGGCCGTCCGGGCGGCGGCGCACCAGGTCCCCGGTGCGGTACATCCGGCCGCCGGGCGGGCCGTACGGGTCGGCGACGAAGCGGGCGGCGGTCGGTCCGGGTCGGTCGTGGTAGCCGCGGGCCAGGCCGTCGCCGGACAGGTACAGCTCGCCGGGGGTCCCGTCCGGCACCGGGCGCAGCGCGTGGTCGAGCACCAGGGCGCGGGTGTTCATGATCGGGCGTCCGACGGTGGCGGTGCGGCTCTCGTCCACACCGCTGCCGAGTGCGTTGATGGTGTACTCGGTCGGGCCGTAGAGGTTGTAGCCGGTGGTGCCGTCGGTCCGGGCCAGCAGCTGCCAGAGCGACTCGGGGACGGCCTCGCCGCCGAGCAGCACCAGCAGCGGCCGGTGCCGGCCGGGGTCGAGCAGTCCGGCCTCGACCAGCTGCTGGGCGTAGGAGGGCGTGACGTTGAGGACGTCGATCCGCTCGCGCCGGTAGTGCTCGACCAGGGCCTGCGGGTCGAGCCGGAGCCGCTCGTCGATCACGTGCACCTCGTGCCCGTCGACCAGCCAGAACAGCTCCTCCCAGGACATGTCGAAGGCGAAGGAGACGGTGTGCGCGATGCGCAGCCGGCGGCCGTCGGCGCGTTCCTCGACCGGGGCGAAGATCCTGGCCCGGTGGTTGACCAGCATGGTGGTCAGGCCGCGGTGCGGGACGACGACGCCCTTGGGGCGGCCGGTGGAGCCGGAGGTGTGGATGACGTACGCCGGGTGGTCGAGGTGCCGGGGGCCGGGCAGGTCGGCGGCGGTGACCGGGGCCGGGTCGGCGGGGCCGGGCGGACCGGCCGGGTCGTCCAGCAGCAGCCGGTGGGTGCCGGGGTCCTCCGGCAGCCGGTCCGCGACGGCGGCGACGGTGACCAGGCAGCACGGGCGGACGTCCTCGACCATCGCGGCCAGCCGCTCGTCCGGGTGGTCGAGGTCCAGCGGCAGGTAGGCGGCGCCGCTGCGCAGCACGGCGAACAGCGCGGCGACGTAGTCGGCCGACCGCGGCAGGGCGAGCGCGACCACGGCCTCGGGTCCGGCGCCGCGGGCGAGCAGGGCCCGGGCGAGCCGGTCGGCGCGGCGGTCGAGTTCGGCGTAGCTCAACCGCTCGCCGCCGCAGACCAGGGCGGTGGCGTCGGGAGTGCGGGCGGCCCGCTCGGCGAGCAGCCGGTCGACGGTGGTGGCGGGGACGGGGTGGCCGGTGTCGTCGCCGAGGGCGAGCAGCCGGGCCCGCTCCCCGGGCGGGGTGAGGGCGAGGCGGCCGACCGGGCGGGCGGCGGCGTCCGGCAGGGCGCGCACCAGGGCTTCGAGCCGGTCGGCGACGGCCGCGGCGGTGGCGTCGTCGATCAGGTCGGGGCGGTGGGCGAGGCTGAGTTCGACGGCGCGGTCGGGCGTGACGGCGAGGGTCAGCGGGTAGTGGGTGCCGTCGACGCTGTGGGTCCAGCCGATGGCGTGCCGGGCGACGGCCGCCTCGCGGGCGGCGTCGTCGAGCGGGGTGTTGCGGAAGACGTAGAGGGTGTCGAAGAGCCGGCCGAAGCCGCTGAGCCGCTGGACGCTGCCGAGTCCGGCCTGGTGGTGCGGGAGCATCGCCGCGTGCTCGCGCTGGGTGCGGACCAGGAAGTCGCGGACCGGTTCGCCCGGCCGGACGGTGACCCGGAACGGCAGGGTGTTCATGAACATCCCGATCATCGTGTCCGCGGCGGGGAGCTCCGGCGGCCGGCCGGAGACGGTGGCGCCGAAGACCACGTCGTCCGATCCGGTGAGGCCCGCCAGGGTGAGCGCCCAGGCGGCGCTGAGCACCGTGTTGAGGGTGACGCCGCAGGAGCGGGCGAAGGCGCGCAGGGCGTCGGCGGCCGGTTCGTCCAGCAGGACGGTGCGGACCCGCGCGATCACGGGCTGCCGGGCCGGGTCCTCGGGGGCGACCAGGGTGGCCGCGGGCAGGCCGGCCAGGTGGTCGCGCCAGGCCTCGGCCGACGCCGCGCGGTCGGTGGCGGCGAGGTGCTGGAGGAACTCCCGGTAGGGGGTGGCGGGCGGCAGCGCGTCCTCGTCGCCGCCGTGCTGGTAGAGCGCGAACAGCTCCTCGAAGAACAGCGACTCCGACCAGCCGTCGGTGAGGATGTGGTGCTGCGTCACGCAGAGCACGTACCGCTGGGGGCCGAACCGGAACAGGGTGACCCGCAGCAGCGGCGGGTCGGCCAGGTCGAACCGGGTGGCGGCGTCGGCGTGCGAGAACTCCTCCAGGGCGCGGTCCTGGGCGGCCCGGTCGAGGTGGGCGAGGTCGACCTCGTGCCAGGGCAGCGACCAGCGGCCGGGGACCACCTGCACCGGCTCGTCCAGGCCCTCGTGCCGGAACCCGGCGCGCAGGTTGGGGTGGCGGCGCAGCAGGGCCTCGACGGCGGCCCGCAGCGCGGCGGCGTCGACCGGGTGCAGCAGCTCGACGAAGTTCTGCATCAGGTAGACGTCGAGGGCGCGGTCGTCGTAGACGGCGTGGAAGTACAGGCCCTCCTGGAGCGGGGAGAGCGGCAGGACGTCCGCGGCTCCGGGGCACTGCTCCTCGGCCCGGCGGCGGGTCTCCGCGGGCAGCAGGGCGGCCGCGGCGGCGGTCCGTCCGGGGGCGGGCGCGGTGGCGGCGCCGGCCAGCCGGGCGGGGGTGCGGTGCTCGAAGACGGCGCGCGGGGTGAGGACCAGTTGCTCCTTGCGGAGCCTGGAGACCAGCTGGATCGAGGTGATGGAGTCGCCGCCGAGGGCGAAGAAGTCGTCGTCCACGCCTGCCGCGGTGAGGCCGAGGAGGTCGGCGAAGGCCCGGCAGACCGCGTCCTCGGCGGGGGTGCGCGGGGGCGCGGACCGGGCGTCGCCGGTCAGCGCGGGCACGGGCAGCGCGGCCCGGTCGAGCTTGCCGTTGACGGTGAGCGGCAGCCGGTCGACGGTCACCAGGGCGGCGGGCACCAGGTGGTCGGGCAGCTTCCCGGCCAGGGCGCGGCGGGTGGCGGCCGGGTCGGCGGGGCCGGTGAGGTAGCCGACCAGGCGCCGGACGCCGGGGGTGTCCTCGCGGACCACGACCGCGGCGGTGGCGACGCCCGGCAGGGCGGTGAGGGCGGCCTCGATCTCACCGGGTTCGATCCGGTGGCCGCGGATCTTGACCTGCTCGTCGGCGCGGCCGAGGTACTCCAGGCGGCCGTCGGGCAGACGGCGCACCAGGTCGCCGGTGCGGTACATCCGGGTGCCGGGCGGGCCGCAGGGGTCGGCGAGGAAGCGCTCGGCGGTGAGTCCGGGGCGGCCCAGGTAGCCGCGGGCCAGGCCGGTGCCGGCGAGGTACAGCTCGCCGGGTGCCCCGTCGGGCGTCGGCCGCAGGGCGTGGTCGAGCACCAGGGCGGTGGTGCCGGACAGAGGGGCGCCGATCAGTGGCCCCGCGCTGTCGGCGAGGTCGGCGGCCAGGGCGTCGACGGTGAACTCGGTCGGGCCGTACAGGTTGACGGCGCGAAGGCCCTCGCAGGCCCGGACGGCGGCCCACTGGGCAGGCGGCACCGCCTCCCCGCCGAGCAGCAGCAGCGCGGGGCGGTGTTCGCCGTCGGCGAGCAGGCCCCACTCGAGCAGTTGCCGGGCCTGGGTGGGGGTGACGTCGAGGGTGTCGATGCGGTGGCGGCGCACGTAGTCGACGGCGAACTCGGGGTCGCGGCGCTCGTGTTCGTCCAGCAGGTGCATTTCGTGGCCGGCGAGCAGCCAGAACAGCTGCTCCCAGGCGGTGTCGAAGGAGAACGAGGCGGTGTGCAGGGCCCGGACCCGGCGGCCGGCGGTGCGTGCGGCGGGGTCGATCAGGGCGGCGCGGTGGTGGGCGAAGAGGTTGGCGAGGCCGCGGTGGGTGAGGACGACGCCCTTGGGGCGGCCGGTGGACCCGGAGGTGTGGATGACGTAGGCGGGGTGCTCGGGGCCGGGCCGCCGGACCGCCGGTGCGCCCTCGACGCCGTCACCGTCGCCGACGTCGGCCTTGCCCGTGACGGCCTTGCCCGTGACGGCCTTGCCCGTGACGGCCTTGCCCGTGACGGCCTTGCCCGCGACGGTCTCGCCCTCGACGGTCCGGCCCGAGGGGTCGAGCAGCAGCGGGGCGGCCGCGGCCGCGGGAAGCCGGGCGGCCGCGGCGGCGGTGGTGACCACGCACGCGGGCCGGACGTCCTCGAGCATCGCGGCGAGCCGCTCGTCGGGGTGGTCGAGGTCCAGCGGCAGATAGGCGGCACCGGCCCGCAGCACGCCGAGCAGCGCCACGACCGCGGCCTCGGTGCGCGGCAGGGCGAGGGCGACGACCGCTTCGGGCCCGATCCCGCGGGCCGCCAGCCGCCGGGCGAGGGCGGCCGAGCGGCGCTCCAGCTCGGCGGAGGAGGTCCGGCGGCCGCCGCAGACCAGGGCGGTGGCCCCGGGCGCGGTGGCGGCGTGGGCCGTGAACCGGTCGGTGACGGGGCCCTCGTACGGGGCCGGAGCGGGGCCCCGGCCCCGGGCCGCCGCGCGGGCGTGCTCGGCGGCGGTCACCGTGCGCAGGGCGCCGACCGGCCGGTCGGGGCCGGCGGTGACCTGGGCCAGCAGCTCGGCCAGCCGTTCGCCGATCAGCTCCACCCGGTCCGCCGTGAACAGGTCCGGCCGGTACTCGAGTTCCAGCACGGCGGCGCGCTCCAGCGTCACCGCGAGGGTGAGCGGGTAGTGGGTGGCGTCGCGGGCGGTCACACCGGTGACCGTCGCGCCGCCGGCCAGGGCGGGCCGGGCGGACGGGTCCACCGGGTAGTTCTCGATCACCAGCAGGGTGTCGAAGAGCTCGCCGCCGCCGGCCTGCTTCTGGATCGCCTGGAGCCCCAGGTGCTGGTGGGCCAGCAGGCCGTTCTGCTCGGCGCGGAAGCGGCGGACCAGCTCCGCGAACGACTCCTGCGGACGGCTGTCGACCCGGACCGGCACGGTGGTGATGAACAGTCCGATCATCGTGTCCGCGCCGGGCAGGTCCTCGGGCCGGCCGGAGACGGTGAGACCGAAGACGGTGTCCCGGCGCCCGGTCAGCGAACCGAGCAGCAGGCCCCAGGCGCACTGCAGCACGGTGCTGGGGGTGGTGCCGAGCCGGCGGGCGGTGGCGTGCAGGGCGGCGGTGGCCTCCTCGCCCAGCCGGACGGCGTGCCGGGCCGGGCGCACCGGCCGCCGGGCCGGGTCCGGGGCGGCGAGCAGGGTGGGGCCGTCGGTGCCGGCCAGCGCGGTGCGCCAGGCGGCCTCGGCGGCGGCCCGGTCCCGGCCGGCGAGCCGACGCAGGTGGTCCCGGTAGGGGCGGACGTCGGGCAGGCCCCGCGGGTCGCCGTCCCGGTCGTACAGCGCCAGCAGCTCGCGCACCAGCAGCGGCATCGACCAGCCGTCGACCAGGATGTGGTGCACGGTCACCACGAGCCGGTGCTCGCGGTCGGTCAGCCGGGCCAGTGCCAGCCGCAGCAGCGGCGGGCGGTGCAGCACGAACCGCTCGGCCAGCTCGGCCCGTTCGAGGCCGCGCAGGGCGGCGCCGGTGGGGTCGGCGGCGTGGGCGGCCCGCAGGTCGTGCGGGCGGACGGCGAGATCCACCTCGGCGGGGACGAACTGGACGGGCTGCGGCATGTTCTCGTACCAGAAGCCGGCCCGCAGGTTGGCGTGGCGGCCCAGCAGGGCCCGGGCGGCGGCGGTGAGCCGGTCCGGGTCGACCGGCCCGTCGAGGGCGACGGTCAGCTGGACGGTGTAGACGTCCGGGGCCCGCTCGTCGTAGGAGGACAGGAACAGCATGCCTTCCTGCAGGGGCGACAGCGGCAGCATGTCCTGGAGTCGGGCCTCGGTCATCGCTGGTCCTTCCACATCTGTTCGAGCAGGGTGATCTGGTCCTGACCGAGCGTGAGCAGGTCGAGGTCCGAGGGGGTGCGGCCGCCGGCCGAGGGGGTGGCGGCCCAGGCGGCGAGGCCGTCCAGGGCGGCGGTCCAGGCGTCGGCGAGGGCGCGGGCGCGTTCCGGCGGCAGGCTCCCGGCGGCGGTGATCCACCGTGCGGCGAGCCGCGGGCCGTCGGGGCCGGGGTCGATCCGGGCGACGATCTCCAGCGGGTGCGAGAGCGGGGTGCGCGGGTCGGCGCCGTCGTCCAGCGCGCCGGCCTCGGGGGCGGGGCCCCACGGGGTGCCGGGGGCGACGGTGCGTCGGCCGAGGTAGTTCCAGAGCACCTCGGGGCCGGCCGCGGGGTCGAAGCGGCGTGCGGTGGCGGGGTTGGCGTGCCGCAGCAGTCCGGCGCCGATGCCGCCGCCGGGAACGCGCCGCAGCTGTTCCTTGACCTCCTTGAGGGCCCGGCCGGCGTCCTCGCCGCCGGCCAGGGCCGCGGCCGCGTCGACCGCCCCGGGGTCGAGGCGGACCGGGTACAGGCTGGTGAGCCAGCCGACGGTGCGGGAGAGGTCGGCGCCGGGCAGCAGGTCCGCCTCCCTGCCGTGGCCCTCCAGCTCGACCGGCAGCCCGCCGTCCGCGGCGTCCGGTGCGAGGCTCGCGGCGGCCAGGGCGAGGGCGGTGAGCAGGACGTCGTTGACCGTGCCGTGCACGGCCGCGGGCACGGTGTCCAGCAGCGGCGCGGTGCGTTCCGCCGTCAGCGTGACGGTGAACGAGCGGGCGGTGCCGACGGTGTCCAGCCCGGCGTCCAGCGGCCGGGAGCCGAGCGGGCGGCGGGCGTCCCCGGCGCGTTGCCAGTGGTCGAGTTCGGCGGTCCGGCGGGGGCTGTGCGCCTCCGCGAGCAGGTGCGTGGTCCAGGTCCGCAGCGAGGTGGGGACGGGTGGCAGCAGGGGCGGGCGGCCGGCCGCGGCGTCCTGGCAGCCGGTGCGGAGGTCGTCGAGCAGGATGCCCCAGGAGACCTCGTCGACCGCGAGGTGGTGCACGGCGAGCAGCAGCCGCCCGGGGCGGTCGGGGCCGGGGTCGAAGTGGACGGCCGCCAGGAGCAGGCCCTCGGCGGGGAGCAGCCGGCCGACGGCCGCGGCGGACTCGGCGGCGAGCAGGTCGGGCGGCACGGCACCACCCGGGTCGTCGACGGGCAGGATCCGCAGCCGGTCGGCGGCGGTGACCGCGCCGGGAGCTAGCGCCTCGACCGCCCAGACGCCCGGCGCGGGCCGGTGCAGGCGCTGACGCAGCCCCAGGTGGTGGTCCAGCAGGGCCTGGAGGGCGGTGGTCAGGTGCTCGGGCCGCAGGCCCGGCGGCAGGGTCAGCAGCCGGGTCTGGGCGATCCGGTCGACGGGGCCGCCGCGGGCGGCCAGCCAGTGGGCGATCGGCGGGAGCGGGAGGGCGCCGGGGCCGTCGTCGGCGGGGGTGCGGCGGGCGGGGGCCTCGGCGGAGGCCGGGACGGCGGCTCCGGCCAGCCCGGCGGGGGTGGGTGCCTCGAACACCTGGCGGGCGGTCAGGGTGAGCCCGGCCCTCCTCGCCAGGGAGACCAGCCGGATCGCGACCAGACTGTCCCCGCCGAGTTCGAAGAAGTCGGCGCCCGGGTCGACCGCGGGCAGGCCGAGCGCCTCGGCCATCAGGGCGGCCAGCCGGGCGGCGGGATCGGTGCCCGGGCCGTCGACGCCCGGGGCGGCGGCGCCCGGGGCGGCGGTGTCGACCGGGGCCTCGGGGGCCGGCGGTGCGGGCAGGGCGCGCCGGTCGAGCTTGCCGTTGACCGACAGCGGCAGCGCGTCCAGCAGCAGGACCGGTGCCGGCACCATGTAGCCGGGCAACCGCTCGGCGGCGAGCCGGCGCAGCTCCCGCCGGTCCGGGGCGGCGCCCGGCCCCGGCACCGCGTAGCCGACCAGGAGGGTGCCGCCGTGCGCGCTGCGGTGCACGGCGGCGGCCGCCGCGGCGACCCCGGGCAGCGAGGCCAGGACCGCTTCCACCTCGCCCAGTTCGATCCGCAGGCCGCGGATCTTGACCTGGTCGTCGGCCCGCCCCCGGTAGTGCAGCCGACCGTCGGCGGTGCGCCGGGCGAGGTCGCCGGTGCGGTACATCCGGGTGCCGGGCGGGCCGTACGGGTCCGCCACGAAGCGCTCGGCGGTCAGGCCGGGACGGCCCAGGTAGCCCCGGGCGAGCTGCACCCCGGTCAGGTAGAGCTCGCCGGGGACGCCGGGCGGGACCGGCCGCAGCCGGGCGTCCAGCACCCGCACCCCGGTGTTGCGCACCGGCGCGCCGATCGGGACGCCCTCCGGAGCGGTGCCGTCGGGCCGGTAGTGCTCGGCGGTGACGTCGACGGCGGCCTCGGTGGGGCCGTAGAGGTTCTCCAGTGCCACTTCGCGGGGGCCGCAGGCGGTGCGGAAGCGTTCGGCCAGCTCGCCGCCCAGCGCCTCGCCGCTGCAGAACACCCGGCGCAGCGAGGGGAGTCCGGCGGGCGACCGCTCGGTCAGGAAGGCGGCCAGCATCGACGGCACGAAGTGGGCGACGCTCACCCGGTGACGGCGGACCAGCTCGGCGAGGTAGCCCGGGTCCCGGTGCCCGTCGGGCCGGGCGACGACCACGGGGACACCGGCGGCGAAGGGCCAGAAGAGCTCCCAGACCGAGACGTCGAAGCCGGCGGGGGTCTTGTGCAGCACCCGGTCGCCGGGGCCGAGCGGATAGTCGTCCTGCATCCAGCGCAGCCGGTTGACGACGGCCGCGTGGGTGATCTGGACGCCCTTGGGCAGCCCGGTCGAGCCGGAGGTGAAGATGACGTACGCGGGGTGGTCCGGGTGCAGCGGGGCGGTGCGCTCGGCGTCGGTGACGGGTCCGGCGGGGCGGGCCAGCAGCGCCTCCTCGGTGGCGGCGGTGCCCAGCAGCAGTGCCGGGGGCGCCCCGTCGGGCAGTCGGCCGGCCGACCCGGGCTCGGTGAGGACGCAGACCGGGCGGGCGGTGTCCAGCAGGTGGCGCAGGCGGGCGGGCGGGTGGTCGAGGTCCAGCGGCAGGTAGGCGCCGCCGGCCCGGACCACCGCGTGCACGGCGACGAGCAGGTCCGCGGAGCGCGGCAGGGCCACCGCGACCACGCTCTCCGGGCCCACCCCGCGCGCGATCAGCAGCCTGGCCAGCCGGTCGGCCCGGTCGTCGAACCGGGCCCGGGTGAGCACGGTGTCGTCGGTGAGGACCGCGGTGGCGGCACCCGGGTCGGCGGGCGCTCCGGCGGCCACCAGCGCGACCAGGTCGGCCGGGTCGCCGGGGGCGTCGGGCCGGTCGGTGGAGCGCGGACCGTACAGGGCGAGCGCGTGTTCCCCGGCGGCCATCGGGTCGAGTCCGGAGACCGGCCGGGACGGGTCGGCGACGACCTGCTCGGCGAGGCGGACCAGCCGGGCGGCGAGGGCCCGGGCGGTGTCCCCGTCGAAGCGGTCCAGGCTGTGGCGGATGCCGCCGTCCAGCCGTCCGCTGCCGTCCGGGGCCGGTCCGACGGCCACCTCCAGGTCGACCTTGGCCCCACCGGTGTCGACGAGTACCTCGCGGGCGGCGGCGCCGAACAGGGTGTCCGGCAGCGGGGCGGCCGAGTGGAAGGTCAGCATGGTCTGGAACAGCGGGTGCCGTCCGGCCGCGCGGGCCGGGGCGACGGCGCGGACGACCTGGTCGAACGGCAGGTCCGCGTGGTCGAAGGCGTCGAGGTCGGCGTCGCGCAGCCGTTCCAGCAGCGCGGCGAAGTCCGGGTCGCCGGACAGGTCCGCGCGCAGCACCACGGTGTTGAGGTGGTGGCCGACCTGTCCCTCCAGGGCGCTCTCGCCGCGGGCCGAGACGGGGGTGCCGACCACGACGTCCTCGCCGGCGCCGTGGCGGTGCAGCAGGACGGCGAGGAGGGCGTGCACCGCCGTGAAGACGGTCGCGCCGTGCTCGCGGGCGAGCGCGGTGAGCCCGGTGGCGAGCTCCGCGGACAGCTCGAAGCGGGCGACCGCCCCGCGGTGGGTCGGCCGTGCCGGGCGCGGCCGGTCGGCGGGAAGCGCCGATTCCTCGGGCAGACCGGCCAGCCGCTCGGTCCAGAAGGCGCGGTCCCGCTCCGCCGTTCCGGTCAGGACCTCGCCCTGCCAGCGGGCGAAGTCGGCGTACTGAACCGGAAGCGGGGCGAAGCGCGGGGCGCGGCCCGCCCGCCGCGCGGTGTGGGCGCGGTCGAGGTCGGCGAGCAGCGGTCCGGCCGACTCCTCGTCCGCGGCCAGGTGGTGCAGGGTCAGCAGCAGCACGTGGTCGTGCTCGGCGATCCGGACCAGGTGGGCCCGCACCGGCGGTGCGGACTCCAGGTCGAACGGCGGGGCGAGCAGCTCGCGCAGGGTGGCGTCGAGCCCGCCCGGGCCGACCGGCCGGACGACCAGCGGCACCCGCTGTCCACCGGGCTCCAGGACGTGCTGGTACGGCTCGCCGTCGTGCTCGCTGACCACGGTGCGCAGGCTCTCGTGCCGGTCGACCACGTCGCCGACCGCCTCGGCCAGCGCCCCGGGGTCCAGTGGCCCGGTCAGCCGGACGGCGACCGGCACGTGGTAGGCGGCGCCGGTGTCCTGGACCCGGTGGGCGAGCCACAGGCCGTGCTGGCCGGGAGCGAGGGGCACCCGTGCGGGCCGGGGCCCGGCCGCCAGGGCGGGGCGGGAGCGCCCGGCGCGGTCGGCGAGCCGGGCGGCCAGCGCGGCCGGGGTGCGGGCCTCGAAGACGTCGCGGACGGCGGCGTCGGTGCGCAGCGCGGTACGCAGCCGTCCGGCCAGCCGCGCCGCGAGCAGCGAGTGGCCGCCGAGCGCGAAGAAGTCGTCGTCGGGCCCGGCCTCCGCGAGGCCGAGGACCTGTGCGAAGGCGCCGCGGACCAGGTCCTCCCGGGCGCCGCGCGGCGGCCGGGCGGTGCCGGCGCCGAGGGCGGGGGCGCTCGGGGCGGGGAGGGCGGCCCGGTCGAGCTTGCCGGCGACCGTCGTCGGGAGCGCGGGCAGCACCACCAGCGCGGCGGGCACCAGGTACTCGGGCAGTTCCTCGGCGAGCGCGCGGCGCAGCTGCCCGGGGTCGGCGGTCCCGGTGACGTAGCCGACCAGGCGGGGGTGTCCGGGGGTGTCCTCGCGGACGAGGACGGCCGCGGCGGTGACCCCGTCCCGGCGCAGCAGCGCCGCCTCCACCTCGCCGGGCTCGATCCGGAATCCGCGCAGCTTGACCTGCTGGTCGCCGCGGCCGAGGTACTCGACCGGGCCGTCGGCACGACGGCGGACCAGGTCGCCGGTGCGGTACATCCGGGTGCCGGGCGGGCCGTACGGGTCGGCCACGAAGCGCTCGGCCGTCAGGCCCGGGCGGCCGAGGTAGCCGAGGGCCAGCTGGACCCCGGCGAGGTACAGCTCGCCGGGGACCCCCGGGGGCACCGGCCGCAGCCGGGTGTCGAGGACGTGGATCCGGGTGTTGTCGAGCGGTCCGCCGATGACCGGGGAGGCCGCGTCGGTGACGTCCGCGACCAGGGCGTCCACGGTGAACTCGGTAGGGCCGTAGTAGTTGACGGTCCGGACGCCGGAGTGCTCGCGCAGCCGGGTCCAGAGCGGCGGCGGCACGGCCTCGCCGCCGAGGAGCAGCACCGACGGCTGCCGGTCGCCGTCGAGCAGGCCGCTGTCCAGCAGTTGCAGCGCGTAGGAGGGGGTGACGTCGAGGGCGTCGATCCGGTGGTCCGCGCAGTACGCCACCACGGCGTCGGCGTCGCGGCGGTCGTGCTCGTCCAGCAGGTGCAGTTCGTGGCCGGCGACCATCCAGAGCAGCTGCTCCCAGGAGGAGTCGAAGGAGAAGGAGGCGGTGTGCAGGGCGCGGATCCGGCGGCCGAGGTGTTCGGCGGTCGGCCGGTAGAGCGTGCGGTCGTGGTCGTGGAACAGGTTGTCGAGCCCGCCGTGGGTGAGCACGACGCCCTTCGGGACGCCGGTGGAGCCGGAGGTGTGGATGACGTAGGCGGGGGCGGCCGGGTGCGGGACGGTCAGGACCGGGCGGGGACGGCCCGCGGCGAGCGCCCGGGCGGTGTCCGGGGCGTCGAGGGCGACGGCGGTGGTGCCGGGGGCAGCAGGGCGGCGGTCGCGGCGGTGCACAGGACGGCGGCCGGGCGGGCGTCGGCCAGCATCGCGGCGATCCGGGCCGGCGGCAGGTCGAGGTCGATCGGCAGGAAGGCACCGCCGGTACGCAGCACCGCCAGCAGTGCGGCGACCGCGTCGGCGGTCCGGGGCAGCAGCAGTGCGGTGACCGCGCCGGGGCCGCCGCCGCGGGTGAGCAGCAGCCGGGCGATCCGGTCGGCCCGGTCGTCCAGGGCGGCGAAGCCGGTCCGCTCGGTGCCCGCCACGACGGCGGGCTCGTCGGGGGTGGCGGCGACGCGGGCCGCGAACTCCTCGGTGACGGTGGTGGGCGGCCGCACCCGGGCGGTGTCGTGGGAGCGCTCCAGCTGCCGGGCCTCGGCGGTGGAGAGCAGGTCAAGCGCGCCGACCGGGAGGTCGGGGGCGGCGACCGCCCGGGCGACCAGCCGCACCAGCCGGTCGGCGAAGCCGCGGACGGTGGCCCGGTCGAACAGGTCGGTGGCGTAGCGGATGCCGCCGAGCAGGCCGGAGCCGTCCGGGGCGGGCCGCAGCACCACGTCGAGGTCGAACTTGGCGGACCCGGGGTCGACGGGCAGCTCGGAGGTGCTCAGGCCGAACAGTCGCCCGGTGTCGGGCCCGGCCTCCTCCAGGGCGACCATGGTCTGGAAGAGCGGCTGGCGGCCGAGCAGCCGCTCCGGGTTGAGCTCCTCCACCAGCCGTTCGAAGGGGAGGTCGGCGTGGTCGAGGGCGGCCAGGTCGGTGGCGCGCACGCGGTCCAGCAGCTCGGCGAACGTCGGGTCGCCGGACAGGTCGGCGCGCAGCACCAGGGTGTTGACGAAGAAACCGACCAGTCCGTCCAGCGCGGGCTCCCCGCCCCGGCCGGCGACCGGCGTGCCCAGCGGCACGTCCTCGCCCGCGCCCAGCCGGTGCAGCAGCGCCGCCACCGCCGCGTGCACGGCCATGAACGGCGTGGCCCCGCGGTCGGCGGCGAGCCGGAACAGTGCCCCGGCCTCGGGCGCGGGTACCCGGAACTCGACGGTGTCGCCGTGTCCGCCGGGGACGGCGGGGCGGGGGCGGTCGGTGGGCAGCGCGATCTCCTCGGGCAGCCCGGCCAGCGCGCCGCGCCAGTACGCCAGCGCGGCCGAGGTGTCCAGCCGCTCCTGCCAGAGCGCGAAGTCCGCGTACTGGACCGGGAGTTCACTGGCGATCGGGGCCTTCCCGGCCAGCCGCGCGGCGTAGCAGGACTGCAGGTCGGCGACCAGCGGGGCGCGCGAGGCCTCGTCCCCCGCGATGTGGTGCAGGGCGAGCACGAGCGCCTGGTCACCGTCCGCGGCGCGCAGCAGGGTCACCCGCAGCGGCGGCTCGGCGGTAAGGTCGAAGGGGCGGGCGGCGGCGGCCCGGGCGGTGTCCGCGAGGGCCGCCGCGGAGGGCACGTCGCGGACCACGAGCGGCGCCGCGGCGGCGGCCTCGGCCGGGGTCAGCACCCGCTGGTACGGGACGCCGCCGTCCTCGCCGAACACGGTGCGCAGGCTTTCGTGGCGGGCCGTCACGTCCTGCACGGCGAGCGCGAGCGCGGCGGCGTCGAGGCCGCCGTGCGCGGCGTGGACGCGCAGCGCGAACGGCAGCAGGTAGGTGGGCCCCGGACCCTCCAGCTGCTCCAGGAACCACAGCCTGCGCTGGTTGGCGGAGAGCGGCAGCGGTTCCGGGCGCGGGCCCGCGGTGAGGGCCGGCCGTTCGGTGACCGCGCGGTCCGCCAGCCGGGCGGCCAGCGCGGCCGGCGTCGGCGCCTCGAACACGTCGCGGACCGTGACGGCGACGGTGAGCACCGTCCGCAGGCGTCCGGCGGCGCGGGCGGCGAGCAGGGAGTGGCCGCCCAGCTCGAAGAAGCCGTCCTCCGCGCCGACGTCCGCCAGGCCCAGCACCTCCCCGAACACCGCGCACACCGCCCGCTCCCCCGCCGTCCCCGGCCTCCGGCCACCGGCCGAGGCCCGGTCCGGGGCGGGCAGCGCCCGGCGGTCCGTCTTGCCGTTCGCCGTCAACGGCAGCGCCTCCAGAGCCACCACCGCGCTCGGCACCATGTACTCCGGAAGAACCGCACCGACCGCGCGCCGCAGTTCCTCGGCGTCCGGCAGCTCCTGGCCGGCGGCCGGGGTCGCATAACCGACCAGCCGACCGCCCGGCACGTCCGCCAGCACCACCGCGACCGCCCGGCCCACACCGGGGACGGCGGACAGTGCCGACTCCACCTCCCCCAGCTCGATCCGGAACCCCCGCAGCTTCACCTGCTCGTCCACCCGGCCGACGAACCGCAGCGTGCCGTCGGCGGCCCGGCGCACCACGTCCCCCGTCCGGTACATCCGGGTGCCGGGCGGGCCGTAGGGGTCGGCGACGAAGCGTTCGGCGGTCAGCTCCGGCCGGTTGAGGTACCCCTGTGCCAACTGGACGCCCGCGAGGTAGAGCTCGCCGGGGACGCCGACCGGGACCGGTCGCAGCCCGGCGTCCAGGACGTGCGCGCGGGTGCCGGCCAGCGGGCGGCCGATCGAGGGTGTGCCGCGGTGGCCGGCGGACAGCTCGGCGGCCGTGGCCCAGACGGTCACCTCGGTCGGGCCGTAGACATTGCTCACCCACCCGCAGAGCCGGACCATCCGCTCCGCCAGCCCGCCCGACAACGCCTCGCCACCGACCAGGGCATGCACCCCCGACCAGACCGGGGCACTGACGGGCTCGGCGAGCAGTTCCTCCCACAGGCTCGGCGTCGCCTGGACGACCGCCGGACGGGTCCGGGCCACGAGCGCGGTCAGCGCCTCCGGATCACGCACGGTGTCCCGGTCCGCCAGCACCACCGTCGCACCCGCCACCAGCGGCCCGAACAGCTCCAGCCCCGCGATGTCGAAGGACACCGTCGTCACCGCCACCCACGCGTCCCCCGGCCCGAGCGCCAACCGCTCACCCATCACCGCGAGGAACGCCCCCAACGCACCGTGCGGCACCACCACACCCTTCGGCCGACCCGTCGACCCCGACGTGTGGATCACATATGCGGCCGCCTCCGGATCGGCAGCGGGAGCGGTGAACGGCTCGGCGCGACCGAGTTCGGCGATCACCTCCGGGTCGTCCAGCAGCAGCACCGGAACCCCCTCCGGCACCGAACCCACCGTCTCCCCCACCGCCACCACACACACCGGCGACACATCCCCCAACATCAACCCCAACCGCTCCACCGGAAAACCGGGATCCAACGGCACATACCCCGCCCCCGACCGCAACACCGCCAACAACCCCACCACCAGATCCACCGACCGCGGCAACAACACCCCCACCCACCGCCCGGACCCCGCCCCCAACCCCACCAACACCGACGCCAACCGACCCGACCGCACCCCCAACTCCCCGAACGAAAGCTCCACTTCACCCGAACGCACCGCCACCCCACCCGGCACCGAACCCACCCACACATCCACCCCACCCACCACCGAACCCCCACCCGACAACACCGCCACCGGGGACTCGTCGGCGTACGCGGCACGGTCGGACGGCAGCAGGACGTCCAGGTCCCCGATCCGGGCCGCCGGGTCGGCCGTCACCTGGGCCAGCAGCCGCAGCAGCCGGTCGGCCAGGGCCTCGGCGGTGCTCCGGTCGAACAGGTCCGCCGAGAAGAACAGCCGCAGGTCGAGGTCGTCCCGGTGGGCCGTGTCCGCGAAGGTGAACTCCAGGTCGAAGCGGGCGGTGCCGGGGTCGACCTGCTCCGTCCGGGCCTGGAGGCCGAAGAGTTCGGAGGTGTCGAGGGTGACGGTGCTGTGCGAGACGAGGGTCTGGAACAGCGGGTGGCGGCCGAGTGCCCGGGCCGGGTTGACGGCCTCGACGACCCGGGCGAAGGGGAGGTCGGCGTGGTCGAGGGCGGCCAGGTCGGCGGCGCGCACGCGGTCCAGCAGCTCGGCGAACGTCGGATCGCCGGACAGGTCGGCGCGCAGCACCAGGGTGTTGACGAAGAAACCGACCAGTCCGTCCAGCGCCGCCTCCCCGCCGCGGCCGGCGACCGGCGTGCCCAGCGGCACGTCCTCGCCCGCGCCCAGCCGGTGCAGCAGCGCCGCCACCGCCGCGTGGGCCACCATGAAGACGCTGCTGCGGCTGGAGCGGGCCAGCTCGAGCATCCCGGCCGACAGTTCCCCGGGCAGCCGACGGGTCACCAGGCCGCCGTGTCCGCCGGGGACGGCGGGGCGGGGGCGGTCGGTGGGCAGCGCGATCTCCTCGGGCAGCCCGGCCAGCGCGCCGCGCCAGTACGCCAGCGCGGCCGAGGTGTCCAGCCGCTCCTGCCAGAGCGCGAAGTCCGCGTACTGGACCGGGAGTCCGGCCGGCTCCGGGACCTCTCCGGCGAGCCGGGCGGCGTAGCAGGCCTGGAGGTCGGCGAGCAGCGGCCCGCGGGAGGCCTCGTCGCCCGCGATGTGGTGCAGGGCGAGCACGAGCGCCTGCTCACCCTCGGCGGCGCGCAGCAGGGTGACTTGCAGCGGCGGCTCGGCGGTCACGTCGAAGGGGTGGGCCAGTGCCTCGGCCACCGCCGCGTCCAGCCGTTCGGCGGGCACGTCGCGGACCACCAGCGGGGCCGCGGCGGCGGCCTCGGCCGGGGTCAGCACCCGCTGGTACGGGAGGCCCTCGTCGGCGCCGAACACGGTGCGCAGGCTCTCGTGCCGCGCCAGCACGTCACCGACGGCCAGGGCCAGCGCGGCGGTGTCGGGAGCGGCGGTGAGCCGGGCGACGAAGGGGATCGTGTAGGTCGCGCTCGGTCCCTCGACCTGGTACTGGAACCACAGGCCGCGCTGGTTGGCGGAGAGCGGCAGCGGTTCGGGGCGCGGGCCCGCGGTGAGGGCCGGCCGTTCGGTGACCGCGCGGTCCGCCAGCCGGGCGGCCAGCGCGGCCGGCGTCGGCGCCTCGAACACGTCCCGAATGGCCACGTCGACACCCAGCCGCCCGCGCAGGCGTCCGGCGGCGCGGGCGGCGAGCAGGGAGTGGCCGCCCAGCTCGAAGAAGCCGTCCTCCGCCCCGACGTCCGCCAGGCCCAGCACCTCCCCGAACACCGTGCACACCGCCCGCTCCGCCGCCGTCCCCGGCCTCCGGCCACCGGCCGAGGCCCGGTCCGGGGCGGGCAGCGCCCGGCGGTCCGTCTTGCCGTTCGCCGTCAACGGCAGCGCCTCCAGAGCCACCACCGCACTCGGCACCATGTACTCCGGAAGAACCTCGCCCACCGCACTCCGCACCACCTCTCCTTCGGGCAGACCCCGGCCGGCCGCCGGGGTCACGTAGCCCACCAGCCGGCCACCGGGCACGTCCGCCAGGACCACCGCGACGGCCCGGCCCACGCCGGGGACGGCGGACAGCGCGGACTCCACCTCCCCCAGCTCGATCCGGAACCCCCGCAGCTTCACCTGCTCGTCCACCCGGCCCAGGAACTCCAGGCCCCCGTCGGCGGCCCGGCGCACCACGTCCCCCGTCCGGTACATCCGGGCACCGGGTCCGTCGAACGGCGAGGCCACGAAGCGGCCCGCCGTCTGGCCGGGGCGGTTCAGGTAGCCGTGCGCCAACTGGACGCCCGAAAGGTAGAGTTCACCGGCGATTCCGACGGGCACCGGCTGCAGCGCGGGGTCCAGGACCAGGGCCCGCACCCCGGGCAGCGGGGCGCCGATGCCGGGGGTGCCGCGGTGGCCGGCGGACAGTTCGGCCACCGTGGCCCAGACGGTCACCTCGGTCGGGCCGTAGACATTGCTCACCCGCCCGCAGAGCCGCGCCATCCGCTCCGCCAGCCCGCCCGACAGGGCCTCGCCACCGACCAGGGCATGCACTCCCGACCAGACCGGGGCACTGACGGGCTCGGCGAGCAGTTCCTCCCACAGGCTCGGCGTCGCCTGGACGACCGCCGGACGGGTCCGGGCCACCAGCGCGGTCAGCGCCTGCGGATCACGCACCGTGTCCCGGTCCGCCAGGACCACCGTCGCGCCCGACACCAGAGGACCGAACAACTCCAGCCCCGCGATGTCGAACGACACCGTCGTCACCGCCACCCACGCATCCCCCGGCCCCAACCCGAGCCGCTGACCCATCACCGCGAGGAACGCCCCCAACGCACCGTGCGACACCACCACACCCTTCGGCCGACCCGTCGACCCCGACGTGTGGATCACATAGGCGGCCGACGCCTCGTCGTACTCGCGCTCCTCCAAGGGCTCGGCCTCCGCCACCCGGGCCACCGTCTCCGGGTCGTCCAGCCGCAGCACCGGAACCCCCTCCGGCACCACCCCCACCGTCTCCCCTACCGCCACCACACACACCGGCACCGCATCCCCCAACATCAACCCCAACCGCTCCACCGGAAAACCGGGATCCAACGGCACATACCCAGCCCCCGACCGCAACACCGCCAACAACCCCACCACCAGATCCACCGACCGGGGCAACAACACCCCCACCCACCGCCCAGGACCCGCACCCAACCCCACCAACACCGACGCCAACCGCCCCGACCGATCCCCCAACTCCCCGAACGACAACTCCACTCCACCCGACCGCACCGCCACCCCACCCGGCACCGAACCCACCCACCGATCCACCCCACCCACCACAGAACCCCAACCCGGCAACACCGCGACAGGGTCCGGGCCGAGGGTCTCCAGCAGACCGTCCGCGGTGAGCAGCGGGAGCCGCCCGACCGGCAGCTCCGGCCGGACGCCGCCCGCCAGGGCGCCCAGCAGGGTGTGGAACTCCTGCCCGCGGGAGATCAGTTGCTCCATCGTGTAGGCACACGGGTTGCCGTCCAGCTCGAACCGCAGCCGGCTGCCGCCGTCCAGGTACACGGAGAGCGTGAGGTCCTCCACCGGCCCGGCCGCGAGGTTGCGCGGGGTGCCGAAGGAGCCGTCGAAGTCGAAGTGGTAGTCGAAGGCCTTGATGTTCACCATCGGCCCGAACACCGCGTGCCGGCGCCCCGACGGGTCGAGTTCGCGCCGGATCCCCTCGGCGCGGTGGCGCTGGTGACGGCGCAGGTCGCGTCCCGCGTGCACGACCCGTCCGACCAGCTCGCCGAAGGCCGTACCGGGGGCGACGGCCACCCGCAGCGGCAGCACGTTCACCTTCATGGCGGGCACGGCGAGGGCCACCGAACCCAGCCTGGTCATCGCCGGGACGGCCAGCAGGACGTCACGCGCGCCGGTCGTCCGGTGGAGGTAGCCGGCGAAGGCCGCGAGGGCGACATCCGCCCAGGTGGCGCGGAGCTCGTGGGCGAGGGCGAGGAGGGCGGCGGTCTGCGGCTCGGTGAGCGAGGCGCCGGTGCGCAGGAACTCCGCGGCGGCCGGGTGGCCGGCGCCGGCCACCGGGACGGGCTCCGGACAGCCGGCCAGCTGCCCGGTCCAGTAGGCGCGGTCGGCCGCGGAGCGCTCGGACTCCCGGTACTCGGCCTCCTCGGCGAGCAGGTCGGCGAGCCGTACGCCGGGCGCGGCGGGCGGCTCCTCGCCGCGGGCCGAGGCCGTGTACAGCTCGGCCGTACGGCGCGTCAGCAGGGTCATCGCGTAGGCGTCCAGCGCGATGTGGTGGACGCGCTGGTACCACAGGACGCGGTCCTCCCCGAGGGTGAGCAGCGCGAAGCCGAAGAGCCGGTCGGCGGCCGGGTCGACCGGCCGGGCGAGGTCGGCGCGCATCAGGGCCAGCGCGGCGGCCCGCGGGTCGGCTTCGCCGCTCAGGTCGGTCCGCGGCAGCACCCAGCCGGCCGGGGCCGCGGGTTCCTGGTACGGAGTGCCGTCCTCCTCGCCGAACCGCATGCCGAGCGCCTCGGTCTCGTCCACGGCGTGTCGCAGCGCCGCTTCCAGCAGGTCCTGGTCGACCGGTCCGTTGATCTCGACGTACTGCCCGACGTTGTAGGCGGTGCTGCCGGGTTCGAGTCGCTGGCCGTACCAGACACCGGACTGGGCATCGGTCAGCGGCAGGCGGCTCTGCGGACGGTCGTTCATGACGGGGATCTCTCCTGGATCTGGTGCGAGCGGGGGGCGGACGGCCCGGCCGGGGAAGCGGCCGGGCCGGCGCCGGGTCAGAGCGACGTGAGGACCTGCTCCAGCTGGTCGAGGATCCGGACGGCCTCGGGGTAGCGGCTGGTGAAGAACGCCGGGACCGGGTGGACCTGGCCGTTCCTGGCCGCCTTGAGGTTCTTCCAGTTGGCCTGGCCGAGCAGTTCGGTGGTCTCGGCCGAGGGCTTCCCGCCCTCCTCGTCGCCGTCGACGAGGATCACGTCGGCGGACTCCAGCTTGCCGATCTCCTCGAAGGAGAGGTCGGCCCAGGCGTCGGTGAAGGTGACGCCCGGCAGGGTGGCGAACCTGGCGCCCGCGTCCTTGACCACCAGGCCGAGCCAGGACTTGCCGTCGTAGGCGGAGAACTTGCCGGGCTCACCGGAGTTGACGATCGCCCAGTCGGTCCTGGCCAGCTTCTCGGCATAGGTCGCCTTCAGCTTGGCGGCCTTGTCCTCGTACTGCTTCTTCACCGCGAGTCCGGCCTCCGGGTGCCCGGCGGCGTCGGTGACCTTCAGTGAGGTGGGCAGGAGTTCGTCCGGGTTGCCGATGCCGAAGGAGACCACCGGGGCGATCGGCCTGAGCTTGTCGATCTGGAACTGCACCCGCTTCGGGGCGGAGATGACGATCAGATCGGGCCTGAGCGAGGCGATCTTCTCGAAGTTCAGCTCGTTGCCCTCGCCGACCAGCGGGATCTCCTTGACCTTGGCCTTCTGCTCGGCGGAGAGCGCCGCGTCGTCGATCGAGGTGACGCCGACCATCGGGATGCCCGCGTCCAGGAGCCAGGCGGCGGCGTAGGAGAGCCCGACGATCCGCTTCGGGTCGGCCGGCACGGTGATGTCGCCGTCCGGGGTCTTCACCACGCGCGTGGTGCCCGCGGTGCCCCCGGCCGGGGACGCGGCGCCGCTGCCGCCCTCGGAGGTGGTGGAGCAGGCGGCGGTGAGGACGACGAGCGCGGCGGCGAGGAACGCGGCGATCGCGGCGCGCGGGCGGCCCGTCCGTGGTCCGGCGCCGGCCGGTCCTCGCTGCGCGGCTGTGGTGTGACTGGTCACCTGGGGTGCCTTTCGGTTCTTCGGTTTCTTCGACGGGCCGCGGCCTGCGGGGAGGCGGGCCGCGGCCCGGGTCCCGACGGACGGACGACGGTGCGGCCGGGTCGGGAGATCGGGGGTGGGCTCAGGAGGTCGCGGGCGCGGCGGCGGCGGAGGGGGCAGTGGTGGGAGGGGCCGTGGCGGCGCTGTCCTTGTCCGTCTCCGGGTCCGCACCCGGGTCCGTCTTCAGGTCCGCCTCCGGGTCCGCCTTCGGGTCCGCTTCCGAGTCGTCGGCCGCTTCCTCGCCCTCGTCCTCGTCGGGCAGGGTGGCGTTGCGCAGGCCCGGGACGGTCAGCGCGACGGCGACGGCGGCCAGGGCGCAGATCACGCCGTTGATCACCGCGGCGCCCCCGGGGCTGAACCAGCGGGCGAGCAACGCGACTTCGGCCTCGCCGCCGATCTCCCCGGTGGTCCCCTGGGCGGTCACGAAGCCGGACATCCGCCCGCGCAGCCGGTCCGGGGTGTGGTGCTGGAGCAGCGCGTAGTCGAGGATGGCCGCCACCGTGCCGGCCGCGCCGGCGACCGCGAGGGCGAGGAAGGCCGGAACCACGGAGGGGCTGAGGCCGAAGCCGACGATCGCGAGACCCGACACCAGCACCGCGCCGATCAGCACCGCGCCGGGCCGTCGGCTGCGGCCGATCCAGCCGCTGGTCGCCGAGGTCAGCACCGCGCCCACGGCCGGAGCGCTGTAGAGCAGGCCGAGCATGACCGTGCCACCGCCGTAGCGGACGTCGACGAGTTCGGGAAGCAGTACCACCGGGACCCCGAACAGCGAAGTGGCGCCGCCGAGCAGCAGCAGACCACCGACCACCCGGTGGCGCAGTGCGTACCGGACGGCTCCCAGCAGCGAGTTGTCGGCCCCGGAGCGAGGCCCCTCGGCTCCGCCCCCGGCGCCGGCGCCCCGGTCATCCCGGGCCTCGGCGGGCTCGTCCTCCTCGGGCTCCTCGAAGACCGGCGGCAGCGGACGGAGCCGGGTGACCAGCAGGGTGGTGACCGCGGTGGTGGCGGCGGTGACGGCGAACGCGGTCCCCGGCCCGGCGGCGGCGAGCAGCATGCCGCCGAGGAAGGGCGCCACCACGGAGCCGATCTCGGTGGTCAGGGCGAGCAGCGCGCCGGCGGCGGGCAGTTGGTCCCGGCGCACCAGGGTCGGGGCGACGGCCATCAGGGCGGTGATGCTGACGCCGGAGGCGAGGCCGTCCCAGGCCACCCAGGGGAAGACCGCCCAGAGCTTCGGGGAGTCCTGGTAGGCGTTGACGGCGAGACCGGCGAAGGCGAGCGTGGCGGCGGCCCGGGCCGACACGATCAGCATGCGGCGGTCGTGCCGGTCGGCGAGCACACCGCCGACGAGGGAGCCGATGAGCACGCTGACGCTCATCACCATGCCGACGGCGGCCACCGTCAGGGTCGAACCGCTGAGGTCGTACACCTGCGAGGCCAGGGCGACGGTCGCGACGCCGAGGCCGAACAGGGAGACGGTGCGGGCGATGAACACGGCCCGGAAGTCGCGGCTCGCGCGCAGCGGCTCGATGTCGATCAACAGATCGCGCAGGGACACTCGGGGGCTCCTGGGGAGAGAGGCTGCCGGTCGCGGGCGCGCCGACGGGGCCGGGTGGGACGGGCGTTCCCGGCCGGGGGCGGGAAGGGAAGAGGCAGGGACGGAAGGCGGCAGGCGGAGTGCTAGCGGCTCGGCGGCCGGGCCGGAACGTCCGGGGTTGCGAGCCCGGTGGCCGCCTCGCTGTCGCCCGGCCCGCCGCCCCGGCCCGCACCGGCGGCGCTCGGCACCACAGCGCTCGGCACGGCAGCACGCGGTACGGCAGCACGCGGTACGACGGCCCGCAGCAGCGGCCCGGTCATCACGGTGGTGATCAGGGCCATCAGCACGATCACGGTGTAGCCGCGTTCGCTCAGCACCCCCGCCGACAGGCCCACCGAGGCGACGACCACCTCGATCGCACCGCGGCAGTTGAGCCCGACGGCCACGGCCAGCCCCTGCCGGGACGGGAGGCCGGCGAGCCGGGCCCCGCCGTACGCGCCGGCGATCTTGCAGCCGACGGCGACGGCGAGATAGCCGGCCGCCCAGAGCAGGGTGCCCGGGCCCCCGAGGGCGGTGAGGTCCATCCGGAGTCCGGCGACCGCGAAGAACACGGGGGCCAGCACGGTCAGGGTGACCGGCTCCAGTTGGGCGCGCAGCCGCGACCGGTGGTGGGGCGATCGGCCGATCAGCACTCCGGCGGCGAAGGCGCCGAGCAGTCCGTCCGACCCGGCCGCCTGGGCCGCGACGGCGAGCAGCAGTACCAGGACGACGGCGGTGAGCAGTTCACCGTGTCCGCCGGCTCCGGTGGCACCCGCGGTCCCCGTGGCACCGTCCCCGACCGGCGTCCCCCTGCGCGGCAGCCTGGTCAGGACCGCGTCGACCAGCCGGGGGCCGGCCAGCAGGACGGCGGCGGTCAGCAGGACCAGTCCGGCCAGCGGGGCGGCCAGCGCCCCGATCCCGGCGGAGGGCCCGGAGGCGACCGTCACAGCGGCCAGCGCCAGCCAGCCCAGTGCGTCGGAGGCCAGCGCGACGGCGAGGATCATACGACCGAAGTCGGCCTGCATGAAGCCGAGTTCGGACAGGATCCGGGCCACGACCGGGATCGAGGAGATGCTCAGCGAGACGGCGACCAGCAGGACGAAGGCCGCGTCGCCGGCCCGCGCACCGGCGAACGACGCGGGCAGCGCGAGCGCCAGGGCGAGGCCTGCCGCGAAGGGCAGCAGCACCGCCCCGGCGCCGATCAGCAGCGTGGGCCGACCGAGCCTCCGCACCGCGTTCAGGTCGGTGTCCAGGCCGGTGAGCAGCAGCAGGAACGCCGCTCCGAGCCAGGCGACGGCGTTCAACGGTGCTCCGAGCAGACGCTCCTGAGGGATCATCAGCCGTGCGCCGTCCGACCAGAGCAGGCCGAGGACGGACGGGCCGAGCAGAACGCCGGCGAGCAGGTGTCCGATCACGGCGGGCTGGCCGAGCCGCCGGACCCCGGCCCCGGCCGCGTGCGCCAGCGCCGTGATCGCCAACAGCTGTACCAGCAGCGCCCATTGGGCGTGCTCGCCGAGGGAGGGGAAGCCCACCGGTCCGCCGACCTGCCTTTCTGTTCTCGTGGGACGGACTCCGCCTGCGGGGCGGGTCCCTGGGGTCGGCCGTCCCCGGCCGCCGGGCGCGGAGCCGCCCGGCAGCCGGGGCCGCGTCCGGCCGGGGTGGTGCGACCGGCCGGAGCGGTGCGTTCCGCCGGAGTTGTCCGACCGGCCGGAGCGGTGTCCGGTCCGGCCGGTGCGGTCAGCCGGTGGCGGGCTCGACCCAGGACAGGCCGTCCGGGCCCGGCACCAGCCCGCCTTCCAGCAGCGGGGACTCCTTGGTCCCGGTGCCGAGCACTCCGCGCCGCTGGATGTCGTTCATCTCCTGCATGACGTCGCCGACGACCTTGGCGCCGAACAGGTGGTCCATCCGCTCACCGGACTCGGTCTGCATGGAGCCGGTGGCGGCGACGGCGTCGGCGAGCGACTTCGAGGAGGAGGCGAACCGTTCGGCCAGCTCGGCCGGACCGGTCAGCGCCCGCTCGCGGGAGGCGACCCCGCCGACCAGGGTGACGAAGGCCTCCAGGTCGGTGGAGTCGAAGGCGGTGACCTTCTTGGCCTTCCAGAAGTAGTTCTCCTCGTTGCCCTGCATGTCGTAGAAGGCGCTCAGGAACTCGTAGAACACCGCGTACTCGCGCCGGTAGCGGCCCTCGAACTCCTCGAAGGCCCGCTGCTCCGTCAGGTCGCCCGCCAGCACGCTGTTGATCGAGCGCGCGGCCAGCAGGCCGGCGTAGGTGGCGAGGTGGACGCCGGTGGAGAAGACCGGGTCGATGAAGCAGGCCGCGTCGCCGACCAGGGCCATGCCCGGCCGCCAGAAGCGGGTGTTGGCGTACGAGTAGTCCTTGCGGACCCGGAGTTCGCCGTAGGTGCCCTCGGTGACCCTGGTGGCCTCGGAGAGGTAGTCACGGACGATGTCGCAGCGGTCGACGAAGCCGAGAAGTGCCTTCTCCTGCTCCTGCTGCGTGCCCTGGATCTCGGGGGCCTTCGCCCGGCTCACGACGGCGCCGACGCTGGTGAGCGTCTCGCTGAGCGGGATGTACCAGATCCAGCCCTCGTCGAAGGCGGCGCAGAGGATGTTGCCCCGGTCGGCTCCCGGCAGGCGCTTGCCGCCCTCGAAGTAGCCGAACAGCGCGAGGTTCTTGAAGAACTCGGAGTAGACCCGCTCCCCTCCGGCGTGCCTGCTGATCCGCGTCCTGTTCCCCGAGGCGTCGATCACCCAGCGCGCCGTGGCCTCGTGCCGGCGGCCGTCCGGGCCGGTCCAGCGCACCCCGCTCACCCGCTCGCCGTCCTCCAGCACCTCCCCAACCGCGCAGTTCTCGCGCACGTCGACGCCGTGCTTGGCGGCGTTGCGCAGCAGGATGTCGTCGAACTTCATCCGCTCGACCTGGTACGCGTACGAGGTGGGCCCGGAGAGCTCGGGGGCGAGCGCGAAGAGGAAGTTCCACGGCACGGGGTTGGTTCCCCAGCGGAAGCTGCCGCCCCGCTTGACCATGAATCCGGCCCGCTCCATGTCGTCCTGGACGCCGAGCAGGCGACAGATGCCGTGCACCGTGGCGGGCAGCAGCGATTCCCCGATCTGGTAGCGCGGGAAGGTCTCCTTCTCCAGCAGGAGGACCCGGTGTCCGTGCTTGGCGACGAGGGTGGCGGCGGTCGAGCCACCGGGGCCGCCGCCGACCACGACGACGTCGAACTCCTCGTGCAGCGTGGGCTGTTCGGCAGTACTCAAGAGTGTTTCCTTCTGGGCGGTGGGACGGGGGCGGTCACTTGTCGCGGAGCAGTTCCCACCAGCGGGTGAGGGTGGCCCGGCCGGCCAGGTCGACGAAGGTGACGTCGGTCCCCGTCTCGTCGCGCCACTGCTGGACGAGGGTCATCAGCCGGATGGAGTCCATGCCCTGCTCGAGCAGGAGCTCGTCGTCCTCGAGGTCGCCGGGGTCGACCCGCAGGACGTCGGCCACGTCCTGCCGTATGCGGTCCAGGCTCAGCCTCGGGGCGGGATTCTCGGCCATCGACAGCCGTCCTCTCTTCGGTCTGCGAGCGACTTCGGGGCACGGCGGCGGTCCGGTGATCACGGCACGTCCGGCGCGGCCCGACTTTCCCGATGTCAGTAAGGTTAGCCTTACCTAAGTTGGTTCGCGGCACTCCCGTCAAGCCCCCTCCCGGCGGGAACCGGCAGGCCGGGCCGGTCCCGGACGGGCCGTCAACTCGGCCGCGAAGGAGGCGGAAGGCGGCACCAGCGGGGAGCGAAGGCCGGGATTCCGGCCCGGCGGCGACGAGGCGGGCCCATGGCGGTGGCGCCGGCCGGAGGGGCGGGACGGGCAGGTCCGTGACGGACGCCACAGGCGGGCCGCGGGGAACGCGGCGAACGGACACGCCACAGGCGGGCCGCGGGAAACCTCGGGAACGAACACGCCACGGACGGGCGCACCCGGCAGCGGGCACGGCGAAGCCGCCGGGCGCGCGGCGATCACGCCACCACGCGCCCGGCGGCTCCACTCCCCCACCCCCGCAACCCCTCGCCGCACGGCGCCACCGCGGGCGGGGACAGATCAGGGGCGGTCCGGCCCCGAGGGCAGGCCGAAGCCCGGCCCCGCCGTCGGGCGGGGCCGGGCCGGCTTCCGGGCCAGGGTCAGGAACGCAGCTCCAGCGTGCAGCACTTGACACTGCCACCGGCGTACAGCAGTTCGGTGAGGTCGACGCCGATCGGCTCGAACCCCCGCTCGCGCAGCCTCCGCTGGAGGCCGGTAGCAGCGGCCGGGAGCAGCACGTGACGGCCGTCCGAGAGCGCGTTCAGCCCGAACACCACGGCGTCCTCCTCGTCCGCGAGGATCGCGTCGGGGAAGAGCTCGCGCAGCACCGCCCGGCTGCCCGCACTGAACGCGGGCGGGTAGTACATGACTTCGTCGTCCGACAGCACGGCCAGCGCGGTGTCGAGATGGTAGAAGCGCGGGTCCACCAGCGTCAGCCCGATGACCGGGACCCCGAAGAACTCCTGTGCCTCCGCGTGCGACCGCCGGTCGGTCCGGAAGCCCGACCCGGCGAGGATCCGGCGGCCCACCACCAGGTAGTCGCCCTCGCCCTCGTTGATGTGCTCGGGCCAGTGCAGCTCCCGATAGCCGTTCCCGGCGAACCAGTCGAGGTAGGCGGGCCCTTCGGCGGTCCGCTCGACGTGCCGGAAGCGGGCTCCCAGCACCTTCCCGTCCAGGACGGTGGCCCCGTTGGCCGCGAAGACCATGTCGGGCAGGCCCGGCGCCGGTTCGATCACCTCCACCGTGTGGCCGAGGCTCTGGTACAGCTCCCGCAGGGCGGTCCACTGGGCGAGGGCGAGGCCGGGGTCGACCGGCTTGCCGGGGTCCATCCAGGGGTTGATCGAGTAGGTGACGTCGAAGTGCAGCGGCTCGCACATCAGGAAGCGGCGCGGCGTCGCGACGCGGACGCGGTGCGCACCGGCGGCCTTGACGAGCGGGGTGGGGATCGTGTCCGTTGCAGGCATGTAGACCTCCGGTGAGACTCGACTGGTTCTGTGCACGGCACAGAGGGAAGCCGGGCCGAGGGGATCGCCCTCGGCACCGGGCCGGGGAACGGCTCGCGCGCGAGCCGGAGAGCGGTCGGGCGGGACGGCGAGGGAGCGGTCGAACAGGAGAGCGGCGAGCGTGAGAACGGGAGAGCCGGGGTGCGGGGTTGCGCATCGGCGGTACCGGGATCACTCCGGCCCGCCCCTTCGGGAACGCTCCAACGTAGTTAGGTTAACCTTACCTTACTAACTCTCGTGCGCACCCGGTCCCCTGTGGACCCGTCACCGGAAGTGGAGCTGCCGTGCCCCCCGCACCGACCACCACCGCCCCGACCGCCGACACCCCCTCCGCCGCCGGGGGGCGGCTGCGCGCGGAGAAGGTGACGCTGCGGTACGGCGAACGCGCCATCGCCACCGAACTCTCGGTCGCGGTGCCGGACGATTCGTTCACCGTGGTCGTCGGCCCGAACGCCTGCGGCAAGTCGACCCTGCTCCGGGCCTTCGCCCGCCTGCTCAAGCCGGCGGCCGGCCGGATCCTGCTCGACGGCGAACAGATCCGCTCGCTGCCCGCCAGACAGCTCGCGCGCCGGCTGGGCCTGCTCCCGCAGAGCTCCACCGCCCCCGACGGCATCACGGTCGGGGACCTGGTGGCCCGCGGCCGCCATCCGCACCAGGGCCTGTTCCGGCAGTGGTCGGCGGAGGACGACCGCGTCGTCGCCGAGGCCATGGCGGCCACCGACGTCGGCGCCCTCGCCGGCCGCTACGTCGACGAGCTGTCGGGCGGCCAGCGCCAGCGTGTCTGGCTCGCCATGGCCATCGCCCAGCAGACCCCGCTGCTCCTGCTGGACGAGCCGACCACCTACCTCGACATCGCCCACCAGGTCGAGGTGCTCGACCTGTGCGCGCGACTGCACGGGGAGCAGGGGCGGACGCTGGTCGCGGTGCTGCACGACCTCAACCAGGCCGCGCGGTACGCCACCCACCTGATCGCCCTGCGCGACGGCGTGGTGGTCGCCGAAGGGGCACCCCGGGAGATCGTCACGGCCGATCTGGTCGAGCGCGTCTTCGACCTGCCCTGCCAGGTGATCGAGGACCCGCAGACCGGCACCCCCCTGGTCGTCCCGCTCGCCCCGGCCCGCCGCGCCACCGCCCGCTGACCTCCGCCCCGGGGTACGAACGCCGGCCGACCGGTCGTGGCCGGAGGCCCGACCGGACGGGACCTGATGCCCGACCGGACGGCGCCGGCTACCGGGTGCGGAGTGCCACGCCGTCGACCAGGAGGCGCAGCCCCAGTTCGAAGCCCCGGTCGTCGAGCTCCGTCGCGCCGCTCCCGTCGGCGTAGGCGCCGTCGAGGGCGTCCGCGAGGGCCGGGTAGTCGGGCCGGTAGCCGGCCGGCTCCCGGGTGAACCCGGCGCCGAAGGTCTCCAGGGCGGAGCCGAGGACGAGGAAGTCCAGGGCCGCGGCGACCTCGGCGGCGTCGGCCGGGCCGAGCCCGGCCCGGCCGAGGAGGGCGAGCAGCGCGTCGTAGCCGCGCAGGGCGTTGTCCGCCACGACCCGGCGGCGGGCGAGCAGGGAGACCGCGTTCGGGTGCCGGACGAACACGGCGCGGTAGCCGCGCGCGTAGGCGGCGAGGCCGGAGCGCCAGTCGGCGTCGGCCAGCGGCGCGTGGTCGATCTCGCTGTTGACCAGCTCGGAGACGGTGTCGACCAGCGCGTCCTTGCTCTCGATGTGGTTGTAGAGCGAGGCGGCCTTGACCCCGAGGCGTTCCGCCAGCGCCCGCATGGTGAGGCCGTCGGGACCCTCGTCGTCCACCACCTGGAGCGCCGCGCGCGCGATCCGCTCGCGGGTCAGCACTGCCCTGCTCGGTCGGCCCACCGAAAGATCCCCTCTTCCGCTCTTCCTGTTCAGAGGCTATCGTGCCGGATCAACAGCGGACGCTAACAAAGTTAGTTTTATCTGGAGGGCGCAGCACGTGGCCGAGAACACCCCGACCGACGACGACCGGCTGGCAGCACTCGGCTACCGGCAGGAGCTGAGACGCAGCCTGAACGTGCTCGGCAACATCTCCATGGGCTTCGCCGTCGTCTCCCCCGTCGTCGGGCTGTACGCGGCCGTCCAGGTCGGCATGAGCGTCGCGGGCGGGGCCTGGGTCTGGGCGCTGCCGCTGTGCCTGCTCGGACAGTGCCTGGTCGTCTCCGTCTACTCCGAGCTCGCCTCGCAGTGGCCGCTGGCCGGCGGCGCCTACCAGTGGAGCAAGCGCCTGGCCGGTCCGGCGGTCGCCTGGCTGAGCGGCTGGCTGTGGCAGTTCGCCGTGATGTTCGGCAACACCACCGTCGCCTATCTCGCCTCCCCCTGGCTGTTCGCGCTGTTCGGCGCCGTCCCCACGCCCGCCGAACAGGTGCTCGCCTCGGTCGGCTTCGTGCTGCTCTGCACCCTGGTCAACGCCTACGGCATCAACCTCCTGCGCCGCATCGTCGGCCTCGGGATCGCCGCCGAGGCGGTCGCCTCCGTCGTGGTCGGCCTCACCCTGCTGCTGTTCTTCCGGGAGCACGGCTTCGGCCTGCTCACCGACCTCCTGGACGCGCCGAAGGCCCTGGGCATCGGCGACACCGGTGCCGTGCTCGCGGCCGTGGCCGTGGCCGGCTGGGCGTTCATCGGCTTCGACGCCTGCGTGTCGACCGCCGAGGAGACCAAGGACGCCTCCCGGCAGGTGCCCCGGGCCATGTGGTGGTCGCTGATCGCGGTCGGACTCGTGGTGATCCTCAACGCGGTCGCGGTCGCGCTCGCCCACCCCGCCCCCGCCGAGGTGGTCGCCCGCCAGGACCTCGACCCGGTCACCACCGCCGTCACCCACGCCTTCGGCGGCTGGGCCGACAAGCCCTTCGTCCTGGTCGTCCTGATCAGCTTCACCGCCTGCCTGATGGCCTCCCAGGGCGGCGCCGCCCGCGGCCTCTACTCACTCGCCCGCGACGACGTCTTCCCCTTCTCCCGCCACGTCCGCAGGGTCAACCGGCACCGGGCACCGATCGGCGGACTCCTCGCCGCCGCACTGGTCAGCTGCGCCGCCCTGCCGCTGGGGCTGAGCACCTCGGCCATCGGCAGCCTGATCACCTTCGGCGGCGCCGCCACCTTCGTGCCGTTCTTCCTGCTCACCCTCGTCGCCCTGGTCGCGCGCCTGCGCGGCGGCTGGACGCCCGCCGGGGCCGTCCGCTACGGGCGTCTCGGGACCCCGCTGAACCTGCTCGCGGTGCTGTGGACCGGCTTCGAGGTGGTCAACATCTGCTGGCCGCGCGCCGTCCTCTCCCCGGCCGGTGCGCCGTGGTACCAGATCTGGGCGGCACCGCTCGGCGTCGGCACGGTGACCCTCGCCGGGCTCGGCTACCTGCTCGCACGCCGCCCCGACCGGCGCATGGGCGAGGCCGACGGGGACCGCCCGCTCACGGAGGAACTCGCGCCCGCCGTCCTCTGACACCCGCCTGCTCCAGCGTTCCCTTCCACCGACCTGCTCCACCGACCTGCTCCACCTGTTCCACCGACCTGCTCCACCGATCTGCTCCACCGCTGTTCCACCGAATCACCTTGGAGACGAACCCCATGACCCACCCGTTCGACGTCGTCGAGACCGGTATCGCCGACCTGCGGGCCGCACTCGAAACGGGCCGGACCACCGCCGTCGCCCTGCTCGACGCCTACCTGGCGCGGATCGACGCCTACGACCGGCCCGGCACCGCCACCGCGCTCAACTCGCTCGTCGTGATGAACCCGGACGCCCGCGCCGACGCCGAGGCCTCGGACGCCCGGCGCGCGCGCGGCGAGAGCCTCGGCCCGCTCGACGGCATCCCGTACACCGCCAAGGACAGCTACCTCGCCAAGGGCCTGACCGCCGCCGCCGGCTCCCCGGCGTTCGAGCACCTCGTCGCCCAGCGCGACGCCTTCGCGATCGAGCGGCTGCGCGCCGCCGGCGCCGTGCTCATCGGCCTCACCAACATGCCGCCGATGGCCAACGGCGGCATGCAGCGCGGCGTCTACGGCCGCGCCGAGAGCCCCTACAACGCCGACTGGCTGACCAGCGCCTACGGTTCCGGCTCCTCCAACGGCTCGGGCACCGCCACCGCCGCCTCGTTCGGCGCGTTCGGGCTCGGCGAGGAGACCTGGTCCTCCGGCCGCGCGCCCGCCTCGTACAACGCCCTGTGCGCCTACACCCCCAGCCGGGGCGTGATCTCGGTGCGCGGCAACTGGCCGCTGGTCCCGACCATGGACGTCGTCGTCCCGCACACCCGCACCATGGCCGACCTGCTCGAACTGCTCGACGTCGTCGTCGCCGACGACCCGGACACCCGCGGCGACCTGTGGCGGACCCAGCCCTGGGTGCCGATCCCCGCCCCGTCCGAGGTCCGGCCGGACTCCTACCCGGGGCTGGCGCCCGCCGACACCGCGGCGGCCCGGGCAGCGCTCGCCGGCAGGCGCGTCGGCGTGCCCCGGATGTACATCAACGCCGACCCGGAGGCCGGCACCAACCCCGAGGGCGGCATCGGCGGCCAGACCGGTCAGCGGATCGAGACCCGCGCCTCGGTGATCGACCTGTGGGAGGCGGCCCGCCGCGACCTGGAGGCCGCCGGTGCCGAGGTCGTCGAGGTCGACTTCCCCGTCGTGACCAACTACGAGTCCGACCGCCCGGGCGCGCCGTCCCTGAAGACCCGGGGGCTGATCGGCCCCGACTTCCTGGACCGCGAGATCCTCGATCTGTCCGCCTGGGCCTGGGACGACTTCCTGCGCGCCAACGGGGACCCGGCCCTGCCGAGCCTGGCCGAGGTCGACGCCGACACCATCTGGCCCAAGCACCAGGGCGAACTGCCGGACCGCTACGACGGTTTCGACGACACCATCGTCGACTACCCGCGCCAGGTCCGCGAGCACCCCTACGCGTCGGTCACCGAGATCCCGCTCCTGGAGCAGGGACTGCGCGGGCTGGAGGAGACCCGCCGGATCGACCTGGAGCAGTGGATGGACGAACTCGGCCTGGACGCCGTGGTCTTCCCCGCCGTCGCCGACGTGGGCCCGGCCGACATGGACGTCGTCGAGGCCTCCGCGGACCTCGGCTGGCGCAACGGCGTGTGGGTCGCCAACGGCAACCTCGTACCGCGCCACCTCGGCATCCCGACCGTGACCGTGCCGATGGGCACCATGGCCGACATCGGCATGCCGGTGGGCCTCACCTTCGCGGGCCGCGCCTACGAGGACACCGCCCTGCTCCGCCTCGCCGCCGCCTTCGAGGCCACCGGCGACCGCCGCACCACCCCGCCGCGCACGCCGCGCCTCCCGTCCGCCTGACGGGCCGGGGCGGGGGCCCGCGCTACGGCCAGTCGCCGCGGGCCGCGACGGCCAGGACCAGGGCGGCGATGTTCCACGCGTCGTCGTCGCCCCGGTGGTGGCGGCCCTCCAGCGGGAGCCCGGCGACGGTGAGGGCCTGGGCCATGCCCGGCCGTCGGCGCAGGCCGTAGGAGGCGGTGAAGGCCGCCTTGGCATTGGTGTGGTGGTGGCCGAAGGGGTACTCCGCGCCGGTCCGCCGGCACTGCCGGGTGAACTGGTTCCGGTCGTAGTCGCCCCAGCTGGCCCAGGGTGTCGCGCCGGTCCGGTGCACGGCCGCCAGCGTCCGGCAGGCCTCGGCGAAGGAGACGCCCCCGGCCACCTCGGCCGGGGTCAGTCCCGTCAGTTCGGTGCAGAACGGGCTCACCTCCGACCGGGCCGGGCGCACCAGCAGCCGGTGCTTGGCCAGCCGCTCGCCCGCCCGCAGGTCGACCACGGTGAGCCCGATCTCGATGATCTCGCTCACCTGGCCGGGCGGCGGCTGCCCCTCCCAGCAGGTCGCCTCGACATCGACCACGTTCAGCAGGGGCGCGTTGACGTCCATGGGGCCGAGGGTAGGGAGGGCGGCGGCCTCCGGTCATCCGGTTTTCCGGGCCCGGCAGGCGGGTTCGTGCCAGACCGTGCGCACGACCCGTGCGTCCCGGGTGAGGTGTTCGCTGGACCACGTCCCGCAGCAGCGGCCCGCCCGGCGCGTCCGGGCGGGGAGCACGGGCCCCGCGGTACGGGCGGGCACGACGGCTGCGGGAGCGGCAGAACGGCGGCGGCGCTTGTGCTGGGGCTCGTGCTGGGGTGTCGTCATGCCCCGGGCTCTGCCCGCACCGCCCGGGGGTCGAACCGGCCTTCACCCGTACGGAGCACCGGCGCCACCCGCCGCCCGGCCGGGGCGAACTGCCCCGGCCGGGACGACCGGCCCCCCGTCGGGGGGAGCCGCGAGGACCGCGTTACCCCCGTGGGGGGATCTCGGCGGATCCGCGTTGACGGTGGCTGCGGCGTCCCGGAGGCTGACTCGCGGACCGGCCGGATGCCGGACACAACTCGCGCCGCAACAAGCCGGGTCGGCTTCCACCAGGACCTGACGGGCACCGTCGACCGGTGCCCGGCACGCCGCCCTTCCGCAGCCCCGAGAGGACGTTCCCGATGCGCCGTACCCTGGCCGCACTGGCCACCTTCCTGCTGGCGGTGGCCGCCGCGATCGCCACCCCCTCGGGCGCGCTCGCCGTCCCCGCGCCACCGGTGCCCGCCGTCGTCCCCGCACCGGTGGCGGCCACCGCCGGGACGACCGCGGCCGAGAACTGCCGGACCTACGTCGTCGACGGCTACCGCTGGTTCGGGGAGTGCACCGGCCTGGACCCGCGCCGTACCTGGCGGCTCCAGCTCTACTGCGCCTGGCGGATCAACGGCCGCGTGTACGACTACTACGCCGACAGTTCGGTGATCGCCGGCGACGCCACGACCGAGCTCAGCTGCAGTCCCGGGAAGGCCGTCGAGGTGCGGATCCTGCTCGGCGACCTGCTGCCGCCCGAGCCGGCCGGGCCGGTCGGCGCGATCACCGGGCTCGCGGGCAAGTGCGTCACCGTCCGGGACAACCGTCACGAGGACGGCACGCCGGTCGAGCTGTTCGACTGCAACGGCGGCTACGGCCAGTCCTGGCGGGTGGGTACCGACGGCACGGTCCGCTCGCTCGGCAAGTGCCTGGACGTGGCGGGCGGCGGCACGGGCAACGGCAACGGCGTCCAGCTCTACGTGTGCAACGGCACGGGTGCCCAGCAGTGGCAGGTCCGGCCGGGCGGCCTGATCGTCAACCCGCAGTCCGGGCGCTGCCTGGACGTCCCGAGGGCCGACGCGAGCAACGGCAACCGGCTGATCATCTGGGACTGCGCCGGCGGCGTCAACCAGGTCTGGCGGCTCCCGGCCTGACCGCGGGCCCTCGGTACCGCGCGTCCGGCGCGGTACCGAGGGCCCTTTCGGCTGCCGTTCGGTCGGTCGCGGGTCAGCCGGCGGCGGCTCCCGGTGGCGCCTTGGTCCCGGTGGCCGTGAGCTCGGCCGCACTGGTCCAGGGCCCCCGGCCGCCCGCCTCGCTCAGGACCCGCAGGCGCAGGTAGCGGCCGGAGGCGGCGGTGAAGGACACCTGTTGCGCGGCGGCCGTGTCGGCGAAGGAGCCGGTGGCCACCGGGCTGCCCCAGGTGGTGGCGCTGTCGGAGACGTAGACCTCGTACCGGCCGATCCGGCCGTTGACGCCGCCGTCCTGCCGGGGCAGCTGGCCGAGGCCGTCGACGGCGTAGCGCGCGCCGAGGTCGATCCGGATCTCGTGCGGCAGCGGGGCGGCGCCGCCCGACCACTTGGTGTGCCAGATCGTCGCGGGGTTGCCGTCGATCGCGTTGGTGGCGGCGCCGTTCTCGCCCGCGGTCTCCTCGCTGTCGGCGCCGAGGACCTTCCAGCCGGTCTGCGGGATCGGCTCGGACCTCGTGCCGACCGGGGTCCCGGGCGCCGCGGTGATGCCGGAGGCGGTCACGGTGAACGCCCCGGACCGGCTGCCGGCCTTGATCCACAGCACCCCGGCGCGGTCGGCCGGGTCGTAGTACCAACCGCTGCTCGCGCTGTCGTAGGCGGCCTTTCCGGCGAGAGCGGGCAGCGGCGCCCCGCCGACCGAGACCGAGGTGGGCGCGGTCGCGCTGTGCACGGTGAACTCGTAGCCGCGCTCGGCGGCCTTCCCGGTGTAACTGCCCTCCGCCGCACCGACGCTGATCACGGCGTCCCCCCGGCCGGTGGCCGGCGCGTGCACGTCCACCCGCTGCCGGGCGTAGGCGCCGTTCTGGTACGCCCGGGTCACCCCGTCGTCCTCGTAGAGGCTGAAGGCGGAGTCGCCGCGCGGGTACACGTCGTAGGTCAGGGTGGAGACGGCCTTCTCACCGGTGTAGTTCATCTGCGGCCACATCGGGACGATCGCGCCCGCGCGGACGAACAGCGGCAGGGTGTCGAGCGGGGCGGCGTAGCCGTCCAGCCAGCCGGGGCCCTGGTAGACCTTGCCGGTCCAGTAGTCGGTCCAGCTGCCGGCCGGCAGGTAGATCCCGTTGCGGACGGCGGTGTCGCTGACGACCGGTGCTACCAGGAAGGAGTCGCCGGCCATGAACTCGCCGGAGGTGGCGTTGCCCCGGGCCACCGGGTCGTCCGGGTACTCCAGCACCAGGGCCCGGGTGGAGGGCACGCCGGTCTCGTTGGCGGTCCGGCCCATGGTGTAGAGGTAGGGCATCAGCCGCATCTTGAGCTGCAGGTACTTGCGGTTGATCGACGCGTACGGTTCGGCGAACCGCCACGGCTGCTTGTCCTGGTACCCGGCCGAGGGGTTGGTGGCGCCCCAGCCGGACATGGTCATGAACGCCGGGGTGAAGGCCTTCCACTGGAGGTCGCGGACGTAGGTCTGCGGGCTCCCGCCGAAGATGCCGTCGATGTCGCCGGAGGCGTAGTTGAGACCGGAGAGTCCGGCGCCCGCGATCGAGGGGACGTGCCAGCGCATGGCGTCCCAGGTGCCGCTGGTGTCGCCGGTCCAGACGACCGCGTTGCGCTGGGTGCCGGCCCAGCCGTCGACTGTCCAGACGAAGCGGCGGGCGTCGGAGTTGTCCTCGATGCCCGCGACCGCCTGCTTCACCCCGTCGAAGGCGTACTTGTAGCCGCTGCCGATCCAGGCCACGTCGGTCTTCACGGCGCGGGAGCCGGCCGTGCCGACCTCCTGGTCGATGCCGGAGAGGCCGGTGGAGGTCCACAGTCCGGTCCGGAAGCCCTTCTCGTTCAGGGCGGCGACGGTGGACGGCAGTTGGGTGTAGCCGCAGCCGTAGCCGTCGTTGGGCAGGATCCAGCCCGAGGGCATGTCGGCGGCGCGGGCGTCGGCGGCGTAGCCGACCACGTCGGGCGTGGTCCGGTGACGGGCGCGGTTGTGGTCGCCCTGGTAGTCCGGGTTGGAGGCGTTGAAGCAGTCGGCGTTGCCGAGTTCCAGGCCCCACATCGGCGCCAGGAACGGCTTGCCGGTGACGTCGGTGTAGCCGTCGAGCACGTCCTTGAGCGAGCTGCCGGCGAAGTACCAGGCGTCGAAGCGCTTCTCGTCGTGGCTCAGCGCGGTCGGGGCGCGGAAGTCGTACGAGCCGGGTGCCCAGGTGTTGCGCATGACGCCGTAGCCGTTGGTGGACATGTAGAACGGGGCCGGGCTGGCGTTGGTGCCCTCGGTCCACTTGTTGGAGACCGCGACCGGGACGGTCCGGTCGCGCAGGGCCCACTCGCCGAGGTGCAGTCCGGTGCCGTAGAACTGCTCGTCCGCGGAGCGGCCGAGGTACTGGGTGGTGCGGCCGGCGCTCCAGCTGGTCGGCTGGGACTCCGCCCACACCAGGGTGGTGTCGTCGGCCCGGTAGAGCGCGAAGGTCAGCGGCTTCTTGTTGATCCGCAGGCTGATGGCGGGGGTGCCGATCCGCCAGTACGCGCCGGCGTCGGTGAGGGTGGCGCCGACCGTGCCGAAGGAGGTGGTGGTCGCGAGGTCGGAACCGGCCGGGTCGTCGGTGAAGGAGCCGTCCGGCGAGAGCCAGATCCGGAACACGTCGGCGCGGGCCACGACGATCCGGACGGCGGCGGCGCTGGACGTCCGGACGGTGAAGGTGTCACCGGCGCGGGTGACGGAGGCTGCGTTCCCGGCGGTCGCGGCCCGGGCCGGAAGGGCCGGGCCGAGCGCGGTCAGCAGGGCTCCGAGCAGGGTCAGGATCATGGCGGCGGCCGTCCGGCGGTGGCGGACGGCCCGTGGTCGGCGGGTGGGGGGAGCGGCGGCAGAGCTCACGCTGTCCTCCTGGGGAGGGAGTGAGGAAGGCCCGCGCGTCGATGGGGCCGCAGGCCGGGGAGGGCGGTGCCCCGCCATGACAGCAAGGTTCATGACATGTCGTCAAGTGCTTGAACTAAGGGTTTTTCGAGCATTATTGAGCAGACATTTGCATACCGCGAGCAGGCCGGGCGGCGCCGTAACGCCCGGCGGCCCCTGCGGACCGCGACGGTCCGACAGGGGCCGGAGGTCCGGCCGACGGGCCGGTGGGGACCTAGCGCGTCGCCCGGCGACCTCCCTCCGAGGGCGGCACCCGGTGCACGGCCGACGTCCCGGACGGGGCGGCGACGGCCGGGCCGGGACGACCGAGCGGGGCGGTCACGGCCGGTCCAGCACGATCGAGCGGGTCAGATTGCGCGGTCGGTCCGGGTCGAGGCCGAGGGAGACCGCCACCTCGACGGCCAGCCGCTGGGCCCGCACCAGGTCGGCGAGCGGATCCAGCGGGGAGACCGAGACGGTGGCACCCAGGGCCCGGACCTCGCCCTCCAGTCCGGCGGGCGGGGCGCCGAAGAACCAGACGGCGCTGGTCGGCGCGGTGACGCTGACCGGACCGTGGCGGTACTCCATCGCCGGGTAGGACTCGGCCCAGGAGTACGAGGCCTCGCGCACCTTGAGCGCCGCCTCGTGGGCGAGGCCGCAGGTCCACCCGGCCCCGAGGAAGGTGAACTGCCTTGCCGCGGCGGCCCCTTCGGGCAACGTCTGGGCCAGCGCCAGTTCGGCCTGGGCCGGCAGGTCGGCGGGGGCGAGCCCGAGCCGGGCGCGCAGCAGGACCAGCGCGGTGGTGGCGAACCGGGTCTGCACCACGGACCGCTCGTCGGCGAAGTCCAGCACCACCAGGGAGCGGGCCGCACCGGCGACCGGGGTCGCGCCGTCGGCGGTGACGGCGACGGTCTCGCCCGAGCTCACCCGCCCGAGCGCCTCGACGACCTCGGTCGTGGTGCCGGAGCGGGTGATCGCCAGCACCCGGTCGTAGCGCCGCCGGTGGGGGAACTCCGAGGCCGCGAAGGCGTCGGTCTCCCCCAGTCCGGCGCCCTCCCGGAGGGCGGCGTAGGCCTGCGCCATGTACAGCGAGGTGCCGCAGCCGATCACCGCCACCCGCTCGCCCGGCTCCGGCAGCCCCCGGGGCGTCAGCTCGAGTGCGCGCCGCCAGCAGTCGGGTTGACTGGCGATCTCCGCGTCCACATGGCTCATGACTGTCCTCCAGGCAGAGTCTGCTCGAATATGCTTAATCTATAGACCCAGGAGCCAGTTTTGCGCAATATCGATCACCAATGTGCAACCCGCACCGTCCGACCGCCCCTTCGCCTGCGGCGGGAGGTCAGGCGGTGGTGATCGGGGCGAAGCGGTCGCCGCCGGTGATCCACTCGCCGCGGCGCATGACGGCGACCAGGTCGTAGCCGGTGGAGTCGACGACGACGAGGTCGGCGAGCTTGCCGGTCTCCAGGGTGCCGACCCGGTCGGCGAGGCCGAGCAGCCGGGCCGGGACGGTGCAGAGCGACTCCACGGCCTGGTTCAGGCTGAGGCCGCTGACCGTGAGGCAGCGGCGGAACGCCCGGTCCAGCGTGAGGGTCGATCCGGCGATGGAGCTGCCGTCGGTGAGCATCGCCACGCCGTCCTTGACCTCGACCTGGAGCGGGCCGAGGGGGTAGAGGCCGTCGCCCATGCCGGCGGCGCCCATGGCGTCGGTGACGAGGGCGACCCGGGAGGCGCCGGCGGTGCCGTAGGCGAGGTCGAGCACGGAGGGGTGGAGGTGGACGCCGTCGTTGATGAGTTCGACGGTGACCCGCTCGTCCTCCAGCAGGGCCACGATCGGGCCGGGGGCGCGGTGGGCGATGCCGGGCATGGCGTTGAAGAGGTGGGTGGCGACGGTGGCGCCGGCGCCGATCGCCTCCAGGGTGCGGGCGTAGTCGGAGTCGGTGTGGCCGACGGCGGCGATGACGCCGAGGTCGGCGAGCATCCGCACCGAGTCGAGGCCGCCGGGGAGTTCGGGGGCGAGGGTGACCATCCTCGCGTGGCCGCGGGCGGCGTCGACGAGCTTGCGGACCAGTGCCGGGTCGGGGTCGCGCAGCAGGTCGGGGCGGTGGGCGCCGCAGCGGTTGTGCGAGATGAACGGGCCCTCGAAGTGGACGCCGGCCACCACGCCGTCCTCGGCGAGTTCGGAGAGGACGGCGGCCTGGCGGGCCAGGTCGTCGATCTCGCCGGTGACGGTGGAGGCGACGGTGGTGGTGGTGCCGTGCTCGAGGTGGGTGCGGGCGGCGCGCAGGGCCTCCTCGGCGATGCCGGAGGCGTAGGAGGCGCCGCCGCCGCCGTGGACGTGCAGGTCGACGAAGCCGGGCACCACGGTGTACCCGGTCAGGTCGAGGTCGCCGGGGGTGGCGGTGCCGCCCAGGCCGACGATGGCCGTCCCCCCGATCGAGAGCCGGCCGTTCTCGACGACGCCGCCGGGCAGGACCAGCCGGGCGCCGGACAGTGCGAGTCGGTCCGCGGTCACGCGGTCACCTCCGGGAAGAGGACGCGGTCCACCACCCTCCCGCCCCACCGGTCTGATCGTGGCAACGGGCGGCGGTCGGCAGCGCGCGTCGATCGAATTTGTTCGCTGTACCGGGTACTTTAATCAGTTCCGAGCATCTTGCCCCCAGGGCCGACTTGTCGGATACCTGCCGCCCTGCCAGCACCGAAGCCCCGTTCTCCGCTCCCCCGAGGCGCCGCTGCGGTACGGACCAAGCCTCGTCTAGACTCCCCGACATGCTCAAAGCTGACCGGACCGCCAAGATCCTCGCTCATGTCACCGAAGCGGGGAGCGCCGACGTGCACGCGCTGGCGGAGCTGCTGGGCGTCTCCACCGCGACGGTCCGCCGCGACCTCCAGGAGCTGCACGACCAGGGCCTGCTGCACCGCACCCGCGGCGGCGCCGTGACCGGCACCGTCAATCTGGAGCTTCCGCTGCGGCACCGGCACGGCAAGCGGCAGGCCGAGAAGCGCCGGATCGCCCTGGCCGCCGAACGCCTGGTGCCGGAGGGCGCCGTGGTCGGCCTGACCGGCGGCACGACCACCAGCGAGCTCGCCCGGGTGCTCGCCGAGCGCGGCGGGGTCACCATCGTGACCAACGCGGTCAACATCGCCGCCGACCTGATCGTCCGGCCGGAGATCCGCCTGGTGGTGGTCGGCGGCATCGCGCGGTCGGCCAGCTACGAGCTGGTCGGGCCGGCCGCCGAGCGGATGCTCTCGCAGTACCACCTGGACGTCGCGTTCATCGGCGTCGACGGCCTCACCGCCGGCGAGGGCTGCACCACGCACGACGAGATGGAGGCCCACACCGACCAGGCCTTCCTGCGCAGCGCCGCGCGCGGCGTCGTCCTGGCGGACAGCAGCAAGGTCGGGCTGGTGACCTTCGCCGCGATCTGCCCGCTGACGGACATCCACGACCTGGTCACCGACGACGGGCTGACCGGCGCGCAGGAGAAGGCCGTCACCGGTTGCGGCGTGCGGGTGCTCCGCGCCTGACCCCGGGCGCCCGGGCGACCGTCCGGACCCGGCCGGCCCCGGCCCCCGGCCCCGTACCCCCACCCCGCCCGCTCCGATCCCGTCGGCCCCCGGCCCGGACCCGCGACCGCCCTCGGCCGATCGCCGGGGGCTTCGTGCACGACCGGGGTGCACACGACCGGGATGCACACGTCCGGGGCGCGCACGCCCGGGACCGCATGTCCGCGAGCGCATTCCAAGATCGCACATGCCGACGTGCACGCCCCGTGCTTTTGCACCCCTTGCAAACAAAATTGAGCAGAGGGCCGCGCCGCACTCCACGGCCCGCCCGCCGGCCCGCACCGGGCCCTGCGCCCAGCGGTCGACGCGATCCCCCGCCGACCGGACCCCGAGCCCGTTCGATCGCTCCGACCAGGCAGAACAACAGATCTGACGGATCGTCGGAGCTGTCCGCCGGGAGCGGGCGAACCGTCCGGCAGGCGGCACGTCCGCAACGGTCCGGTAACAGCAACTAGACCGCCCGGCGCCCCTCGTGAATACTTCCGTGAGCAACGGGCACTTCACATTTGCGCAAACCTGGCTGTCTTCAAGCACAATCAAGCAGCCATGGCCGTTGCGGCCCGTTCGACAGCCGGCAGGTGCACCGAGCGGCGGCCTCCCCCAGCCCCCGCGACGCACCGGTGCGGTGCTCGGCTTCTGCACTCCCAGGAACGAACCCCCGCCCCCGGGCCCGGGTTCGCAGGACGAAGGCGGTACACGGCCATGAACAAGCGGCTCCTCGGCATCCCCCTGTTGTGCGCCACCGCGGCGCTGACGCTCACCGCGTGCGGCAGCGGCGGATCCAGCGGCTCCGACGGCGGGAACGTCACCCTCAAGCTGGTCGCGGCCGACTACGGCGACAAGGCCTCCAACAGCTCCAAGGGCTACTGGGACGGCGTCGCCGCCGCCTTCACCGCGGCCCACCCGGACATCAAGGTCGACGTCCAGGTCATCAACTGGAACGACATCGACAGCCAGGTCAAGACCATGATCCAGAGCGGGAACGTCCCCGACGTCCTGCAGACCGGCGGCTACGCCGACAAGGTCGCGGACGACCTCCTCTACAAGGCCGAGGACGTGCTCTCCACCGCGACCAGGGCCAATCTGATCGCCACCTTCGCCGACGCCGGCAAGGTCAAGGACACCCAGTACGGCATCCCGTTCGTCTCCTCCGCCCGCGCCTTCTTCTACAACAAGGCCCTGTTCCAGCAGGCCGGCATCGCCCAGCCCCCCACCACCTGGGACGAACTCAAGGCCGACGCCGAGAAGATCAAGGCGAAGGTGCCGGGCGTCGTCCCCTACGCCCTGCCGCTGGGACCGGAGGAGGCCCAGGGCGAAAGCATGATCTGGGAGCTCGGCAACGGCGGCGGCCACACCGACCGCAGCGGCGCCTACACCATCGACAGCCCGGCCAACGTCGGCACCTTCAGCTGGCTGAAGGCCGACCTCGTGCAGCCGGGCCTGACGTACGCCAACCCGGCCACCACCGACCGCAAGACCGCCTTCGCCGACTTCGCCGCCGGCAAGACCGCCATGCTCAACGGCCACCCCTCGCTGATCTCCATGGCCACCGAGGGCAAGGTCGACTACGGCGTGGCGCCCATCCCCGGCAAGAACGGGCCCCTCAAGTCCACCCTGGGCGTGGCGGACTGGACCATGGCGTTCAAGAAGAACGGCCACGCGGCGCAGATCAGGACCTTCCTCGACTTCGCGTACGCGAAGGAGAACACCCTCAAGTTCGTCGAGACCTACAACCTGATGCCCGTCACCCAGGACACCCTGAAGGAGATGAGCACGGGCGGCAAGCACAAGGACCTCGAGCCCTTCTTCGCCCTGCTGCCCGGCGCCGCCTTCTACCCTCTGGGCGACACCGCCTGGGACGCGGTCTCCGCCGAGCTCAAGAAGGGCATCGGCTCCGCCGTCGCCGACGACCCCGCGAAGGTCCTGGGCGACCTGCAGAAGAAGGCCCAGGCCGCGGTCGCAGGCAAGTAGTCCGCCCGCTCCCCAGGTTCCACGGCAGCGCATCTGCCGCACCCGCGGTTCCCGCCGCACCCGCCGGGCGGCGCGCGCCCTCCCGCGCGCCGCCCGGCCGGCGGGGCCCACACGCCCGGAAGGCACCCTCGTGTCCCTCAAGTCAGCTTCCCCACAAGGCCGCAGGGCCGGTCGGCGCCCGCCCGCCCGCTCCCTCGCCGCCCGGCTCGGTCCACTGCCGTGGATCGGCCCGGCCGTCCTGCTGATCGTCCTGGTGGTCCTGTGGCCGGTCTACGAGATGGTCCGCACCTCCTTCCTGCGGATCAGCACCAGCGGCTTCGTCCGCGGTTCGGCCGGACTCGACAAGTACCGCAAGCTCTTCGACGAGCCCGACCTCGGCCGGGTGCTCGTGCACACCGTGGTCTGGACGCTGGCCGTGGTCGGCCTCACCATGCTCGTCTCGCTGGCCCTCGCCCAGCTCTTCGACCAGCGCTTCCCCGGGCGCCGCTTCACCCGCTGGGCGCTGATCGCTCCCTGGGCGGCGTCCGTGCTGATGACCTCCATCGGCTTCAAGTGGATGCTCAACCGGACCTCCGGGGTGCTCAACACGCTGCTCGCCGACCTGGGGCTGATCGACGGCCCCCGGGACTGGCTCGGCGACCCGGACACCGCCTGGCCCTGGATGATGCTGGTGGCGGTCTTCGTCTCGCTGCCCTTCACCACCTACACCCTGCTCGCCGGCCTCCAGACCGTCCCGGCCGAACTGCACGAGGCGGCCAGGGTGGACGGCGCCACCGCGTTCCAGACCTATCTGCGGATCACGCTGCCGCTGCTGCGGCCGGCCTTCCTGGTCGGCCTGGTGATCAACCTGATCAACGTCTTCAACTCCTTCCCCGTGATCTGGGGCATGACCCAGGGCGGGCCCAACAGCGACACCGCCACCACGACGGTGTTCATGTACCAGTTGAAGAACACCGACATCGGCGAGTCCGCCGCGATGTCCGTCGTCAACTTCGCCCTGGTCGTCCTGATGGTCCTCCTCTTCCTCAGGGTCAGCCGGTGGAACCAGGAGGAGAACTGATGCCCCGTCATGTCACGGTCCGGGCCCGGCGCGAGCCGATCCGCCCCCGCACCCTCGTCGTCGCCGCCGTCGCCTGGGGGCTGGCCGCGCTGTTCCTGCTGCCGTACCTGGAGATGGTCGTCACCGCCGTCCGGCCGGCCGACGAACTGCGCGACGCCGGCTACCTGCCCAGCCACTTCGCCTGGTCCAACCTGGTCGACGTGTGGCGGGACTCCACCCTCGGCACCAACCTCCGGGTCACCCTGCTGGTGGCCGGCGGCTCCACCCTGCTGGCCCTCGCGGTGGCGCTGCCGGCCGCGTACTGCACCGCCCGCACCCGCTTCCGCGGCCGCAAGCTGTTCCTGCTGCTCGTCCTGGTCACCCAGATGTTCCAGCCGACGGCGCTGCTGGTCGGGCTCTACCGCGAGTTCCACCAGCTCGACATGCTCAACTCGGTGTGGACGCTGATCCTCTGCAACGCCGCGTTCAACCTCGCCTTCACCGTCTGGATCCTCACCGCCTACATCGGCTCCATCCCGGTGGCGCTGGAGGAGGCGGCGATGCTCGACGGGCTGAGCCGGTTCGGCACGCTGCGGAAGGTGGTGCTGCCGCTGGCGAGGCCCGGCATCGTCACCGCGGTCGTCTTCACCTTCATCTCCGCCTGGAACGAGTTCGTGATGGGCCTCACGCTCTCCACCCGCTCCGACAGCCAGCCCCTGACCGTCGGCATCAACAGCTTCATCGGCAACTACACCGTCCAGTGGAACTTCCTGTTCGCCGGCTCGGTGCTCGCGATCGTGCCGGTGGTGGTGCTGTTCGCTCTCATCGAGCGGCACGTCGTCTCCGGCCTCACCGCCGGTTCCGTCAAATAGGCGGCCGCCCGGCGGTGCCCGACGCCCCAGCCGGTCACCGCCGGTCGCCGCCGGCCCCACCGGGGGCGGAGACCCGGGCCGCCGCGGGGAAGTCCTTGCGCTTGATCTTGGCCCGGCGGCCGTCGGGGTGGTGGAACACGATGCCCTCCGCCAGGGTCCCCGGGGCGTAGCGGCTCTCCAGCGCCGCGAGGAACTCCCGCAGACCGTCGTAGCTGCGCGGCACGGCGGTGTACACCGGCGCCGCCAGGTCGAACGGCACGCACAGGTGGTCGTCCAGCTCGAGCGGGTTGCCCTGGATCCGCGGGCCGAGGGCCTCGCAGGCGTGCTCGCCGTCCGGCCAGGCGGTCACCTCGGTGTTGCCGGCCGCGGTCAGGATCCACCGGTCCTCGGGACCGTTCGGGTCGGTGTCGACGTACCAGCCGTCGACGATGCCCCGCTTCTTCTGCTCCTTGCTCGGGTTGCGCCGCTTCTCCACCCGCACCAGGTGGCCGCCGCGGACGGTCAGCCGCACATTGGTGCCGTCCAGCTTCTCCGTCGGCGCGCCCTCCCCGGCGAACACCCAGGCGCACTCGGCCCGCGGACGGTCCACCACCCGGAAGTCGCCGTCGCGCTCGAACAGCGTGGGGATCTTCTCCATGACCTGCCTGCCTCTCCTGACCTGCCCGACCAGTTCCTCGTGCGTGATCGCCCCCGCGGCCAGCCCGCTCGCCAGAGCCCGCACCAGGTCGGCGACCGAGACACCGGCATCCACGGCGACGTGCTTGAGCGCCTTCTTCTCCTCCGGCGAGATCCACGCGACCAGCCGTGACCAGCCGTCCGGCGGAGTCCAGCGCGCCAGCCGTTCCGGGTCCTTGCGCGGCCGCCCGCGGCGTACGGGTTGTTCCTCCATGACCGGGAGCGTAGGAGTCGGTTTGATGCTGTGTCAATTGGCATAACAGAAATTCCGGCCACGAGGGGGGCGGTGAAGTGCCGCCGGCTCGGCCGGCACCGGTCGGCTCCTGGTTGCCGCGCGCCGGGAGCCGAGAACGCGCGGGGCGGCCGGGTACGGCCGCCCCGCGCGTCGTCGGCGTACGGGTCGGATCACGGTGGCCGGCGGGTCGTCCGCTGCCGTTGGCCCGCGACCGGGTTCGGCTCCGGGGGACCGGAGCCGTGTCGGCGCCGCTCAGCCCGCGGCAAGCATCCGGAAGTCGTACGCCCGCGGCAGCGGGGCGGCGGGCTCGGCACCGCGGATCGCGCGCTGGTGGGCGAACCACAGTTCGTGCAGGGTGCCTTCGCCTTCGCGCACGTCGGCCAGTTCGATGCCCTCCTGCAGGATTCGGCCGCAGCGCCCGGTGTCGCCGCAGTCGAGTGCGGCGCGGGCCTCGGCCCAGCGGACCCGGCCCAGGGAGCGGTGGGCCGGGGGCAGGGCGGCGAGCAGCGACAGGACCTCCTGCGGCGCTCCGGCGCGCAGCAGGACCCCGGCCGCCTCCAGGGCCAGTGGCAGCAGGGCGGGTTCCAGGCGGAGGGCCTCGCGGTAGGCGCGGGCCGCTTCGGTGAGGTCGCCGACGCGGTCGGCGAGGACGGCGAGGTTGCGCCAGGCCCAGGCGGTGGGCCGGCTCCCGACCGAGCGCGACCAGCTCCTGCGGGCGCCGTCCAGGTCACCCGCGTAGGCGCGCAGGACTCCGAGGTGCAGCTGGGCGAGCCAGCCGTCGGCCTTCCCGAGCGCCTCCTCCCAGGCGGGGTCGACCTGGTAGGAGACCGGTGCCTGCGCCGGCGCGGCCGGGGAGAGGCGCCCGTGCTCGAGGAGTTCCAGCCACGGCTCCTGTTCGGGACCGAGCGTCGAGTCCGGGAAGGGGGTGCCGGACACCTCCAGGGCGGGTTCGCCGGCGTGGGTCCGACGGTGGCGCTCCAGGGCGCCCCAGCCGGACCCGGTCGCCAGGATCTCGATCGGTTCCTGGTCCGACAAGGCGTCGGCCGAGGCGAGTTCGGCCTCCAGTACGCTCGCCGGCACGAGTGCGTCGACGCCGTCGCGGGCCGCTTCGCACGCCGCGGCCCAGTCCTCGCCGTGGACCGCGCCGGGGTCGGCCTCCAGGAGTCCGTAGGCCTCCGTCCAGGACCATCGCGCTCCGGCGGGCATCCGCACGTGTTCGAGCTGGGTGCGGGCCAGGCCGGCCTGGATCTCCAGGTAGGAGCTGCCCGGCTCGGACAGCCAGTCCTGCCAGTGCCGTCCCCCCTCGCCCTGTCCCCAGAGGAACAGCTTGCGGCCGCGCAGTCGGTCCGTCGACGCCTGGACCAGGCCCCGGCCGCCGGCGTCGAGCGCGGCGATCCAGCGTCGGCGGCCGTCGGGGATGTCGAAGAAGTAGTCGGCCGCGTCCCGGGACCGCGTGGTGCGGGTCAGGTCGGTGCCGTCGGGGGCGGGGAGTGCGACGCGCCGCACGCGGCGGTCGTAGGAGAACTGCCACGCCGCGTCCGCCGGGGACAGCACCCGGACGTCCGGTGCCTCGGGTACCGCGATGTTCGACCACCAGTACATCGGTACCGCCGTGTCGCGCGGGTTGGTGATGCGGACGTGGACGAGCAGGACCCGGGAGTCCTCCGGCAGGCACGCGTCGATCTGGTGGACGACGCCGCGGATGCGCTCGTACTCCCACATCCGCAGCACCGGGGTACCGTCCGGGCGCAGCACGCGCGCGGCGTGCAGGGGTTCGCAGGTGGTGGGGGCGTGGCCGATGGTGCCGATGTTCCACTCCACGCCGCCGGCCAGCCAGGCTCCCCGCAGTGCGAGGTTGGCGGGCTGGAACACCGGGTTGCGGAAGAGGAGTTCACGTCCGGTCGGCTTGTGGACCAGGGACCAGAGGCGGCCGCCGGCGCCGAGCAGGAACGTCGCCCGCAGGGTGGCGTTCTCCAGTACCGCGGCCGGGTGTTCGGCGGGTGCCCGTTCGCGGGTGTAGCCGTCCTGCATCAGGTACGGCATGACGGAGGGCACCCGGCCGTAGCCGATGTTGTGCCGCATCTCGTCGTCGGCCTGGCTCGCGTCGGCGACCTCGTGCAGGTCTGCCCCGGCGAAGAGGGGCGGGAGGGGGTTGACGGGGCCGACCGGTGCGGTCGGCAGGGTCAGCGTGGTCAGCCGCAGCTCACTCATCTGTCTTCTGCCTTCTGTGAGTCGGGTGGCGGGCTACGAGTTCCGGCGGTGGGCTATTTGACACTGCCGGAGGTCAGACCGGCCTTCCAGTAGCGCTGCAGCAGGAGGAACATCACGACGATCGGGACGACGGAGAGCAGCGAGCCCGTGATGATCAGGTTGTACGGCACGGTCTGGCCGCGCTGTTCCTTCCAGGCGACCAGCCCGACGGTGACCGGCTGCAGACGGTCGTTGGCGAGCATCAACGACGGCAGCAGGTAGTTCGTCCAGATGGTCACGAACTGGAACAGGAAGATGGTGACCAGCGACGGCTGGAGCACCCGCAGCGCCACGGACCGGAAGATCCGGAACTCGCCCGCACCGTCGAGCCGGCCCGCCTCCAGGAGCTCGTCCGGTACCGCCGCCGCCGCGTAGATGCGTGCCAGGTAGACGCCGAACGGGCTGACGACGCTGGGGACGAAGACCGCCCAGAAGGTGTTCACCACGTGGGTCGCCGAGAACATCAGGTAGAGCGGCAGGGCGAACAACGGGGCCGGGACGAGGATGGCGCCGAGGACGGTGTTGAACACGGCCTCGCGGCCCCGGAAGGTGTACTTGGCGAGAACGTAGCCTGCCATGGCGGACAGCAGCGTCGCCACGACGGCTCCGCCCACCGCGTAGAGCAGGCTGTTGAGCAGCCAGCGTCCGAAGACGCCGTCCTGGACACCGAGCAGGGTCGAGACGTTGTGCACCAGTTCGATCCGCCCGGCGAACCAGAAACCGTTGCTGGAGAACAGGTCGCTGCTGCTCTTGGTGGCGGAGACGACCAGCCACCAGACCGGCAGCAGGGAGTAGGTCGCGGCGAGCAGGAGTACGGCGATCACTCCGGCCCGGCCGACCCGGCCGGTGGCCTTCACTGTGCTCCTCCACGCTTGTTGACGAAGCGCATGAACCCGAAGGACAGCGCGAAGATCACCAGCGCGAGGATCACCGAACGGGTCGCCGCCGCGTGGTAGTTGTTCGCCGCGACCTCGTTCTGGGCGGCCATGATCGGCGTCCAGTCACCGGCGAGGTTGGGGGCGACGGCCTTCATGATGACGGGCTCGTTGTAGAGCTGGGCCATGCCGATGACGGAGAACACGGTGGTCATCACCAGGGCCGGCCGGACCATCGGGATCTTGATGTGCCAGGCGAGCCGCCAGCCGGTGCAGCCGTCCAGCTCCGCCGCCTCGGTCAACTCGCCCGGGATCGCCTTCAGGGCGGAGTGGATGACGATCATGTTGTAGCCGGTCCAGCCCCAGGTCAGCATGTTGCCGACGGACCACGGCAGCATCGTGTCGGAGGTGAAGTCGACGTGCAGCCCGAGGTGACCGAGCGCGGCGGAGACGGGGCTGACGTCCGGCTGGTAGAGGAAGGACCACATCAGGCCGCCGATGACACCGGGGACGGCGTACGGCAGGAAGAAGCTCAGCCGGAAGAACCGCTTGAACGGGGTGCGGCGGGCGTCCAGCATCAGGGCCAGGACCAGGGCCAGGCCCAGCATCAGCGGCACCTGGACCAGGCCGATCAGGACCACCCGGACGATCGAGGCGGTGAAGGCGTGGTCGGCCAGCGCGTCCGTGTAGTTGGACAGTCCGGTGAAGACCTCGGAGGGGGGAGCGAGCCCCAGCCCGGAGCGGCGCAGCTTGTACAGGCTCTCGTACAGGGCGTAGCAGATCGGGGCCAGGAAGGTGACGGCGAACAGCGTGCCGAACGGCGCCAGGAACCCCAGCGGGGCCCAGCGGCGGCCGTCGGTCCGGCGCCGCCGAGCAGGGCCGGCCTCGGGCCGGGACGGTTTCGGGGCGCCCCCGGTGCGCTCCTTCGAGCGCGCCGGGGTCACAACGGAGGAGGGGCTCATGGTCAGCCGATTTCCATGCCCTGGGTCTTCATCTCGGCCACGGTCTGCGCCTGGGCCTCGGCCAGCGCGGCGTCCAGGCGCAGGCCGCCCGCGCCCGCCTTGCCGAGGCCGTCGCCGAGCACGCCCGAGGTCTTGGTCATCACGGGGCCCCACCGGAAACCGGTGTCGACGCGGGCGGCACTCTCCTTGAACACGTCGAAGATCGTCTGGCCGCCGTAGAACGGGTCCGGCTGGTGCAGCGCGGGGTTCTCCAGGCCGGAGAGCGCCGCCGGATAGATCCCCGTCTCCTTGATCAGGTTGCTGACGCTGGCCTGGTCGGTGCCGAACCAGTGGGCGAACTCGACGGCCTCCTTGACGTGCTTGCAGCCCTTCAGCACGGCGTTGGGGGAGCCGCCCGCGTTGCCGGCCGCAGGGGCGGCAGCGTCCCAGACCGGCATCGGGGCGACGGCCCAGCCGCCGGAGGTCTGCTTGACGCTGTCGGCCAGGATCGGGGTGTCCCAGACCGCGTTGACGTCGGAGAGGATCGTGCCCTCCCCCATGCCCTTGTAGAGCGCGGTGTCGAAGCTCGGCACCGTTCTGACGAGCTTCTTGTCGATCAGGTCCTGCCAGAACGCCGTGACCTTCCTGGTCGCCGGGTCGTCGAGGTTCACGGTCCACTTGTCGCCGCTGACGCCGAACCACTTGGCGCCCGCCTGCCAGGCGAGACCCGCGAAGTTGTAGGCGTCGTTGCCGAAGTAACCGATGTAGGCGTTCGGGTCGGCCGCGTGGATGATCGCCGCATCGGCGGCGTACTCGTCCCACGTCCTGGGCGCGGCGGCGATGCCGTACTTGGTGAACAGGTCCTTGCGGTAGATCAGCGCCATCGGGGCGATGTCCACCGGCAGGCCGAAGGTGCGCCCGGCGACCCCGGACTGGGCGAAGGCCCAGGGGGCGTACTCCTTCGCGTAGGGCGCGGCGGCCTCCGTCGCGTCCTGGAGGGCCCCGGCGGCGGCGAAGGTGGGGAGGGTCTCGAAGCCGACCGATCCCAGGCAGGGAGCGTTGCCCGCCTTCACCGCGTTGAGCATCTTGGTGTAGCCGCCCTTGGCGCCGGGCGAGATCTTGCTGTAGGTGACCTTGATGCCTGGGTGCGCGGCATTGAAGAGCTCGACGGACTTCTCGTATCCGGGGGCCCAGCCCCAGAACTCGACGGTGACCGGCCCCGAGGCCTGGCCGGCCGACCCGCCGGAGCCGCAGGCGGCCGCGAAGGCCGTCAGTGACGTGAGCGCCATGGCGAGGGTGGCCGCTCTGAACGGGCGTGACTTCATGGGGGAGGCCCTCATCTCTGCCTGCCGCGGGCGGGACCGCCCGGCCCGGACACGGCGGTGGGGAGACCCGCCGACGCTGCGGATCGTTAGTTCGGCTAGTGTGTTAATTAAGAATGGCGGTGTCAAGGGATGCGCCGGAACGTTCTGCGAACAGGCCCCACCGGCCTCCAGAACGGGCCGAAAAGGGCATAGCGCCGCACCCCGCCACCGTGCCGGGACAAGTTTTTTCGAACGGTGCATCAACTAACATGGTCAAGATCGGCCCTGCCCTGCGCGCAGGATCCGGAGCGGAACGAGGAGACGACGTGCGGTCAGGACAGCGCGGCACCACCGGCACGGGCGCCGGCCCGGCCGGCCGCACCCACCCGGGCACGGCACCGGCCCCGGCCACCGGGGCCGCCGCCGTCATGGCCGGCCACCCCGAGGCGGCCGACAAGGCCTCGTTGCGCCGCACCAACCTGGGCGTGCTGCTGCGGCACCTGCGGGACAGCGGCCCGCAGTCCCGCACCCACCTGTCCACCGCCACCGGTCTGCCCAAGGCGACGGTCTCCGTCCTGGTCGCCGACCTGATCGAGCGCGGCCTGGTCCGGGAGGGCGAACTCGACCGCGCCGGCTCGATCGGCCGGCCGCACCGCATGGTCGAACTCGACGGCCGCCGCATCTGCGGCATCGGCGCCGAGATCGGTGCCGACCACATCACGGTGCTCGCCCTCGATCTGCGCGGCACAGCCGTCCACGAGGACCGGCGCGCGCTCGACGTGCCGGCGCTGACCGCCCGGGCCGCCCTGGCGGAGGTTGCCGACCTCGTCGCGGACTGCCTGAGCGCCGTCGCCGAGCGGGACATGCACCCGATCGGCGTCACCCTCGTCACCCAGGGATCGGTCGACGCCGCCTCCGGAAGCGTCGTCGTCGCCACCAACTTCGGCTGGCGGGGCGTACGGGCGGCCCAGGAGCTGCGCGTGCGGCTCGGACGGGACGCCCCGCCCGTCCTGGTCGAGAACGACGCCGAATCCGGCGCCCTCGCCGAGTACCTCGCCGCCCCCGGCAGCGACGTCCGCGAACTCGTCTACGTCACCGGCGGAATCGGCGTCGGCGGTGCCAGCGTCTCCGGCGGCAAACTGCTGCGCGGCTCGGAGATCGGGCACATGAAGCTCGACCGGCTCGACCGGCCCTGCCCGTGCGGGCGGACCGGCTGCTGGGAGGTCGCCGTCGGGCTCCAGGCCTTCCTGGACGCGGCCGCCGACCCGACGGACCGGGTGCACGACCTCTCCGTCGACCTGGCCGAACGCCTCGGCGACCTGCTCGACCGGGCCGACGCGGGTGACCCCAGAACCCTCGCCGCTCTCGCCGGTCTCGCCGAGGACCTCGCCCTCGGGCTCAGCATCCTGGTGGACGTCCTCAATCCGCCCAGGATCGTTCTCGGCGGGTACTTCGCGGTGTTCGGCCGCTATCTGGTGGAGCCCGCACAGCAGATCCTGGACGGGCGCAGGATCGCGCCCACCACCGAGCGGGTGATCGTGGCCGCCTCGACGCTGGGGCTCTCCAACGCCGCGCGGGGCGGCGCACTGCTGGCCCTCGCGGGCATCTTCCAGGACCCTTCCGTCGTTCCGGTCCGGCCGGCCCCGGAGAACGACGACGCCTGGCACTGACCCTGCTCCGATGTGCCCGAACGTCGGGCTCCTCGACCGACCGACCGCGCAATCCGCCTGTCCGGCCGCCCAGTTGCATCCCGAGGACCACCCGTCCGGCCCCCGGCCGGCACGGCGGACCGACCTGCCCGCACCTGTGCGGCGGCCGGCCCGACCGGCACCCCGCAGCCACCGGGCGAGCCCTTGACAGTCGCGACGTCCCCTGCCACCGTTTGATCGCAGTTGCTCTCTGACGCATGTTTTCAAGCAACTTCAGTCAGGGGTCTTTCAAGCAACTTCAGTCAGGTCCGAGTCGGATCGGTCCGAGGGACACCGGATGCCCCCCGGACCACCGCTCCTCGTCCGACCCCCCGGGCTCCCGGAGCCGGACGTCCCCCTTCACGGCCGCCGATCGCCGTAGCCCCGCCCGACCGCCGCCGTGCCGACAGGCACCCGGCGGCCCACGCGGAATCCCGAGCGGCGGTCCTGGTCGGCCCTCCCCCACCAGCGCGTTGTCCCCCCAAGGAGCTCTCGTGTCATCCCCGCCGCGCAGAATCCTCGCCACCGCCCTCGCCGCCGCCCTGCTCGGGGCCGGCGCCGCCGCCACCCCGCCCGCAGCCGCGTCGACCCCCGACCGCGCCGGCTACACGATCAGCGTCGGCTCCCCCGTCCCGTACCCGCACCCGACGGACACCCCCGCCGTCCCGTACACCGACAAGGACGGCACCTTCTGGTTCCAGCAGTCGGCCGCCCTGTACGGCACCAAGGAGCCCAGGTACTGGGACTTCTTCACCGGGACCGACTTCGACACCGCCTCCCGGTCGAGCAGCGTGAGCGACGCGGTGAATCCGGCCAACCCCAGCGACCGGAACAACGACACGACCTGGCGGTGCAACAACAGCCCCACCGGCCTCACGTCGAGCTTCGCCGTCGGCAGCGCCAGCTACTCGCAGAAGAACTTCTGCGACCTGTCGGGCATCTGGGTCGACCCGGACACCGGTGACTGGTACGGCCTGGTGCACAACGAGTTCACCCCGCAACCCTTCGGCGACGGCCTCCACTTCGACGCCATCGACTACGCGGTCTCCGCCGACCAGGGCCGCACGTGGACCATCAGGGACCACGTGATCACCTCGCCGTTCAGCACCGTCCGGGGCGACACCACGCAGTTCCCCAACCAGACCTACCACTACGGCGACGGCGACCAGCGCCTGTTCGTCGACACCGCCTCGGGCTACTTCTACGTCTTCTACGGCTCGCGCATCGTCGACAAGAGCGGCGGCTGGAAGGCCTTCCACGAGCACGTGGCCCGGGCGCCGATCTCCGGCAAGATGGCGCCCTCCAGCTGGCAGAAGTGGTACGACGGTGCCTGGTCCCAGGCCGGAGTCGGCGGCAAGGAAAGCAACATGGTGCCGGTCGGCGCCTCCAGCGCCACCGGCTACACCCCGGTCGCGGGCGAGTACGACCCGGCGAACACCGGCACCTCGGCCCAGCAGATCGCCGCGGGCACGATGCCGGCGACCTCACCACTGTTCGTCATGGACATCACCTACAACGCGTACCTGGGCCTGTACATCGGCGAGCCGCAGGACGTCGACCAGAGCGGGAACGCACCCCAGCAGTACTACGCCACCGACAATCTGGCCACCCAGAAGTGGTACCCGATCGGCAACAGCGGCAGCTACCGCACCGCCTCCTGGTACCGCTGGTTCCTCGACAGCGCGAACCGCACCAGCTCCGGCATCGTCGGCAAGAACTTCCGCACCTACTGCGCCTTCGGCTGCTCGGGCGGCGCCTCGGGCGAGTACGTGGACGTGAGCATCGGCTCGTCCGCACCCGCCCCGGCCCCGGTCGACCCGACCAAGGCCTACCGGATCTCCGGCGGCAACGGCCGGATCCTCGCCCAGGTCCCCGGGAGCTCGGCCACCACCTCGGTCGCCACGGCCACCGCCTCCGCGCTGCAGGCCTGGGTCTTCACCGGCAACGGCGACGGCTCCTACCGGATCACCAACGCCTCGACCGGGAAACTGCTCGGCGTCGACGCCTCCTCGAAGGCGGGCCGCGCGTGGGGTGCCAAGCCGATCGTCACCGCCGCCGGTACGAGCGGCCCCGGCGTCGGGCAGCAGTGGTTCGTCGTCCCCGGAACGTCCGCGGGCAACGGGTCCGCCTCCGGAACGTACCGCCTGGTCAACCGCTACAGCGGCCTGGTGATCGGGCTGTCCACGGACTCCGCCCGCGCGTCCGAGACCACGCCGACCCGCACCTGGAGCAACACCACGGGCAGCCCGGTCGGCGGGACGCGCGGCGCGGCCGAGCAGACCCTGACGCTGACCCGGACCGGCCCCGCGCCCGCGATCGTCACCGTCAACGACCCCGGCGCCCGGTCCACCAAGGTCAACACCCCCGTCAGCCTGCAGATCCAGGCGGACTCCGGCGGCGCCGGCACCCTCGGCTACAGCGCCGACGGCCTGCCCACCGGCCTGACGATCAACGCCGGAACCGGACTGATCACCGGCACCGCCACGACCGCCGGCGTCTACACCACCACGGTCACCGCCACCGCCGGAACCACCACCGGCAGCACCACCTTCACCTGGACCGTCACCGCCGCGCTCGGCGGCCCCCACACCCTCACCGCCTCCGGCAAGGCCCTCGACGACCCCAACCACTCCACCACCCCCGGCACCCAGCTCATCACCTACACCCCGGGCACCGGCACCAACCAGAAATGGATCTTCACTCAGCAGGCCGACGGCACGTACCGCGTCGCCAACGCGGAGTCCGGCCTCTGCATGGACGTCAACGGCGGATCCACCACCGCCGGCACGGCCGTCATCCAGTGGACCTGCACCACCGGAGCCAACCAGCGCTGGACCCTGACCCCCACCACCGGCGGCGGCTACAAGATCGTCTCCAAGAGCAGCGGACTCCTCCTCACCACCGCCTCCACCACCGACGGAGCCCTCGTCACCCAGCAGCCGGACACCGACTCGGCGCTCCAGCGCTGGACCGTCGACTAGCACCCTCGGACACGCCGCACCCTCGGACACACAGAGACGGGGCAGGGGCCTCCCGGCCGGATCGGACACACCGTCCGCACCGGCCGGGAGGCCGGCCGGCGCCGGCCCCGGGCGCGGACCCCTACTCCTGCGGAGGACCGGAACCGGCAACAGGAGCGGTTGCGGCCGGCAGGGCGGCGCGGATGTCACCGAGCAGCTCCGGCACTCCCCGGCCCGGAGCCGTCCCGCCGCCCAGACCTTCGAGCAGATCCGCGGGGAGCCTCGCGAGCACCTGTTCCGCCTCGCTCAGCAGTCCGCGGCCCCGGTGCAGTTCCTGCTTCATCCGGGAGACCTGGGTCCGAAGCCCCCCGAGCTGGCGGCGGTTGGCCTCCAGCCCGTCGTACTGCTCGGGGGAGAGGACGACGACCTGGACACCCTGCAGTGTCACCGTCCGGGGCTTGCCGGCCTTCGGCATCGTGATGGACCTTTCCGGATTCGGAGGAGCATTCAGAGGAGCGCCGTTCCCGCAGGCCGCGCGGTGGCGCCGGCCGTGGCGTGCCCCGGTCCGTCGGGCCCCTCGAAGCGCACGGTGGGCTCGAAGTTGGCGCGCCGGGCGGCCCGGCGGAAGACGGTGAGCACGGCGGGGCCGACGACGAGGACGGCGGTGAAGGTGGTGACGGCACGGCCGGTGTCCCAGCCGAGCGAGGTGGCCAGGTCGAAGAGCAGGTAGCGGTGCCACTGCTCGGTGAAGGGCAGACCGGGGAGGTAGGCGATGGAGCTGTTCGGGTCGGTGGAGAAGGGCCAGAACGAGAGATTGAGCAGGAAGCCGAACAGGTAGCCGGAGAACGCCCCGTAGACGGCCAGCATCGGCACCTCCCAACGCCGCCGCAGGCGCGGCAGCAACCCGGCAAGCAGGCCGACGAAGGCGCAGCCGAACATCTGGTACGGCATCCAGGGGCCGACACCGCCGGTGATCAGGGCGGAGGCGAAGAGGGAGGTGCAGCCCAGCGTGAAGCCGAACCCGGGGCCGAAGACCCGCCCGGCGAGCACGAGGAGGAAGAAGACCGTCTCGACCCCGGCGGTACCGGCGCCGAGGGGCCGGAGTCCGGCGTTGACGGCGGACAGGACCCCGAGCATGGCGAGGGCCTTGGCGTCGATGCCGCCGGAGGCGATCTCCGCGATCACCACGGCGAGGACCAGGACGAGCAGGGCGCCGAAGATCAGCGGCGGGGCGTAGTTGGAGCCGAACTTGCCGGGGGCGACGACGAACGGCCAGGTGAAGGCCACCAGGCCGATGAAGGCGGCCAGGGCGATGACCACGCGGGCCCGGCCGGGGACGCGCACGGCGGTCATCGGGTCGCCTCCGCGGGCTGCAGCGCACGAGCCACTTGAGCGACCGTCAGATAACCGAGCGGGGACAGGATCTTGGCGGTCTGCGGCGCGAAGGTGGGCGAGGCGACGATGACGTCGGCGGTGGGACCGTCCGCGACCACCTCGCCCTCCGCCATCACCACCACGCGGTCGGCGGCGGCGGCGACGAACTCGACGTCGTGCGTGGAGACCACGACCGTGCGGCCTTCGGCGGCCAGGGCGTCGACGATGCCGACGAGCGCCTCCTTGGCGTGGTAGTCGAGCCCGCGGGTGGGTTCGTCCAGCAGCACCACCCTCGGGGCGGCGGCGAGTTGGATCGCCAGGACCAGAGCCAGCTTCTGGCCCTCGGAGAGGTCGCGGGGGTGGGTGCCGTCCGGGATGCCGGGGGCGAGACGGTCGAGGATCTGCCGGGCCGTGGGCCCGGACTCCCCTCCCCGGCCGCGCTCCCGGCCCTCGCCCGACTCCAGGTCGCTCTGGGCCAGCTCCTGCGCCACGGACTCCAGGTAGAGCAGGTCGGTGGGGGTCTGCGGGACGAGCCCCACCAGCCGCCTGGCCCGGCTCGCGGACACCTGCTTGGGGTCCTCGGCCGCCTTCCCGTCCGTCCCGGTCACCCGCACGTTCCCGCCCTGGCGCGGGCCGGAGCCCTGGAGGGCCCAGAGCAGGGAGGACTTGCCGGAGCCGTTGCGGCCCATCAGCGCCGTCACCTCCCCGGCCCGCAGGTCGAGTCCGACCTCGCGCACGGCGGCCACCTGGCCGTACCGCACCACGATCCGCTCGGCGCGCAGCACCGACTCGCCCGACACCCGCTCGCTCGACACCCGCTCGCCCGACACCGGCTCCCCCGGCGGCGACGGCCGGCGCGGCGCCGGGACGGGGACCCCGGTGAGCCGTTCCCGCAGGGGCGCGGCGGCCCGGCGCGCGTCGCGCACCGAGAGCGGCAGCGGCTGCCAGCCCGCCAGCCGGCCGAGTTCGACGACGGGCGGGGCGATCACGGTGTCCCGGAAGACCTCGGCGGGCGGGCCGTGCACGACGGTGCCGTCACCCGGCAGGTAGGCGATCCGGTCGGCGTACTGGACGACGCGCTCCAGGCGGTGCTCGGCGAGCAGCACCGTCACCCCGAGGTCGTGGACCAGCCGGGTGACGGCCGCGAGCACCTCCTCGGCCGCGGTCGGGTCGAGCGCGGAGGTCGGCTCGTCCAGGACCAGGACGCGCGGGTGGGCGGTCAGCACCGAACCGATGGCGACCCGCTGCTGCTGGCCGCCGGAGAGCTCGTGGAGCGCGCGGTGGCGCAGGTCGGCCAGACCGAGCAGATCGAGGGTCTCCTCCACCCGCTTGCGCATCACCTTCGGCGGGACGGCCAACTGCTCCATCGCGTAGGCGAGTTCCTCCTCCACCGTGTCGGTGACGAAGCCGGCCGACGGGTCCTGTCCCACCACCCCGACCACGTCGGCCAGTTCGCGCGGCGGGTGGTGCGCGGTGTCCCGGCCGTCGACGGTGACCCGGCCGCGCAGGGTGCCGCCGGTGAAGTGCGGCACGAGGCCGTTGACGGCGCCGAGCAGGGTGGACTTGCCGACACCGGTACGGCCGACCACCAGGCAGAGTTCACCCTCGGGGACGTACAGGTCGACATCACGGAGCACCGGCGCGGCCTCGCCGTCGTACACCACGCCCACCTGGTCGAAACGGATCACTTGGTCACCTCGGTGGTCGTGCGGTCGTCGGCGCCGGTCACGCCCGTCGTCGGACCGGTTCGACCGGTCGAACCGGTCGCAACAGCCGGACCGGTCGGAACAGCCGAACCGGCCGCACCGGTCGAGCGCGGCGCGGGCAGGGCCGTGGAACCGGGCGGGCGGCCGGGCGGCGGCGCGACGACACCGGCGGCGCCCGCCAGCAGCAGGGCCGCCACCGGAACGAGTGGCATGGTCGGCCAACTCAGCGGGTACAGGGACGGGTTGAGGTCGGTGGCGTCGTAGCCGACGGTCCCGAAGAGCAGGGCGGCGGCGGCCACACCGCAGCCGGCCACGGCGAACTCGGCGACGCGCCAGCGGTCCGGCCGGTAGGTGGTGCGCCGCACCCGGCGGCCACCGAGCAGCAGGCCCGCCACACAGAGCCCGGCCCCCGCCAGCAGCGCGGGAAGTCCCAGCACGGCGGGGGCGGTGCCGTCCAGCAGGCCGTACACCCCGGCACAGAGGCCGCACATGCCGAGCAGCATCAGGGCGCCCGTGGTCCGGCGGGAGCGGCGGGTGGCCGTCCCCGCCCGTCCGTAGCCGCGCGAGTCCATCGCGGCGGCCAGGTGCAGCGAACGCTCCAGGGCGTCCTCCAGCACCGGCACGACGATGCTGCGCAGCGCGCGCACCCCCTTGGTCCGGCCCGCCCGCAACCTCCGTGCGCGGGCGACCCGTTGCACGCTCTGCACCAGCTGCGGAGCGACACTGAGCGACACCGTCACGGCGACACCGAGCTCGTAGAGGGCGCCCGGCAGGACGCGCAGGGCGCGCTTGGGGTTGGCGAGGGTGTTGGCGGCACCGATGCAGCAGATCAGACACGCCAGCCGCAGTCCGTCGAAGGCCGCCGAGAGGGTGGCCTCCAGCGAGACCGGGCCGCCGATCTCGATGCCCGCGTACCAGGCGGGGGTGGGGATGTGCGGGAGCGAGAACAGCAGGTGGTCGTGCGGGGTGATGCCGGTCGCGAAGACGCAGCGGAAGACCACCCGGATCGCCACCACGGTCAGGGCGAGCCACAGGTAGTACTTGAACCCCCGCGCCCACGGCGCCTCGGTCCGGCGGGCGGTGACCACGAAACCGAGTACCGCGAGGACGAGCAGGAGCAGCAGCGGATTGGTGGTGCGGCTCGCCGCCGTCGCCAGCGCCAGCGCCCAGATCCACCAGGCCAGGGGGTGCAGGTCGCGCGGGATCCGCCGGCCTCCCCCGGCCCGCGCGGAGGCGGGTCGCGGGAGGGCGGCGGCGGGCTTGTCGAGCGTGCTCACCCGGTCACTCGGCCTGTCGCCGGCGGCGGCGGCCGACAGCCAGCGTGGTCAGGCCCAGCAGCACCAGGAGGACGACGCCCACCACGGCGGGGACGATCGACCCGGAGTCGTGCGGCGCGTCGGCGGCCGGGGCCGCGTTCATCACCACCGGGCCGGCCGCGGCGGCGGGCGCCGGGGCCGTCGGAGTGTCGGTCGGCGCCACCGCGGGAGCGCTCTCGACGGTCTCGGGCGTCTCCGCCGGGGCCGGGGCGGGCGGTTCCGTGCTCGCGCCGTCCGGTGGCGGGGGCACCGTGCTCTCCGGTGCCGGCTCCGTCGGCACCGGGGCCGGGGCCCCGGCCTCCGGCGTCACCGGCCGGGGGCGTCCGGCGCCGCCGGAGGTCCCGTTCGGGGTCGTCGCCCCGGTGGACGGCTTCTTCGGAGTCGTGGCGCCGCCGCTCGTACCGCCCGAGCTCGCACCTCCCCCACTCGTGCCGGTGCCCGCGGCGCTTCCGCCGCCGCTCGCGCCGGCGCCGGCGGAGGATCCTCCCGATCCGGTGCTACCGCCGGAGGAGGCGGTTCCTCCGGCGGAACCGCTCCCGCCGGTGGCGGCGGCTCCGCCCGACGAGGCGGAACCGCCCGAGGAGGCGGCGCCGCCGGCCGTGCCACCGCTCGTGGAGCCGCCGTTGCCACCCGTCCCGGGGTCGGTCGGCGGCGGGGTCGGGTCCGGGGGCGTGCCCGTCCCACCGCCGGTCGAGGTGTTGTGCGCGCGCAGGGTGTCGGGCGCGACGGTCGGCCGGCCCTCGGTGCCCTCGATGTTGGTCCCGCCGAAGATCCACAGGTCGACGCTGCCGGGCTTGGGCTGGTAGCTCATCGCGCCCAACTGGCTGTACGACCAGTCGTTCTGGCCCGGATCCGCGTGCCAGTACGACCAGTACGCGGTGGCCGGCGGGGTCAGGACGCACTTCTCCTGGTCCGGGGTGGGGAACTGCTTGCCGCCCTGGAAGCCGCTGTAGCCGATGCGGCAGATGAACGCCGGACCGTCGTGCCCGGTGCCGGTGGTCTTCCAGCCGCCCTGGTTCAGCAGCGTGTACCCGGTGGTGGGGGTGGTGCCGCAGGAACGCAGCAGCGGACCGCCCCACTTGCTGAAGTCCACCGCCAGCACCACACCGGAGGTGGTGGTGCACTGCTCGATCGGCAGCGGGGCCGCGACCGCCGGCGTCGTGGCCGCGCCGATTCCTCCGGCCGCGAGGGCGAGCGTCGCCGCGGCGGCTCCGACCAGTCGGCCGATCCGCCGGATCACCGGTGACGCCCCGGGGTCGAGCCCGCGCGGCGGCGGGCGACGAGGACCGCACCGGCTCCGGCGGCGGTCAGCAGTGCCGCGACACTCGCCAGTCCGAGCGCCTCGCCTCCGGTGGTGGCCAGGCTCCCCGTGCCCGTGCGGGCCTGCACCGGTCCGGCCGGGACCGCGCCGCCGTTCCGCGGACCGTCGACAGCACCGGCGAGCGGTCCGTCGACGGGCTGAACGACGCTTCCGCCGGCGGGCGGGGTGACCGACGTGCCGGGGGGCACGGGGGAACCGGTGGGCGACGGGGAGGAGGAGGCGGTACCGGTCGCCGTCGATGTCGCCGTCGATGTCGATGTCGCCGTGACGGTGGCCGTGGGGCTGGGGGTCCGGGTGACCGTGGCGGTGGGCGTCGGCGTACCGGTCGAGGTCGGCGTGGCCGTGGCCGTCGGGGTACCCGTCGCGGTGGGCGTCGGCGAACCGGTCGAGGTCGGCGTGGCCGTGGCCGTCGGGGTACCCGTCGCGGTGGGCGTCGGCGAACCGGTCGGCGTCCCCGTGGCCGTCGCGGTCGGGGTGGGCGTCGGCGTGCCGCCGAGCTCGCGGCGCAGGGTGCCGAAGGAGATCCCGGTCGCGCCGCCCACCGCCTGGGTGGAGGCCCGGACGTCCGAACCCTGCTGCCCCTCGGAGGCCACGTTGAAGCCGCCGTCGGCGTTCTGCTGTCCGGCGAGGGAGTCGAGCGCCTTCGCGATCCGGGGAGCGTAGGCGGACTGGCGGAGGGTCATGCCCTGGATCGCGAGGGCCGCCGAGTTGGTCGAGTTGCCGGACGCGCCGGGGAAGCCGCCGTCCGGCAGCTGCCGGCCGGCCAGCCAGGAGACGCCCCTGTCGACGGCTCGGGCGGCCTCGTCACCGGGGACGAGTGCGAGGGCCATCACGGCCATCGCGGTGCTGTCCACGTCGGAGTCGCCGGTGGCAGGGATGAGGCTCGGCCAGGAGCCGTCGGCGTGCTGGAGGCTCTTCAGGTAGGTGACGGCGGCGGCGGCGTTGGCCGCGTCGCCGGCCCGGTACTGGGCCATGATGCCGAGCGCCTGGGAGAACACCGAGGTGGCCCAGGTGTAGTTGCCGGGTCCGGCGCAGCCGGTGGCGTCGTCGGCCTTGGCGCAGACCGCCGCGGCCAGGGCCGCGATCAGGTCGTGGCCGCCGAAGGCCCGCGGGTCGCGGCCGACGACCTCGGCCAGGAGGGCCTCCTTGCCGATGGAGCCGCCGCCGGCGTACTCGGTGCCGATGCCGGTCCAGTCGTTGACGGTGCGCTCGCCGGTGTCCTTGCCCTGCTGGTCGAGGAAGTCGACGATCCGGCGCAGGGCCGCGTCGTCCGCTCCGGTGGCGGCGAGGGCGAAGGCGCCGTCGATGGTGAGGCCGAAGTCCGCGAAGTCCGGGAACGCCTCGTAGTAGTGGCCGCCGATCAGGTTCGCCGGGGCGGTCAGGTAGGCGCTGCCCCTGGCCAGGTCGGGGGTCCGGCCCGCGGGCGCGGTCGGGGTGGTGGTGGCGCCGTTCGGGTTGTGGCGGACGGTACTGGGGTCGGTGCCGGTCAGCGCCAGCACGGCCTGTTCGGTGGCGGCCGGGTCGGCGTCGGTCGTCGACTCGTCGGGGAGGAAGCCGCCGTCCTTGCCCTGCCGGCCGCCGAGCCATGCCTTCGCGGCGCTCTGCCCGGCGCCCTGCCCGATGGCGAGCAGGGCCTGGGCTGCGGCGGCGGTGCTCACGGTGTCACCGGGGGCCCCGGCGTACGGGGCGTAGGAACCGTCGGCCTGCTGGCCCGCCACGAGCCGGTCGGCGGCCTTCTTCGCGACGGCCTCGCCCCCGCCCGTTCCGCGCAGGGCGAGGACGGCGAGGCCGGTGGCCACCGGGTCGGCTTCGCAGTTGTCCCCGGCGACGATCATCGAGCCGGCGATCCCGCCGTCGGCGCACTGGAGCACCGCGAACCGCGCGAGCACCGACGCGGTAGGCGTCACACCCGCGCGCCGCAGGGCGATGACGCCCCAGGCCTGGGTCCAGGGCGAGGCCGCGCCGTAGAAGTCCCCGGCGGCCGTGCACTTGCCGTTCTCGCCCTGGGCGGCGCACACGTGCTCGGTCAGCGCGGCGATCAGGTCGCGGCCGCCGAAGGCCCGGGGGTCGCCCTCGGTGCTCTCGGCGACCAGGGCCAGCAGAGCGGCGGCCCTGGAGTCGGGCTTCCCGGCGGGTCCGTCCGGGAAGAGGAACTCGTCGGTGTGCGCGGCGAGGTAGGCGACGACCTTGCGCAGGGCGGGGTCCTGGGTCCCGGCGGCGGCGAGGGCGATCGCGGTCTGGGCGGTCCGGGGGAAGTCCGCGCCCTCGAAGGCCCAGTTGCCCATGTACTCGCCGTTGACCAGCTGGGCGGCCAGCCAGGCGGCCGCCGCGGCGGGGTCGCCGGGCTTGGTGGAGGGGACGGTCGGGCTCGGGGAGGGGGACGCGGTGGCCGACGGCGAGGGCCCGGTGTTCTTGGCGCGGACGGAGTCCGGGGTGAAGGTGGGCGCCCCGCTGGTGCCGCCGATGTCGGTGCCGCCGAAGACCCAGGCCTCGACCTCGCCCGGCTTGGGCTTCTGGGTCAGGGCTCCGTAGCGGCTGTAGGTCCAGGTGTCCTGGCCGGCCTCCGCGATCCAGTAGGACCAGTACGCCGTCGCCTGCGGGGTGGTGGTGCAGGGTTCCTCGGCCACGGTCGGGTACTGGGTCCCGCTGTCGAAGGTCCCGTTGCCGATCCGGCAGATGAAGCCGGGGCCGTCGTGCTCGGTGCCGGTGGTGCCGAAGCCCGCGTTGTGCAGCAGGTTCATGCCGGTCGTGGGGTGGGCGTCGCAGCCACGGACCACGCCGCCGCCCCAGTGGCCGAAGTCGACGGCGACGATCGCGCCGGTGGTGGCCGTGCACTCCTCGATCGGGTCGGCGGCGGCCCGGCCGGGATGTCCGATCAGCACGGTGCCGCCCGCGGCGACCGCGACGGCACTGGCCGCGACGAGGGACGCGAGCCCCCGGAATCCGTGGCTCGTACGACTGCTGCTGGGCCTCACTGGCGACTCCCCGATCGGTCATCGGGTCGCACGACGCAGCCGACGGCCCCTCGCACGAGGAACCGCCCGGACCGCGTCGTAGTCCACGACGACGCAAGCACTCCTGAACAGGACCTCGGCGCAGGCATTCCGGCTCATCCGCCGCTGGGGACGGATCTACGGTTGCGGGTCAGCGCCGGAATCGGACCGGCTTCCCCTGACTGCCGAGGAGAAAAAATCGGTTCATCAGACCATGGGGGTAGGAGGAGCGTCAACGGTGCGTCATGTCGCTTTCCCCACCTCGTGGTCCCTCCGGCGGTGCGGTAGCGTCCCCGGTGGCCGAGCGGGGGAACCCGGTGCGAATCCGGGGCTGACGCGCAGCGGTGTGGAGCGGCGCGCGGCGTCGCTCCGAGCCCGGATGCCCGCCCGGCCGCGCAGCATCAGCGACAGCCAGCCCACGCGATCCGGGCGGCCGCCGCCCCACCGCCCCGCGCCGCACCGGCGCCCGGGCCGGGGCCGGATCGGCGCCCGCCACTCCGAGGAGTCCCCGTGCCCGTTCCCGCCCTCCCGCGCTCCGTCCCGTCCCGTGCCGCCTCCGCGGTAACCGTCGCGGTGGCGGCCGGTGCCCTGGTCCTGTCGGCCGTTCCGGCCCACGCGACCGCGACCCCGGCCCAGATAGCCACCTCCAAGAGCACCGGTGTGACCTACCTGAAGTCCCTCCAGGCCGCCGACGGCAGCTACGTGACCGGCGGCGGGCTCTCCAACGAGTGGGCCTTCAGCGCCCTCGCCGCCGCGGGCACGGCCGCCGCCGACGTGACCCCCGGCGGCGACCCCACCAAGAACGCCCGCCTCGTCTACCGCAACCAGCTCGCCGCCGCCGGCTGGCCCGGGGCCTCCCCCGTCGCGACCGACTACCAGCGCGGCACCCTCAACGCCTACGCCGCCGGCATCGACCCCGCCCGCGTCGGCCCCGGCCGCAACCTGATCGCCGACCTGGTCGCGTACTGGCAGACCGCCGAACCCGGCTACTACGGCCCGTCCGCCAACTTCAACGGCACGGTCTTCGGGCTGCTCGCCCTCGGCGGCGCCAAGACCCAGAGCGGGACGAAGCGCGTGCCGCAGGCCCTGCTGGACGCCTCCGTCACGGCCGTGCGCGCCAACCAGCACACCGACGGCGGCTGGAACTACAGCAAGGCCGCGGGCGATCCCACCGAACTCGGCAAGGGCAGCGACATCGACATGACCGGCGCGGCCATGGCCTCCCTGTGCGTCGGCGGCGTTCCCAACACCGACGCCGCGGTCGTGGCCGCCAAGAACTTCCTCAAGGGCAAGCTGCTGTCCTCCGGCGCGTTCAACGCCATGTGGGGCGCCAACACCGACTCCAACGGCTGGGCCGTCTCCGGCCTCAACGCCTGCGGCATCAACCCCCAGGGCACCGACTTCACCAGCGGCACCGGCAAGACCCCGGTCGACTTCCTGATCGCCCAGCAGTTCAAGCCCGGCGGCGGCTTCAAGTACGTGTCCACCGACACCGTCCCCTCCGCCTACGCCTCCGTCGACGGGCTTCGCGCCGTCGCCGGCGCCGGCTTCACCGCCACCCCGCCCGCACCGGTCGCGGCCGGGGAACCGGCGTGGGCGGCCACCTCCGCCTTCACCGCCGGCACCGCCGCCCGCCTCGCCCTCGTCGTCGACAACGGCACCGCCACGCCGAAGGTCTGCGCCGTCACCCTCACCCCGACCGGCGGCACCGTCACCCTCGGCGACGTCCTCGACGCCGCCGCCACCGCCACGCCGAGCGGCTGCGTCACCTCCGTCACGCCGTCCACCGGCGCGGGCACCATCACCGCGATCAACGGCACCGCCAACAGCGGTCCGTCCACCTGGAAGGTCGTCCTGGACGGCGGGACGGCCGCCGCCGCCACCCGCGCCACGACCGTCCACGTCGGCGACACCGTCTCGCTGCGCTACGGCAGCTGATCCAGGACACGCCGCGGGTCGCGGGTCCCCGGGCGCGGTAGCAGGGGCCTGCGGCCCACCGCTCGTTCCGCCGGGGTGGCGGGAACGCGCGGCAGCGAGGAGCATCACCGTGCGGCGCCACGCACCGCCGGACATTCGAGCAGGGGGACGGTTCCACATGAGGACTTCCAGGTGGGCGGCGGCGTGCTACGTCGCCCTGGTCGCGGTGTCGGCCGCGTTGGGCGGGGCGACCGGGAACGGACGGTTCTACCTCGCGGCCGTCGTCCTGACGCTGCCCGTCGGGCTCGTCGCCCTGGTGGCGGTCTACGTCGTCCGGGGCCTGCTGACCGGTGTGGGCGGCCTGTTCACCGGAACGAGACTGCCCGACGGTTCCGACCCCGCCTGGCTGACGGACGCGGGCGTCGTGGCCAACACGCTGCTCTTCACGGCCGCGGCGGTCGCCACGGTGTTGGTGGCCCGCCGGTTCTCGGCCCGCCGCACGCACCGAACGGCCTGACCGCCCGTCACCGCGGCCGGGGACGGTCCGCCCTTGTGACAGTGCCGGTCTCAACCAGTGGGCAGAATGGTGGAACGGGCTGCACCGCCGGGTGATCTGCGTCTACGCTGGCCCGTGCAGCTGGTTCGTCCTGCCCTCCAGGCAGGACGTCGTAAGAGGGAACCCGGTGAAGCCATTCGACTGGCCAGTCCGGGACTGCCCCGCAGCGGTGAGTGGGAACGACCGCCGTCATACGCACTGGGCCCGGGAGGGTCTGGGAAGCGACGGCCAGTAGGAATCCGCCCTCGAGGAGGGCGGACGTGCCCGCGAGTCCGAAGACCTGCCGCTGCCCGCGCGCGACCGATCGCGCACGGCTATCCGGTGACCTCGTGGGCGGGTCGGCGACCATACCCGGCAGATCGGGCCCGTTCGTCGACGGCGCCGGCTGCCCGGTTCGTCATCCTTCGCGCCCTCGTTCCGTCATCGGGAACCAGAGGAATCAGACTCGCGAAGGAGAGTCCCTTGACCACGAAGTCCGCAGCCGCGGCGACCCTCGCCACCGCGTACGGCTACCCCCGACAGGGCCGGGGCCGGGAGCTCAAGAAGGCGATCGAGGGCTACTGGAAGGGCACGGTCACCGCCCAGGCGCTGCTGGCCACGGCCGCCGACCTGCGCCGCGGGAACTGGCAGCAGCTCGCCGACTCCGGCGTCGAAGAGGTCCCGACCGGGGACTTCTCGCTGTACGACCACGTGCTCGACACCACGGTCGCCGTCGGTGCGATCCCGGTCCGCCACCGGGCCGCCGTCGACGCCGACCCGCTGGACGGCTACTTCGCCATGGCGCGCGGCACCCAGGACGTCGCGCCGCTGGAAATGACCAAGTGGTTCGACACCAACTACCACTACCTGGTCCCCGAGCTGGGCCCCGACACGGTGTTCACCGCCGACCCCGCCAAGGCCGTCAACGAGCTGGCGGAGGCCCTCGCGCTCGGCCACGACGCCCGGCCGGTCCTGGTCGGCCCGGTCACCTACCTGCTGCTGGCCAAGCCCGCCCCGGGCGTGGCGGCCGACTTCCAGCCGATCACCCTGCTCGACCGGCTGCTGCCGGTCTACGCGGAACTCCTCGCTGCGCTGAAGGCCGCCGGAGCGCAGTGGGTCCAGCTGGACGAGCCCGCGCTCGTCCAGGACCGCACCCCGGCCGAGCTGAACACCGCGGCCCGCGCCTACCGCGAGCTCGGCGCCCTCACCGACCGGCCCAAGCTGCTGGTCGCGAGCTACTTCGACCGCCTCGGCGACGCCCTGCCGGTGCTCGCCAAGGCACCCGTCGAGGGCCTGGCGCTCGACTTCACCGGCCCCGCCGCCGCGAATCTGGACGACCTCGCCGCCGTCGGCGGTCTGCCGGGCAAGCGGCTGGTCGCGGGCGTCGTCGACGGGCGCAACATCTGGATCAACGACCTGGAGAAGTCGCTCGCCACCCTGGCGACCCTGCTCGGCCTCGCCGACCGCGTCGACGTCGCACCGTCCTGCTCCCTGCTGCACGTGCCGATCGACGCCGCCCTGGAACGCGACGTCGACCCGCAGATCGCCCGCTGGCTCGCCTTCGCCAAGCAGAAGGCCGCCGAGTCCGCCCTGCTCGCCCGAGGACTGCGCGAGGGCACCGGTGCGATCACCGCCGACCTCGCCGCCAACCGCGCCGACCTCGCCTCCCGGGCCGGCTCGCCGATCACCCGTGACCCGGCCGTGCGCGCCCGCACCGCCGCCGTCACCGCCGACGACGCCCGCCGCACCCAGCCCTACCCGCAGCGTGCCGTGGCCCAGCGCGCCCGCCTCGGCCTGCCCCTGCTGCCCACCACCACCATCGGCTCCTTCCCGCAGACCACCGAACTGCGCGTCGCCCGTGCCGACCTGACCGCCGGACGGATCGACACCGCCGCCTACCGGGAGCGGATGGAGGCCGAGGTCCGCGAGGTGATCGCCTACCAGGAGAAGGCCGGCCTCGACGTCCTGGTGCACGGCGAGCCCGAGCGCAACGACATGGTCCAGTACTTCGCCGAACAGCTCACCGGCTACCTCGCCACCCGGCACGGCTGGGTGCAGTCCTACGGCACCCGCTACGTGCGCCCGCCGGTCCTCGCCGGCGACATCTCCCGCCCGCACCCGATGACCGTCGACTGGTTCCGTTTCGCCCAGGACCTCACCGACCGCCCCGTCAAGGGCATGCTCACCGGCCCCGTCACCATGCTCGCCTGGTCCTTCGTCCGCGACGACCAGCCGCTCGCCGACACCGCCCGCCAGGTCGCCCTGGCCCTGCGCGACGAGGTCACCGACCTCGAGGCCGCCGGCGCCGCCGTCGTCCAGGTCGACGAACCCGCCCTGCGGGAGACCCTGCCGCTGCGTGCCGCGGACCGCCCCGCCTACCTCGACTGGGCCACCGAGTCCTTCCGGCTGGCGACCTCGGGCGTGCGCGCCGACACCCAGATCCACACCCACATGTGCTACGCCGAATTCGGCGCGATCATGACCGCGATCGACGAACTCGACGCCGACGTCATCTCCCTGGAGGCCACCCGCTCCCACATGCAGGTCGCCGGCGAGCTCGCCGCCGCAGGCTACCCGCGCGAGGTCGGACCGGGCGTCTGGGACATCCACTCCCCCCGCGTCCCCAGCACCGACGAAGCCACCGAACTGCTCCGGGCGGGCCTGGCCGCGATCCCGGCCGAGCGGCTCTGGGTCAACCCCGACTGCGGCCTGAAGACCCGCGGCTGGACCGAGACCCGGGCCTCCCTCGACAGCCTCGTCGGCGCCGCCCGCCGCCTGCGCGAGGAACTCGCCGGCTGACCGTCGCGGTGAACTCGAGGGGCGGTCGCGACACGAGTGTCGCGACCGCCCCGGCGGCACTGTCACCTCACGGACCGTCCGAGGGCGGGTTGCCGCCACGAGGAACGGGGGTCGCACCCGGGCAAGGGATCAGACGGCCGCGGACAGGCCGAGGTTCTGGTGGATCTCCGTCGTGACCGTGGAGAAGTTCATGGTCATGAAATGCAGCCCGGGCGCACCCTCGGAAATCAGTCGGCTGCACATGGCGGTGGCGTGCTCGATTCCGGCGGAGCGGACCGCCGCCGGATCCTCCTGAAGGTCGAGCATGCGTCCGGAGAAGTCTGCCGGAATGGCAGCGGTACTGAGGGTCGGAATACGGAGAAGCGACCGTATGGTGGTCACGGGCATGATCTCCGGAATTACCGGAATATCGCATCCGGCCTTCTGGAGGCGGTCGCGGAATCTGAGGTAGCTGTCCGCCTCGAAGAACATCTGGGTGATCGCGTAATCCGCGCCGGCCCGCCACTTGGCGAGGAAGTTGCGGATCTCGGAGTCCCAGTCCGGTGATCTCGGGTGCATTTCCGGGAAAGCGGCGACGCCGACGCAGAAGTCGCCGGACTCCTTGATCAGCCGCACCAGGTCCGCGGCGTACTCGACCCCGTCGGGGTGCCGGGCCCACGGGCCGAGCGGGTCGCCCGGCGGGTCGCCCCGCAGCGCCAGGATGTTGCGAACCCCCTGGTCGGCGTAGTGTCCGAGGATGTTCCTGAGTTCGGCGACGCTGTGGTCGACGGCCGTCAGGTGGGCGGTGGGCGTGAGGGTCGTCTCCTGGGCGATGCGGCCGGTGACCTTCACGGTCCGCTCCCGGGTCGACCCGCCGGCACCGTAGGTCACCGAGACGAAGGTCGGGGAGAGCGCCTCCAGGCGGCGGATCGCATTCCACAGTCCGGCCTCCGCCGCGGCGCTGCGCGGTGGCATGAACTCGAACGAATAGGAACGCTTCCCGGTGGCGAGGAGATCGCGCACGGATGCCGCCCGGTCGTTACGGGTGGAGGGGGTTCCGAGTGTCATGCGGAGAGAATATACGGGCCCCTGGACGGCTCGTCCCCGGTGTCCGTAGAGTGATACGGGATTGCTCGGAAATGCATCCCCCGGTGTCCGGATCCGATGCTTGCGGAGTGGATCCCCGGGGTCTCCGCACAGTGCACAATGGGGGCATGGAAAGACAGTTGCACACCCTCCCCGGACTTCCCGAATGGGACCGCTGCGCCGTGATGGGAATTCTCAACGTCACGCCCGACTCGTTCTCGGACGGCGGCAGCTGGCTGGACCCGGGCTGGGCCGTCGAGCACGGACTGTCGCTCGTCGCCCGGGGCGCCGACATGGTGGACGTGGGCGGGGAGTCGACCCGCCCGGGCGCCCGCCGGGTGCCGCTCCAGGAGGAGCTCGCCCGGGTCCTGCCGGTGGTGCGGGGCCTCGCCCGCGAGGGTGTCCTGGTGAGCATCGACACGATGCGGTCCGAGGTCGCGGAGGCGGCGGTGGACGCGGGTGCCCGGATCGTCAACGACGTCAGCGGAGGCCTGGCCGACGACCGGATGGCCAGGACCGTCGCCCGGACCGGTGTGCCCTTCGTCCTCATGCACTGGCGGGGACAGTCCCACGCGATGGACGGACTGGCCGACTACGAGGACGTCGTGGCCGACGTGACCACGGAGGTGGAACGCCAACTGGACGCCGTGGTGTCGGCCGGAGTCGACCCGGCCCGGGTGATCGTCGACCCCGGCCTCGGCTTCGCCAAGAGCCGCGCCGACGACTGGGCGCTGCTCGCCGCCCTGGACGCCTGGCACGCCCTGGGGCGACCGCTGCTGGTGGGGCCGTCGCGCAAACGCTTCCTCGGCGAACTGCTCGCCGACCCGGCGACCGGCGTACCCCGCCCGGCCCGGGAACGCGATGCCGCCACCGCGGCCACGGCCGTGCTGGCCGCCGCCGCAGGAGCCTGGGCGGTCCGCGTCCACGAAGTCCGGGCCACCGCGGACGCCGTGCGCGTCGAGGCCGCCCTGCACGCGCACCGGCCCGCGGCCGGTCGGCGGCCGCCGCACCGCACGAGGTAGGGCGCGGCTTCGAACCCGCGGCCGCGGGGCGACCGCCGAGCCTTCGTCCGCCGAGCCTTCGTCCGCCGCGACCCGCGGGTCGCCGAAGACCACTCGCCTGCGGATTGCTCGCAGGGCGGCGGCCGGTTCTTGCGAATACTGCAAACCCAGGGCAGTGGTACCTTCGCAAATACGGGCAGGGAAAGGAACGACAGGCGTTATGGCACGACCGGCCGGGCGGAAGATCTACGCCCACGCCAAGCTGCGCCGGCTCCGCCGCGAGCACGGCATGAACCAGGTGGAGCTGGCCCATGAGCTGGGCATCTCGACCAGCTACCTCAACCAGATCGAGCACAGCCAGCGCCCGTTGACCGCCTCGGTGCTGCTGCGGATCTCCCAGGTGTTCGGGGTGGACCCGGAGTTCTTCTCCGAGGCCGAGGAGGAGCGCCTGGGCACCGATCTGCGGACCGCGCTCGCGGACCAGGTGTGCGGAGGCTCCGTGCCCGCCGAGGAGATCACGGAGGTCAGCCGGGACCATCCGGAGGTGGCACGCGCGCTGGTCGCGCTGCACCGCGGTTACCGCGAGGCGCTGGCGCGCGTCGGCGACCTGGGCGAGCCGGGGCCCGGCGCGGGCCTGCGTCCGGCCGAACCCCACGACGAGGTCCGCGACTTCTTCTACGCCCACCACAACCACATCGCCGTCCTCGACGAGGCGGCCGAGCGGACCGCCGAATCGCTCGCGACCGCCACCGCGGGACGCACGGCGGAAGCCCTGACCGCCCGGCTCGCCGAGCGGCACGGCGTGCGGGTGGTCGAGGCCGACCGCCCCCGGGTCGCCGATCTGCGACGCTACGACCCGGCGACCGCCACGCTCCACCTCTCGCCGTGGCTGACCGACGGCCGCCGCGCCTTCCAGCTCGCCACCCAGCTCGCGCTGCTGGAGCACCGCCCGCTGATCGACACGCTCGTGGCGGCGGCCGAGCACGACCTCACGTCACCCGAGGCGGCGGACCTGGCGCGGATCGGCCTGGCCAACTACTTCGCCGGCGCGGTGCTCATGCCCTACACCGCCTTCCACGCCGCCGCCGAGGAACTCCGGTACGACGTCGAGCTGCTGCGGATCCGTTTCGGCGTCGGCTTCGAGACCGTCTGCCACCGGTTGAGCACCCTCCAGCGGCCGGGCCGCCGGGGTGTGCCGTTCTCCTTCCTGCGCGCCGACCGGGCCGGGAACATCTCCAAACGCCAGTCGGCGACCGCCTTCCACTTCTCCCGCCTCGGCGGCACCTGCCCGCTCTGGACCGTCTACGAGGCGTTCTCCTCCCCTGGCCGGATCCTCACCCAGGTCGCCGAGATGCCGGACGGGAAACGCTACTTCTGGATCGCCCGGACCGTCTCCCACGGCGGCTACGGCCGCCGCACGGCGCGCGGCGAGTTCGCCGTCGCGCTCGGCTGCGAACTCCGCCACGCCCACCGCCTGGTGTACGCCGAGGGCGTCGCCGTCAACGCGCCCGGCGCCGCGACGCCGATCGGGCTGGGCTGCCGGATCTGCGAACGCCGCGACTGCGCGCAGCGCGCCCGGCCCCCGGCGGGCGGGCACCTGCTGGTCGATCCGGACCGGCGCGGCCAGGTGCCCTACCCCGTGCTCGGCGAGGCGGCCGACGCCGGTCACTGAGACGCCGGCCGGACGACGGCCCGGGCCCCGGTGTCCGCGCCGCGCTCCCGCCCGGCCCCGCCCGAGCACCACGACTTCCCTCCGGCTCCGCCACTCCCGCGCGAGGGGCGGAGCCGACCACACCTCCGACGACGACTGGGCCTTCCGAATGAACCACCCGACCGACGAGACCCGCCTGCCCGCTCCCCGCGGCGCCACCGCCCCGTACGGGCACTGCGTGCTGCTCAAGCACGGCGAGGTGGCCCTCAAGGGGCGCAACCGGCACCTGTTCGTCCGGCGTCTGGAGGACAACCTCCGTTCCGCCCTGCGCGGCGCAGGCGGCTCGACCTGGATACGGTCCCCGCACAACATCACCGTGCTCGGCGGAGAGGTACCCGTCGGGACCCTGGTGGAGCGGGCACGCACGGTCATCGGATTCAGCTCCGTCGAGCCGGCGCTCCGCGTCCCCAGCACGATGGAGTCCGTCGAGGCCAACGCCCTGGACGTGCTGCGCACCGCCTGCGCCGGACGGGCCGCCACCGGCTTCGCCGTACGGGCCAAACGCCGGGACAAGACCTTCGCGCTGACCTCCACCCAGCTGGAGCGCCACCTCGGCGCGCTCCTCCAGCCGCGGATCGAGGGTCTGAGGGTCGACCTCACCTCGCCCGACGTCACCCTGACCGTCGAGGTCGACCACCGCGAGACGTACCTGTCGGCGGAGCGCCACGCCGGGTTGAGCGGCCTGCCGGTCGGTGCCAGCGGACGGGCCCTGGTACTGCTCTCCGGCGGCTACGACTCTCCGGTGGCCGCGCACCGCGCCATGCGGCGCGGACTCGCCTGCGACTTCGTGCACTTCAGCGGCGCGCCGTACACCGACCCGGCCTCCGTCTACAAGGCGTACGCACTGGCCCGCGAGCTCAACCGCTACCAGCCGCCCGGGGCCCTGCACGTCGTCGCCCTCGGCAAGGCACAGAAGCAGCTGGCCGTCGCGGGTGCCGGCCGGCTGCAGGTGGTGGCCCAGCGCCGGCTCATGGTCCGGACGGCCTCGGCCCTGGCCGCCGGCACCGGCGCGCAGGCGCTGGTGACCGGCGACAGTCTGGGACAGGTGGCCAGTCAGACCCTGGCCAACATGGTCGCCGTGGACCAGGCCGCCACCCTGCCGGTGCTGCGACCGCTGGTCGGCTGGGAGAAGCAGGAGATCATCGACCAGGCCAGGGCCCTCGGCACGGCCGAGATCTCCGTCCTGCCGGACGAGGACTGCTGCAGCCTGCTCGCCCCGCCGCGGGTCAGCACCGGGACCCGCATCGGCCACCTGCGGGCCGTGGAGAAGCGCCTCGACCTGGACGAGCTGGTCGAGGCGCTGCTCGCGAACGTGCAGGTGATGCGGCCCGGCCAGGAGGAGGACCGGGCACCGGAAGCGGGCGCGACCTGCGCGGTCCCGTCCTGACCCGGTCCGCTCCCCGGCCGGCCGCCTACACGGTGGCCGGCACCGGCCGCTGCTCCGGCCCGTCGTAGGAGGCGAGCGGTCGGATCAGGGCGTTGTGGGCGAGCTGTTCGGTGATGTGGGCGGTCCAGCCGGTGACCCGGCTCATCACGAAGATCGGCGTGAACACCGGGGTGTCGAAGCCCATCAGGTGGTAGGCCGGCCCGGCCGGGTAGTCGAGGTTGGGATGGATGCCCTTGCGCTCCAGCATCGCCTCCCGCAGCGCGCCGTGCAGGGCGGCCAGCCTGGTGGTCCCCGGGTCGGTGCTGCGGGCGATCAGGTCGTCGAGGGCGGCCTGCATGATCGGGACGCGGGAGTCGCCGTGCTTGTAGACCCGGTGGCCGAAGCCCATGATCTTCCGCTCGGCGGCGAGCGCCTCGTCGAGCCAGTCGGCGGCGCGGGCCGGGTCGCCGATCTCCTCCAGCATGTGCATCACGGCCTCGTTGGCACCACCGTGCAGCGGGCCCTTGAGCGCGCCGATCGCGGCGGTGACGGCGCTGTAGAGGTCGGACAGGGTGGAGGTGACGACGCGGGCGGTGAAGGTGGAGGCGTTGAAGCTGTGTTCCGCGTAGAGCACCAGGGAGATCTCGAAACAGCGGACCACCTCCGGGGCGGGGACGGCGCCGAAGCACATGTGGAAGAAGTTCTCCGCGTAGCCGAGGTCCGGGTCCGGCGGGATCGGCGCCAGTCCGCGCCGGCGGCGCTGGTCGGCCGCGACCACGGTGGGCAGCTTCGCCAGCAGGGTGAGCGACTTGGCGAGATTGGGGGCCGGGCGGCCGTCGTCCTCGGTCGGGTCCTCGGCGCCGAAGAAGCTGACGGCGGTGCGCAGCACGTCCATCGGGTGGCAGGTCTCCGGCAGCTTCGCCAGGACCTCGGCGGTGGTGCGGTCCAGCGGGCGCAGCGCGCGCTCACGGGCCCGGAACTCGCGCAGTTGGGCGTCGTCGGGCAGCTCGCCGTGCCACAGGAGGTGGGCGACCTCCTCGAAGGAGCGGTGGGCGGCGAGGTCCTGGACGGGGTAGCCGCGGTAGGTGAGGGAGTTGGTCTCCTGGATGACGGTGGAGATCTCCGTGGTGTCGACGACGACACCGGCGAGTCCACGATGGATCTCGAGCATGGTGTGGTGCCTCCGGTGTGTCAGTTCCCGGGCGGGAGGGTGAAGTCGAAGACGGCCGAGTCGAAGGCCGAGTAGGCCTGGTAGTCCAGGAGTTCGTAGAGGCGGGAGCGGGTCTGCATGCGCGGCAGCAGGGACTCCTGGGTGCCTTCCGCGGCGAGGGTGCGCAGTCCGCCCTCGGCCGCGCCCATGGCCAGGCGCAGCAGGGTGACGGGGTAGAGGGCGATGTCGTAGCCGAGGTTCTGGAGGGTGCAGGCGTCGAGCAGCGGGCCCTTGCCGAACTCGGTCATGTTGGCGAGCAGGGGGACGTCGACGGCCTTGCGGAAGGCCTCGAACTCGGCCTCGTCGGCGAGGGCTTCGGGGAAGACGGCGTCGGCGCCGGCGTCGACGTAGGCCTTGGCCCGGTCGATCGCGGCGGTGAGTCCTTCGACGGCGCGGGCGTCGGTGCGGGCCATGATCAGGAAGTCGGGGTCGCGGCGGGCGTCGACGGCGGCCCTGATCCGGCGGACCATGTCCGTGCGGGGTACGACCGTCTTGCCGTCGAGGTGGCCGCAGCGTTTGGGGTTGACCTGGTCCTCCAGGTGCAGGCCGGCCAGGCCGGCGTCCTCCATCAGCTGGACGGTGCGGGCCGCGTTCATCGGTTCGCCGAAGCCGGTGTCCGCGTCGACGAGGACCGGCAGGTCCGTGACCCGGGTGGTCCGGCCGGCGCGGTCGGCGATCTCGGTGGCGGTGGTGAGGCCGATGTCGGGCAGGCCGAGGTCGGCGGCGAGCACCGCGCCGGAGAGGTAGGCGGCCTCGAAGCCGAGGTCCTGGATCAGGCGGGCGGAGAGCGGGTTGAAGGCGCCCGGCATGGTCAGCAGCCGCCCGGTGGCGAGCCGTTCGCGCAGGGCGCGGCGGCGCTGGGCCGGGGTGGTGCGGGTGTGGAGCATCAGAACAGGCCCTTCGGGAGGGTCTCGTCGAAGTCCCGGACGGCCTGGGTGTCGACGGCCGGGAACAGTTCGTCGAGGTCGGTGGCCCGCAGCTCGGCCAGGTCCGCCGCGGCGGTCAGGAAGCGGTCCTGGTCGGCGGGGGTGACCAGGCCGTCGGTGAGGGTGCGGAACTTGCGCTGGTAGGCGGGCCGGTCGAAGGGGCGGGCGCCCGCCGGGTGGGCGTCGGCGACGGCGAGTTCGTCCTCGACGACGGTGCCGTCGTCGAGAGTGACGACCACGCGGCCGCCGAAGGCCCGGTGCTGCGGGTCGGGGTGGTGGTAGCGGCGGGTCCACTCCGGGTCCTCGACGGTGGTGATCCTCCGCCAGAGCGCGACGGTCCCGGGGCGTGCGGCCCGCTCGGGGGCGTAGGAGCGCTCGTGGTGCCAGGCGCCGTCCTCCAGGGCGACCGCGAGGATGTAGGGGATCGAGTGGTCGAGGGTCTCGCGGCTGGCGGTGGGGTCGTACTTCTGCGGGTCGTTCGCGCCGGAGCCGATGACGTGGTGGGTGTGGTGGCTGGTGTGCAGGACCACCGAGCGCACCCGCTCCAGGGGGCCGGTCTTCTCGCGCATCCGGCGGGCCAGGTCGATGATCGCCTGGGCCTGGTACTCGGCGGAGTGCTCCTTGGTGTAGGTGTCCAGGATCGCCCGGCGCGCCTCGCCGGCCTCGGGCAGCAGCACGGTGTAGTCGGAGCCGGGTCCGTCGAGCATCCGGGCGAGGAAGCCGTCCTCGCCCTCGTAGATCGGGGAGGGCGAGGTCTCGCCGCGCATCGCCCGGTCGACGGCCTCGATCGCGGCCTTGCCGGCGAACGCCGGGGCGTACGCCTTCCAGCTGGAGATCTCGCCCTTGCGGGACTGCCGGGTCGCGGTGGTGGTGTGCACCGCCTGCTGGACGGCCTGGTAGGTGACCTCGGTCGGCAGTCGCAGCAGGGTGCCGATCCCGCAGGCGGTGGCCGCGCTCAGGTGCGCCACGTGGTCGATCCGGTGCTCGTGCAGGCAGATGCCCTTCACCAGGGCGACGTGCACCTCGTAGGCGGCGACGATGCCGCGCAGCAGGTCGGCACCGGTGCGGCCGGTGTGCTGGGCGACGGCGAGCAGCGGCGGGATGTTGTCGCCCGGGTGGGAGTAGTCCGCGGCGAGGTAGGTGTCGTGGAAGTCCAGTTCGCGCACCGCCGTGCCGTTGGCCCACGCCGCCCACTCCGGCGAGACCCGCACCAGGCTGCCGAACACCCGGGCACCCGGCGCGGCGTGGTGGACGTGGGCGTGCGCCTGGGCCCGGGCCACCGCCACCGGGCGCCGCAGCAGCGAGGCGACCGCCACGGAGGCGTTGTCGATCACCCGGTTGACCGCCATCGCGGCGCTCTCGGGATCCAGCTCCTCGGTGCCGGCGGCGACGGCGGCGAGCTTCCAGGCGAGCTGCTCCTCGCGCGGCAGCCGGTCGGCACTCGGGTGGACACGGACGTGGTGCTCGATCACGGGGGCTCCTCGTGGGCGTCGGAACGGTTCCGGGCTTGTGCGGTCGAGCCTGCCCGCCGGAGCGCCGATGATCCAGCAGGCCAATCTGTCGAATCCGTACACGGCCGAGCTGTGAATCTGCGAATCCTGCGGACCGTTAGGATCCCCACGAACCCCTCGCCCGGTCGTCACCGGCGCCTCCTGGAGGCGGAAGGGCCCGGATTCCCGACCTTCCGAGGTGAGCACAGCGGACAGCTCCGTGCAGGAGACCCAGCGGCCCGTGGTCCAGCGACGCGCCCGGTCCGAGGACGGCTCGTGCCGTCACCATGTGGTGTGGCGGGCCGGCCCGGGGTGGCGGATGGTCAGCAGCGCGGTGCTGGGCGGCGGGACCGGCGAGCGCGGCTGGGTGCTGAACGCGCAGGTCCGGGCCGGTTACGACCGGATGGACCCCGACCGGCACCTGGCGGAGCTGGCGCGGGCCGAGGGGCTGCGCGGGCCCGGCGTCGGTCTGATGACGGCCGCGGAGGTCGACGACTGCACCTGGTCGGAGGACGGGGGCGCCGTCGCCCTGGTGACGACCGGCATCGGCGTGCCGACCTGGGCCGCCGCGCCGCCGGTCGTCCCGGCGCCCGCCCAGTACGTGCCCGGCACGATCAACATCCTCGCGGTCGTACCGGCACCGGTGTCCGACGCCGGTCTGGTGAACCTGCTGGCGACGGCCACCGAGGCCAAGGTGCAGGCGCTCCTGGACGCCGGGTACGACTGTTCCGGTACGCCGTCCGACGCGGTGTGCGTGGCCGTCCGCAGCCCGGTCGACGGCGGGCCGGCCGACCCGTTCGGCGGGCCGCGGTCGGTGTGGGGCGCCAGACTGGCCCGGGCCGTGCACCGGGCCGTGCGGGACGGGGCGGAACGCGATCGCGACCGCCGGGCCCGCGGACCGGCCGCGCCGCACCAGGGGCCGCGACCGGAGTGCGGCTGCGAGAACGTCCTGCTGGCCGGCCGCCTCACCGGGTGAGCGGCCCGAGGAGGTCCGGTCGCGTCCCTCGGGCCCCTCGCACGCGTCCCACAGCCGTGGCCCCGGGTCGCATTGCGCTTCCGACCCGCCCTCCGCGCCCCTCGGGGACCTCTCCCACCGGTACCGACAGGTCCCTCGGCAACCGCACCGGTCAGTGCCGCCCCGCTCTCCGCCGGAGGCACGAGAAGGGGCCGCCGACCAGGAGAATGGTGCGGCACAGTCCACCGGAAGTACCCGGAAGTACAGAGAAAGCGAACCCCCACATGGATCTCGGCGTGCGCTGGAAGCTGCACGGTGACGGGCGTACGCCCGCACCGGGAGCGGTCGTCCGTCCCGACGAACGGCTCTCCTGGCCCAGGACGGCGGGGCTGGGTGCCCAGCACGTGGTGGCCATGTTCGGCGCGAGCTTCGTGGCACCCGTACTGATGGGGCTGGACCCCAACCTGGCGATCATGATGTCCGGCGTCGCGACCGTGGTCTTCCTGCTCGCCACCCGGGGGCGGGTGCCCAGCTACCTCGGCTGCTCGCTCTCCTTCGTCGGCGTGGCCGCGGTGATCCGGGCCCAGGGCGGGACCAGTGCGACCGTCACCGGCGCCGTGTTCGTCGTGGGCGCGGTGCTGTTCCTGGTGGGCCTGGCCGTCCAGTGGTTCGGGGCGCGGATCATCCACGCCGCGATGCCGCCGATCGTCACCGGCGCCGTGGTCATGCTGATCGGCTTCAACCTCGCGCCCGTGACCGCCTCGACCTATTGGCCGCAGGACCAATGGACGGCGCTGCTGGTGATGCTGTTCACCGGGCTGGCCGTGGTGTGCCTGCGCGGCTTCTGGTCACGGGTGGCGATCTTCCTCGGACTGCTCTTCGGCTACGCGATCTCCTGGCTGTTCGACCGGGTCTTCGGGAAGATCCACTCGGTGGACGCGGGCGGGCAGCTCACCGACCACTGGCGGCTGGACCTGTCCGGCGTCGGCTCGGCGGACTGGATCGGACTGCCCACCTTCCACGGCCCCTCGTTCGAGTGGTCCGCGATCCTGGTGGCACTGCCCGTGGTGATCGCGCTGGTCGCCGAGAACGCCGGGCACATCAAGGCCGTCGGCGAGATGACCGGCCGCAACCTGGACGACCGGCTCGGCACCGCGATCTCGGCCGACGGCGTCGGCTCGATGCTGTCCACCGCGCTCGGCGGACCGCCGAACACCACCTACTCCGAGAACATCGGCGTCATGGCCGCGACCCGGGTGTACTCCACCGCCGCCTACTGGGCCGCGGCCGGCTTCGCCCTGCTGTTCGGCATCTGCCCGAAGTTCGGTGCCGTGGTCGCCGCGATCCCCGGCGGGGTGCTCGGCGGCATCACCGTCATCCTCTACGGCATGATCGGCCTGCTCGGCGCGCAGATCTGGGTCAAGTCCGGGGTCGACCTGCGCAACCCGTTGAACCTGGTGCCGGCCGCCGCGGGCATCATCATCGGCATCGGCAACGTCACCCTGAAGTTCACCGACACCTTCAGCCTCAGCGGGATCGCCCTGGGCACCCTGGTGGTCATCACCGGCTACCACGTGCTGCGGGCCCTGGCCCCGGCGCACCTCAGGACGCAGGAACCGCTGCTCGACTCGGGCACCTCCTCCTACGACGCGGACGCGGGCCCGGCCGGGGAACCGGGCGAGGAGCCGGGCGGGGCCCGGCGACTCTCGCCGTAGCGGTCCGCCCCCTCGTCCCCGTGCCGTTCCCGTGCCGTTCCCGCGGGTGACCGCCCCCGGTCGACCGCCCCCCGGCCGACCGGGGGGGGTGGCCGGCCGGGGGCGTTGCCCGAAAGGGCCACGCCCGGCCCGCCCGGCTGGTCCCACAGGGCGTCAGATGGTCGAATCGCTCCGCACGTCCGGTCCGACCACCCGGTCGGCCTCCGACTCCGACGACTCGTCCACCCGGGAGTGACATGCCGTCTTCGCCCCACCACCACCGGACCACCGCCGGGATCGTGGCGCTCAGCGCGTTCGCGATCACCTGCGGCACCGCCGTCGCGGGCAGCTCCGCCACCGCCGCGGCCACCGTCCTGTGGACCCCGAGCACCGACAAGGGCCCTTCCTCCTTCGCCGGAGTGCAATGCGCGGAAGGGAAGTTCGGTCTCGTGAAGGACCCGGCCAAGGGCAGCGTGTGGCGGGCGTTCCAGGCCGCCGGCGAGGAACGCTGCGAGACGCTCGGCCCGAACCTGAAGGAGGGCAGCACCTTCTACCTCGGCTGGTCCTCCAAACTGAACATCAAGGACAACAACAGCCGCTACGTGTTCCAGCTCAAGTGCTCGCCGAGCGCCGGCACGGCGAACCACCCGATCGAGATCGACGCCACCAACGGGCGCATCCGCCTCCAGGAGTGGGACACCCACCACGTGGCGCACACCTTGTGGACCGCGCCGACCAGCAACAACCAGTGGCACTCCTACGCCCTGAAGATCCGGCTCGGCCGGACCAACGGCACCATCGACTTCTGGTTCGACGGGGTGAAGCAGACCTTCACCACCGGCTCCGGCACCTTCAAGGGCACCACCTGGGACGGTGACCGCAACTACCTCAAGTGGGGCTCCTACCACCAGTCCACGGGGAACGCGACGAACACGTTCACCAGCCCGATCATGGCGACCACCCTCCAGGCGGCCACCGCCGGCTCCTGACCCGGGGCCCGGCAGATCCGGGCCCGACACACCGTCTCCCGGCTCCCGACCCGGGGCCCGGCGATCGGCCGGGGGCGGGACACGGCCCGGCGGACCGTCCGGCCTGCGCCGCTCCCGGCCCTCGGCTGCCTAGGGTCGGCAGGATGACGACCCCGACAGCCCCGGAGCCCCTGCTCGGCAGGCCGGAACGGCTGATCGCGCTGGCCGACGGCGTCTACGCCATCGCGATCACCCTGCTCGCCATCGACATCAAGCTCCCGGATGGCCTCGATTCCGCCGAGTTCCACCGCCAGCTGCACGAGCTCCTCCCCCAGGTCGGCGCGTACGCCCTGAGCTTCCTCGTCCTCGCGGCCTTCTGGCGCGACCACCACCGCCTGTTCCTCGGCGTCCGCCAGGTGGACGGCCTGGTGATCCGGCTGACGCTGTTCGGCCTGGGGGTGGCGGCGCTGCTCCCCTTCCCCACCTCCCTCATCGCCGAGTACGGGCGCGAACCCTCGGCCGTCGCCATCTACTCCGCGGCCGTCGCCGTCCTCGGCAGCACCCAGTTCACACTGCTGCTCGTGGTGTGGAGGCGCCCGTGGCTCCGGGCGGCGCCACTGCCGGACCGGGAGGCCCATGCATATCTGGCGGACCTCGGGGCGACGGTGGTCGTCTTCGCCGCCACGGCGCCGCTGAGCTTCCTCATCGGGTCCCGGGTCGTGTGGGGCTGGCTGGTCCTGCTGCCGCTGAAGGTCGCCATCGGGCGCTGGAGCACGCGGGTCAGCCGGTCGGACGTGTGACCGCGCCCGCGCCGGGGGCATTTCGGGTACGGCGGGTGACGGCGTCGGGTACGGCGGGTGAGCGCTGTGGCCCGGACCACCCGGCGCCGCCTCCGGGGCCCGCCCGGGAGCGCGGTTTCCGCACCCGCCGGAACCGGGCCGCCACTCCTCGTCGACCGTGTGCCCGGCCTCACAGGCCCGCCGACGTGGCCCAGGCCACTTCCGACCGGTATTCGATCTTGAAAATCGGGGCATTTGCCTTCAAATCAACCCATTCTCATGATCCATACCCACGGTAACCCCCCGCTGACGTGGCTAAACCTCCGAATCCTTGAAACACCACCCCCACCCCCGTAACTTCGAATGCGTTGCACCGAACGAGCCGCTCACCAGGGCCTCACCGCCCCGGAGCCCGCACGGTGCCCGACCACGCGAGCGTCGCGTCCCGAAACCACTCCCTCCCCGGGGCCTGGTTCCGCACGCCCGCATCCCGCTCCGAAAGGAACCGCATGACCTTCCGTAACGAGACCGCCACCGCCACCACCGCCACCAAGCGCCGCAACCGCGTCCGGATGGCACTCATGGCCGGGGCCCTCACCGCCCTGCCGGTGGCCGGCCTCGTCACGGCGAACGCCGCCTCCGCCGCCCCCGCCACCGTCTGGGACAAGGTCGCCGCCTGCGAGGCCACCGGCAACTGGGCCATCAACTCCGGCAACGGCTTCTACGGCGGCCTGCAGTTCACCAGCTCCACCTGGGCCGCCTTCGGCGGCACCGCCTACGCCCCCCAGGCCCACCAGGCCACCAAGGCCCAGCAGATCTCCGTCGGCGAGAAGGTCCTCGCCGCCCAGGGCCCCGGCGCCTGGCCCGTCTGCTCCGTCAAGGCCGGCCTCACCAAGTAACACCCCCGCCCCCACCACCACCGGGGGCCGCACCACGACACACGCCGCTGACACCCGACCACCCCCACCACGGGGGAAGGTCCGGTATCAGCGGCGTCGTGCGTTCCCGGGCCGGACCGTCCGCCGGTCGGCCTCGCACCGGCCGGCCGGACGGCCGCTCAGCGCAGGTCGAACCGGTCGAGGTTCATCACCTTCGTCCACGCCGCCACGAAGTCCCGGACGAACTTCTCGTCCGCGTCCCCGGAGCCGTAGACCTCGGCCAGTGCGCGCAGCTGGGAGTGCGAGCCGAGGACGAGGTCGACGGCGGTGGCCGTCCACTTCACCGCGCCGGTGGCCCGGTCCCGCCCCTCGAAGACGTTCGCCTCCGACGCCGAGGGCTTCCACTCCGTGCCCATGTCGAGCAGATTGACGAAGAAGTCCGTCGTCAGCGTCTCCGGCCGGTGCGTGAGGACACCGTGCGGGGAGCCCCGGAAGCCGGCGTTCAGCGCCCGCATCCCGCCGATCAGGACGGTCAGCTCCGGCGCGGTCAGCGTCAGCAGGTCGGCCCGGTCGAGCAGCAGGGACTCGGGCGAGAGCTTCTCGTCGGCCCGCAGGTAGTTCCGGAACCCGTCGGCCCGCGGTTCGAGCACCGCGAAGGACTCCACGTCCGTCTGCTCCTGCGAGGCGTCGGTGCGCCCCGGGGCGAACGGGACCGTCACGGCGTGCCCGGCGGCGTGCGCGGCCCGCTCGACCGCCGCGCCGCCGCCCAGCACGACGAGGTCGGCGAGCGAGATCCGCCGGTCGCCGCTCTGCGCCGCGTTGAAGTCCCGCCTGATCTCCTCCAGCCGCCGGACCGTGTCGGCCACCTCGGGGAGGTTGTTGACCTCCCAGTCCTTCTGCGGTGCGAGCCGGATCCGGGCGCCGTTGGCGCCGCCGCGCAGGTCGGTGCCGCGGAACACCGCCGCCGAAGCCCACGCGGTGGCGACCAGCTGCGGAACGCCCAGGCCGGAGTCGGCGATCCGCTTCTTGAGGTCGGCGATGTCCTCGTCGGTGACCGGCCGGTGGTCGGCGGCGGGGACCGGGTCCTGCCACAGCTGCGCCTCGGGCACCCACGGTCCGAGGTAGCGGGACACCGGGCCCATGTCGCGGTGCAGCAGCTTGTACCAGGCCTTGGCGAAGGCCTCGGCGAGCTGGTCGGGGTGCTCGTGGAAGCGCCGGCAGATCGCCTCGTAGACCGGGTCCTGGCGCAGGGCGAGGTCCGTGGTCAGCATCATCGGGGCGTGCCGCTTCGCGGGGTCGTGCGCGTCCGGCACGGCGCTCGCGGCCGCCGGGTCGGTGGGCTTCCACTGCTTGGCCCCGGCCGGGCTGGTGGTGAGTTCCCAGTCGTAGCGGAACAGGTTGTCCAGGTAACCGTTGTCCCAGCGGGTCGGCTCGGTGGTCCAGGCGCCCTCGAGTCCGCTGGTGAGGGCGTCGGCGCCGGAGCCGCTGCCGCAGGTGCTGCGCCAGCCCAGGCCCTGCTGTTCGATCGGGGCGCCCTCGGGCTCCGGGCCGACGCAGGACGGGTCCACGGCGCCGTGGCACTTGCCGAAGGTGTGTCCGCCGACGATGAGCGCGACCGTCTCCTCGTCGTTCATCGCCATCCGCGCGAAGGTCTCCCGGATGTCGACGGCGGCGGCCCTCGGGTCCGGATTGCCGTTGGGGCCCTCCGGGTTCACGTAGATCAGCCCCATCTGCACGGCGCCGAGCGGATTCGCGAGGTCGCGCTCGCCGCTGTAGCGCTCGTCGCCGAGCCAGGTGTCCTCGGGGCCCCAGAAGACCTCCTCGGGCTCCCAGATGTCCTCGCGGCCGAAGCCGAAGCCGAAGGTCCGGAAGCCCATCGACTCCATGGCGCAGTTCCCGGTGAAGACCAGCAGGTCGGCCCAGGAGATCTTCCGGCCGTACTTCTGCTTGACCGGCCAGAGCAGGCGCCGGGCCTTGTCCAGGCTGGCGTTGTCCGGCCAGCTGTTGAGCGGCGCGAAGCGCTGGGCGCCGCTGCCGCCGCCGCCCCGGCCGTCGGAGATCCGGTAGGTGCCGGCGGCGTGCCAGCTCATCCGGATGAACAGCGGCCCGTAGTGGCCGTAGTCGGCGGGCCACCAGTCCTGGGAGTCGGTCATCAGCGCGACGACGTCCCGCTTCAGCGCCTCGACGTCGAGGGTGGCGAACTCCGCCGCGTAGTCGAAGTCCTCGTCCATCGGGTCGGAGAGCGGCGAATGCCGGTGCAGGACCTGGAGGTCCAACTGCTCGGGCCACCAGTCGCGGTTGCTCCTGGGCCCGGTCGCCTCGGGGGTGGGGGAAGGAATTGCTGGGTTCTCGCTGTCGCTGCCGGACACGTCCGCCCCTTCGTCCTCAGTTGTTATCTGCCCTTTCGCCCGTATGGTCCCGCACCCGGGACCGTACGGCGGGCAGAACACGCGGGGCCTTCACCGGACGGGGCGGAGGCACGGCACGCGGCCGACGGGCGGCGCCCGGCGGCGCCGGCGCCGGGCTCAGGACCCGTCGGCGAGCCCGGCGCGCAGCACGTCGAGCCGGGCGGCGGCGCGGGCGGCCCAGCCGTCGCGCAGCTCCAGCGGCACGGTGACGGTGACACCGCTCTGCACCGGGTCGCGGATCTCGACCACGAACGGGTCGGCGGCGTGCAGCCGCAGGTAGGCGCTGCGGCCGGACTCCGGCCAGTCGGTGGCGGCGCCGTCCGGCGGCGTGCCGGCCTCCTCGGCCGCGGCGCGGGCGGAGAGCCACCCCGCGAGGTCCGCGAGGTCGGCGTCGGTGAGGTGCACCGGCAGCTGCGCGGTGACGAAACCGGTCCTGATCACGATCTCGGCCTCGTACCGGCCCTCCCGCCGGGCGCGCGCCGTCGGCCCGTCCAGCTCCACCGTGACGTTCCGCGTCCGGTCCGCCAACCTGATGATGTCCCCGCCCACGGTTGTCCCCGCTTCCGTCCGTCCTCGGCCGGCCGCCCGCCGCCCCGCTCCCCCGACGGGGACCGGCGCGGCGGGCGGCCGCGGTACCGGGATCGTGCCAGGCCGCACCGACGGCCCGGCCGCCGGGCGGGCGGGCCGGTCAGCTCCACCGGCGCAGGGCGTCCAGGTACACGGCGGTACGACCGGTGGCACCCGGTGCGGGGGTGAGGACCACACCGATCTCCCGCACGTGGGCGGGGTCGGGCACCCCGGCCAGGTCCAGCCGCAGGACCCGCCCGTCCGGGCCGACGGTGACGGCGGGGCTCTCGGTCCAGCTCCAGCCGGAGGCGTCGCCGGTCCCGGCGCGCACGTACAGCCTGGCCGTGGTGCCGCCCGCCTGCTGCCCCCAGGGCGCGGTGCCGGCGGCGACGGTGAGCACGGTGGCCCCGGTCAGGTCGACGGGGGCGGTCCGCCCGAGCCGGACGGCGCCCCGCTCGGGCTCGACGTCGGCCTTGAGCGCGCTGCGGCCCTCGGCCGCTCCCTCGTCGGCGACCGCCCAGGGTCCGGCCGCCGCACCGGACCCGGACCAGCCCTCGGTGCCGTGCTCGAAGCCGGCCAGCAGGCCGCCGCGCCGCACGTCGTCGAGGTAGACCGCGGACCGGCCGCCCGCCCCGGCCGCGGGGGCGAACTCGACGCCGATCTCGCGGACGTGGGCCCGGTCCGGGACCCTGGTCAGGTCCAGGACCAGCCGGGTGGACTTGGTGTCGACGGTGACGGCACCCGAGTCCGTCCAGGTCCAGCCCGCGGCGTCGCCGGTGCCGGTGCGCACGTAGAGCTTGGCGCGGGTGCCGCCCGCCTGGTCGCCCCACGGCGCGGTGCGGGCGTCGACGCTGAGCACGGTGTCGCCGGAGAGGTCGAGCGGGCCGACCTTGTTCAGGTAGGCGGCGCCGGTGCCGAGGTCCACGTCCGCCTTGAGCGACCCGCTGCCGCGGGCGGACCACTCGGTCACCTGCCACGGGCCGGCCGCGAGGTGCCAGCCGCTCCAGCCCTGGGTGCCGCTCTCGAAGTCCTGGTAGGACACCGGCGGGTCCTCCGCCGGGGCGGCGGCGAGGTCGACCCCTCCCCGGTTCACCGTCCACGGGTCGTTCATCAGCTCGGCGCCGTTGACGTTCCGGGCCGGACTCCACTCGTTGTTCCAGGCCAGGAAGTAGGAGGTGCGCGGGAAGCGCTCGTGCAGCGCCTTCACCCACAGGTCGTAGTCGAAGGTGCCGCCCGCGCCCGCACCGGGGCCGATCTCGGTGAACGCGAACGGCTTGCCGAGCTCGAGCAGCTTCTCGTAACCGGTGATCGCGGACGGGTCGGCGGTGTAGCAGTCCAGTCCGACCACGTCGGCGTAGGAGCGGCCGACCCAGTAGGCGGTGGGGTCGGCGGATCCGCAGTTCGGCGCGTACGTCCACAGCAGGTTGTGCAGGCCCTTGGCGGTGGTGAGGTAGTCGTAGGTGCCGCGCCACAGTGCCGCGAAGTCGGCCGGGTCCTGGCGGCCCCACCAGAACCAGTCCCCGTTCATCTCGTGGAACGGCCGGAACAGCACGGGCACCCCGGCGTCGGACAGTCGCCGCAACCCGGCCGCGACGTCGTCGAGTTCGCTCCGCCAGGCCCGGCCGACGGCGGTGGCCGGGTCGGACAGCTGCCGGAACGCCGGCTGCGGCAGCGGAGTCCGCCACGCGGCGCCCGCCACCGGGTTCGGCAGGTGGACGCTCACCGAGACCAGTCCGCCGCGACCGGCGTGCTCGATCATCTCGGTGTCGCAGCCCGAGTCGATCGCGGTCGGCTCCCCGCCGGCGTTCCAGCCGCTCGCGTAGTCGCAGGCGAGGATCGCCGGGAACCGGCCCGTCCGGTCGGCCAGTTCGGTGACGTCCCGGTACTGGGTGGCGAAGTCCTTTCCGGACCCGGCCGCGGCGCTGCCGCTGTACCCGGCGAAGAATCCGGACGCCGTCCTGTTCCGCAGTCCCCGGTCGGGCAGGTGCGCGAGCCAGTCCAGCACCGCCCGCGCCTGCGGGCTCGCCCCCGCGTCCACCGGTGGAACGGCGGCCGCCACCGCCACCGGCGCGGCGGCGCTCCCGCCGCCCAGCACGCTCGCCACCGCGAGCAGGGCCGCGACGGATCGTCGACGCAGCCTCATCAGCACCCCCGTTGCCTTCGGCACAGGCAGGAGCATCCGTCCTGCCGATGATCACACTAGGGGCTGGACGTCCGTCCGGACGACGGCCGGTGGGGGCGTCACCCCGGCCGGACCAGACGGTTCTCGTGGGCGTAGACCACCGCCTGGATCCGGTCGCGGAGTTCCAGCTTCTGCAGGACCCGCCCCAGATGGGACTTCACGGTCGCCTCCGCCAGGTACAGGGCGGCCGCGATCTCGGCGTTGGACAGCCCCCGGCCGACCTCGACCAGCACCTCGCGCTCCCGGGCGCTGAGCCGGCCGAGCCGGTCGTCGCGCGCGGCAGCGCGGCCGTCCGGGATGTGCGGGCGGAGGGTCTCCAGCAGGCGCCGGGTGATCCGCGGCGACACCACGGCGTCGCCCGCGGCCACGGTCCGGATCGCGCCGAGCAGCTCCTCCGGCCTGGTGTTCTTCAGCAGGAAGCCGGAGGCTCCGGCGTGCAGCCCGGCGAAGGCGTACTCGTCCAGGTCGAAGGTGGTGAGGATCAGCACCCTGCTCCGCGGGGAGACCCGGACCACCTCGCGGGTCGCCTCGATCCCGTCCGTCCCGGGCATCCGGACGTCCATCAGGACGACATCGGGGCGCAGCTCCCGGGCGAGCCGGACGGCCTGCTGCCCGTCCGCGGCCTCGCCGACCGGGGCCATGTCGGGCTGGGCGTCCAGGACGGTGCCGAAGGCCATCCGGAGCAGGGCCTCGTCGTCGACGATCAGGATCCGGATCGTCATGCGGGCACCGCCCCGGCGCTGTCGAGGAGCAGCCGGGTACGGACGCCCCAGCCGCCGCCCGGGAGCGGTCCGGCCCGCAGCGTGCCCCCGTAGGCGGCCGCGCGCTCGCGCATGCCGGGGATGCCGTGGCCGGAGGGTGCGGCGGCGGGGGCTCCGGCGGAGGGTGGCGGGCAGGGGCCGTTGTCGGTGACGTCGACGGTGACGGTGCCGGGCGAGCAGCCGATCCGGACCGTCGCGCCGGTGCCGGCGGGGGTGTGTTTGAGGGCGTTGGTCAAGGCTTCCTGCACCAGGCGGTAGACGGTGAGCTGGGCGGTGGCGGGCAGGTGGCCGTGGCCGCCGTGGACCTCCAGCCGGGTCGGCAGGCCGGCGGCGGACATCTGCTCGGCGAGGGCGTCCAGTTGGGCGATTCCGGGCAGCGGGTGGCGCTCGGCGTCCGGTTCGTCGGACCGCAGGACGCCCAGCGAGCGCCGCATGTCGGTCAGCGCCTGCCGGCCGGTCCCGGAGATCTGCCGCATCGCCGCGTCGGCCCGGTCGGGCGACCGCTGCCGCGCGTAGCCGGCGGCGTCGGCGAGCGCGACCATGACGGAGAGGTTGTGGGTGACGATGTCGTGCATCTCGCGGGTGATCCGCGCCCGTTCCTCGGCGACGGCGAGTCGTGCCCGCTGTTCCTGCTCCCGCTCCCGGTGTGCGGCCCGTTCCTCCACGGCGGCGAGGTAGGCGCGGGTGGTGCGTACGTTCGTCCCGAGGACGGCGGCGGCCACGGTCGTCGCGGTGACGGCGACGAACGGGGTGGCGAACGCGCCGTCCGGCGCCCAGCGCAGGCAGGCCAGCAGGACTCCCGCCTCCACGACGGCGGCGGCGGCCAGTGCGGTGCGCCGGTCGGAGCGCGCGGCCACCGTGTAGAGGGCCACCAGGACGGCGATGTCGGCGGGGAGTTGGACGTCCAGCAGCCACTGGACGGTGGCCGCGGCCACCACCGCGCCGAACACCGCGAGCGGGGCCCGGCGGCGCCACAGCAGGGGCAGCGCGAGGGCGGCGGTGAGGGCCACGGTGAACGCCCGTTCCTGCGGCACGGGCACGGTCGCGGCGTTGAGGAGGAGGAGCGCCGGGAGCAGCGCGTCCCATACCTGGGGCGGCAGCCGGGGGATCCGGCGGGCCGCGGCGGTGGCCGCCCGTCCCAGCCGGCCCGCCCACGGCCGGGGGGCCTTTCCGGGTACCGCGGCCGCCTCGGTCATCGCACGTCCTTGTCGTCCTTGTCGTCCTTGTCGTTCTGGTCGCTCTGGTCGCTCTGGTTCGCTCTTGTTGTTCTGGTTGTACTGGTTGTACTGGTTGCTCTTGTCGTTCGGGTCACGCTTGTCGTTCGGGTCGCTCTTGCAGCCGTGGGTGCTGCGCTTGCCCTGGTCGCTGTCGCCGTCCGGGCGTTTCCGCGGCCCTGTCACGGTAGGCCACCGGCCCGCCGGGCACATGCGCCCACCGTCGGACGGTGCCGGGGCCGTCTACGACCCGAGGAGGAGGGCGGACACCTCCCCCGGTCGCAACGCGACCGCCGGTCCGGGGCGCCCGGCTGCCACCCCGGTCGCAGCGGCAGGGGTGCCGGTGCCCGCCCGGGGTGGGACCGGGCGGCGACCCGGGGGCGATGCGGCGTCAGGTGCCCGCCGCCGACGATGGCCGGGTGAACGAGATCATCTCGGGACTGTTCCTGTCCCCCCTGGAAATCCTCGCCCTGCTGGCCGCCCTCGCCCTGGTGGTGGCGCGCTGGCTGCCCCCGGCCGCCCGCCCCCGCACCACGGTCGTGGCGGGCGCGGTGCTCGTCCTGTCCGGGCTCGTGCTGCTCGTGACCGGGATCCGCTGGCAGCTGCTGCCGGTCCTGGCCGGTGCCCTCCTCGCCCTGCCGTCCGCCCTCGCCCCGCTGCTGCGCCGGCGGTCCGGCCGGACGGCGTGGCGGGCCCGCTGGTGGCTGGCGCTGCCGGGATCGCTGGCCTGCGCCGGGCTGGTCGCCGCCGGGCCGGTGTCCGCCTGGGCCTTCCCCGTTCCCGAGTTCCCCGAGCCCACGGGCGGGTTCGCGGTCGGCACCCGGGTGCTGCAGTGGACCGACCAGCAGCGGCCGGAGACCTTCACCCCCGATCCGGCCGACCGGCGCACGGTCGTGGTCCAGCTCTGGTACCCCGCGGGGAGGAGCCCCGCCGGTGCGCCGCGGGCCCAGTACCTCGGGCGCACCGAGGCCGAGGCGCGGACCGTCGCCGGGGCCCTCGCCGGCGGGGTCGGCCTGCCGGACTTCCTGATGGACGGTGTGCCGCGGGCCCGCAGCCGTTCGGTCTTCGACGCCCCGGTGGCCGGGGACGGCGGCCGCTTCCCGGTGGTGCTGTTCTCGCCCGGATCGGGCGGGGTGCGCACCCAGAACACCGCCTGGGCGGAGGAACTCGCGAGCCACGGTTACCTGGTGGCCGCCCTCGACCACCCGTACGACTCCGCGGCCGTCGTCCTCGCCGACGGCCGGACGGTCACCACCGAGACCTCCTCCTCCGGCGACGCGGACCAGGACGAGAAGCTGGCGGCCGGCTGGACGGCGGTCCGGGCCGCCGATCTCGGTTTCGTCCTCAGCCAGTTGGAGGGTCTGGACCGCGCCGGGAGCGGCGACCCGCTGACCGGGCGGCTGGACACCGGCCGGGCCGCGGTGACCGGCCATTCGATGGGGGGCGCCGCCGCGCTCCAGGCCGCCCGGCAGGACCACCGGTTCCGTGCCGTCGTCGATCTGGACGGCTTCCCGCACGGCCCGGCCTCGCCCTCGCTCGACCGGCCGGTGCTCGCGATGACCCAGGCGCTGACCGGGGCGACCGACGCCCGGTACCTCCCCCGGCTGACCGAGGCGCTCGCGGCGAACACGGCGACGAGCTACCGGCTGACCGTTCCCGGCGCGGCGCACCTCAGCTTCATGGACGGCCCGCTGTACCTGCCGCCGGTCCCGGGCATCGTCGGCTCCCTGGGCCGCGCCCGGAGCCCGCGCGTCGTCGCCGGGGCCACCCTCGCCTTCCTGGACGCCGCTCTGCGCGACCGGCCGGGCGACCTGTCCGGCGCGCTGTCGGCCTACGGCAGCCTCACCGTCCGGGCCCCGGGCGGGCGCTGAGGGGGCGTGCCCACGGCCTCCGGGTGTGCGGCACCGCCCTCGCGGTGCCGCACACCCGGTGCCGCACGCCGGAGGCCCCGCGGACTCACCCCGCCGGGGCCGGGCGGAGCACCCGCCGCACGGCGGCGCGCAGCCACTGGTGGCCGCCGTCGGCGGCATGGCGCGGGTGCCAGGCCATCCCGATGGTCAGCGGCGGCAGTTCGAGCGGGATCTCCAGCAGCCGCAGGCCCAGGGTCTGCGCCGCACCGGAGAGCGGCGACGGCGGCTCGCCCGGCCGGGCGACCGGCACCAGGCAGACCACGTCGCCGGTGGCGGCCAGCGCCATCGCCGCCAGGTGCCCCGGCAGTACGGCGCTCACCCGGCGGCTGAGGCCCCGTTCGGCGAGAGCCGCGTCCAGCGGGCCGGTGAAGCGGCCGCGCCGGCTCACCACCACGTGCTCGGCGGCCGCCAGCCGGTCCGGCGTCAGCGGCCCCTCGGTCAGCGGGTGCCCGGCCCGGACCCCGACCGCCATCCGCAGCGTGGCCAGTTCCTCCACCAGGGTCTCCGGGTCGACGTGGTCGATCGCCCCGATCTCCAGATCGATCCGGCCCTCGCGCAGCGCGGGTCCCGCCTCGAAGTCCTCCGCCAGCACCCGCAGCGAGACGCCCGGCGCCCGGCGGCGGGCCAGCGCGAGCAGGCCGGGCGCCAGGGCCGCGCCGACCAGGTCCGCGGTCTGGACGGTGAAGGTGCGCCGCAGCGCGGCGGGATCGACCCCGCCGCTCGGGGTGAGCAGCGCCTCCAGCCGGCGCACCACCGCGGCGGCCTCGTCCCGCAGTTCCTCGGCGCGGGGCGTGGGCACCATCGCCTGGCCCGCCCGCACCAGCAGCGGGTCCTGGAGGACCCGGCGCAGCCGGGCCAGGGTGCGGCTCATCGCCGCCGGGGACGTGTGCAGCCGCGCGGCGGCCCGGGTGACGCTCTGCTCGGTCAGCAGGGCGTCGAGGGCGACCGCGAGATTGGCGTCGAGGTTCGGATCCTGGCTGCTCACCGGCATTGTTCCGTTCTGGGCAAGGATTGGATGCTGAAGTTCCCATTGTGGCAACACGGTCGCCGTCCGCACGATGAGGGGGCACCACTGATCCGACCGAGACCGTGAGGTTTTCATGATCGTCATCACCGCCCCCACCGGGAACATCGGCCGTCGGCTGCTGTCGCTCCTGGTCGAGGCCGCGCCCGCGCACGGGGAGGAACTGCGGGTCGTGGTCCGCGATCCGGCCCGGCTGCCCGCGGCCGTCCGCGCCCGGGTCGAGGTGGTCACCGGCTCGCACGGCGACGCCGCGACCGTCGAGCGCGCGTTCGCCGGCGCCGACGCCGTGTTCTGGCTGGTGCCGCCGGACGCCTCGGCCGCGCCCGAGGACGGCTGGAGCGGCTTCACCCGGCCCGCCGTCCGGGCCTTCGCCGCCCACGGCGTCGACCGGGTGGTCGGGGTGTCGGCGCTCGGCCGCGGCACCGCGCAGGCGGCCCGGGCCGGGCTGGTCACCGCCTCCCTCGCCATGGACGACCTGATCGCCGGCTCCGGCGTCGCCTACCGCGCCCTGGCCTGTCCGTCCTTCTTCGAGAACCTGCTGGAGGACGCCGACTCGATCCGGGCCGACGGCGTCTTCACCGACACCGTCGCCGCGGACCGCCGCGCCCCGCTGGTGGCCGTCGCCGACATCGCCGCGACGGCGGCCGGGCTGCTGCTGGACCGCTCGTGGAGCGGCGTGGACAGCGTCCCGGTGCTCGGCCCGCAGGACCTCTCGCCCGAGGACCTGGCCCGGATCATGACCGAGCAGCTCGGCCGCCCGGTCCGCTACCGGCGGCAGTCGCTGGACGAGCTGCGCTCCGACCTGCTCGGGTACGGCCTGCACGCGGCCTTCGCGGAGGGCGTCGTCGAGATGAAGCGCGCCAAGGACGAGGGCCTGGACGCGGGCGTCGGGCGACCGCCGCGGCCGGCGGTCCCGGCCACCTCGTTCGAACGCTGGTGCGCCGAGACCCTGAAGCCCGCCGTTCTCGCCACCACCACCGCCACCGCCGCGCCCGCCACCGCGCCCACCACTGCCGCCCCCACCGACACCCTCACCGCCCCGGAGGCCACCGATGCCCACTGACCCGACTGTGCCGGCCGTCACCGCGTTCATGCTGGTCAAGACCACGCCCGAGTGGCTGGGGATGAGTGTGGACGAGCGGGTCCACGCGTTCACCACCCAAGTCCTCCCGGTGATCGAGGCCCGTGCCCGCGGCGTCCGCTCCCGCTTCTACGACACGGAGTTCTACTCGGCGCGGGTGACCGACATCTGGGTCTGGGAGGCGGACGACCACGATTCCTACCGGCTGCTGGTCGACGCGCTGCGCGAAACCCCGTTCTGGGACCGCTGGTTCGAGGTGGTCGAGCTGCTCGTGGGCACCGAGAACGGCTACGCCCGCACCTACGGCCTGGACCCGGTCGCCACCGTCGCGGTCTGACGGCCGCCGCCCCGGTGCGCCGCCCCGGCCCGGTGCGCACCGGGCCGGGGCGGCGCACCCGGCCGGGGCCGGTTCAGCGCTTGGTGCCGTCGACGATGACGGGCGTGCCGCCGTTGGAGCCGCAGGGGCTGGCGTAGACGGGGTTCTTCTCGGCCGCGGCCTTGAAGGCCTCGATGCACTGGCTCAGCAGGATCTTGTCGGTCAGCGAGCCGGCGATCGCGGCGTTGGCGGCCGCGGTGCTGTCCGCCTCGATCTTGCGCTTCTCGGCCTCGGCCTTGGCCGTGCGCACGGCCGCCTCCGCCTGGGCGGTGGCCTGGTCCTGCTGGATCTTCTGGTCGATCGCCTTCTGCAGGCCGTCGCTCGGCCGGACGTTGCGCAGGTTGACCCCGTTGACGAGGATGCCGCGCGGGGCCAGCCGGGCGGTGATCAGCTTGTCGATCTCGGTGCTGATCGCCTCCCGCTGCGAGCTGTAGCCCTCGACACTGGTGTGACGGGCGAAGACGTTGCGCACGATCTCCCGGCTGTCCGGGTAGACCAGCCGCTGCTGGACGGCCCCGGCGCTGCCGGCCAGCTTGTACAGGTCGACGGTGTGCTGCGGGTCGATCGACCACTTGACCGTCAGGTCGGCGTAGAGCACCCCGCCCTCGGAGGACCGGACCTCGACCGTCGAGTCGCCCGTCAGGTCGAGGTCGACGGGCCGGGTCGAGAAGGTGGTGACGTCGGTCAGCGGCGACTTGAAGTGCAGCCCCGGCTGCCAGGCCGTACCGACCCTGCCGAGGCTGGTCGGCACCCCGACATCGGTCGGATCCACCACGTGCACAAAGGTGGTGAGCCCCAGCAGCAGCCCGAGGGCACCGGTGAGGAGTGCGCCCAGGGTGACCGGCCAGGACCCGACCTTGCGCCGGCGGAGCACGAGCAGACTGGCGCCGACGGCCAGGAACAGCAAAGAAACGATCAGCATGGCGAGTCTCTCGGACTGAAATGATCACACCGGACGGCCGCAGCCTAGACAGCCCTCCCGCACCCCCATAAGCCACGTCAGCCGATGTTCATGCGATGAACCCCCGACGTTGGCCGAGCGGAACGGGAGACGACCCGGCGCCGCGCGACGCCCCCTCACCGTCCTGGGCCCGGCCGCACTCGGGCCGACCGAATACGGAGCCCGGACAGCTCGCCACCGGTAGGCCCACAAGTCCCTCCGATCACGGTGTTTGACGATCAGTCAGCTCCAAGCCGATCGCAACGGCCGCAACGGCTGGCCGAATCCGAACGCGACCCCGGCCCGACTCCCCCGCCGAGGGACCGCTCGCACCGGGCCTCCGGGAGGTACCCGGAGTGACGACGCGGTGAAGGATCGGCCGGCGGTCACCGGGGGCGCCGAGCTGCCCTCTTCGTCGATGCGGCACGGACCGCTCCCCGCCGGACCGCGTCACCGGCGCCCGCGCGGACCGGGCTGGCACCACCACCACCGGGGCCTACGCATGCGGACGAACCGGGCATCACGACACCCCGGCCCCCGCACCGCCCCGCCTCCGACCGGAACGACTTACCGGCCAATGTGGTCGAGGCACTCTCTCGGCGGCGCGCGGGGCGACCTAGACTCGGCTGCGCGGTGGCACCCGGCCGTGATCGATCCGAGCCGGGCACCCACGGGGGACCAGGCACAGCGGCACCACCCGCCCGGGCACTCAGGTGCGCCGGAGCACGCAGGTCGCACCTCCGCCCGGTACGTCCTTCACCTCCAGGGAGCCCGCCATGTCCGACATGTCCAGCGACTTCGGCCTCGACCTCCAGGACCTCGACCTCAGCGAGCTGACCGTCACCGCACTGCGCGACACCGTCGCACTGCCGGAGAACGGCGCGTCCCACGGCTCGTGCTCCTGTCAGGCCTCGTCGTCCTGCGTTCAGCCCAACCTGTCAGCCACGGAACTGATCTGACGTCCAGTCAGATAGATCCTCAGCGATATTCCTCGGGAGACCCGTATGTCCGACCACCTGCAGGACGCCCTCGCGTTCGACGGTCTCGACCTCGACCTCGACCTCGGCGAACTGACCGTCACCGCGCTCCGCGACAGCATCGCCCTGCCGGAGGGCGGAGCCTCCAGCAACCCGGCCTCCTCCTCCTGCCAGTCGTCCTCCAACTCCAGCGTCATCATCCACCCGCCGGCCACCCGCTGGTGATCGGCACGGACCCGCACCGCCCGGTCGCCGAAGGTGCGGCCGGACGCTGAGCGGTGACGAGTCACCACCGGACCCGGCGCGTTCCGCTGCGGAACGCGCCGGGTCCCCCCGTGGGCGCGTCCCCGGACCGACGCCCGCGGAGGTACGAGATCACCCGCCCGATCCCCAGCCACCGGAGGTGGCCCGCAGTGCCCAACCGCGCCCCCGCCAGGGCCGTTCCGGCGCCCGCGCCGCCGGCCGCCGCGCCCGCCGAGGCCTCCACCACCGCCTCCACCGCGGCGTACGCGCTGGTGCGCAGCACCGTGCTCGCCCGGGCCCCGCAGTCCGCGGCGTCCGCACTCGTCAGGGACCTGCTGGCGCGGCTCACCGACACGGAGACCGCCGACGCCGCCCTGCGGTCCGCCCTCGGCGACGACCTCTACGCCAGCCGGGACGGCCACGACGAGGAGTTCCACCGGCGCGTCGTCCTGCCGCTGCGCAGGGACCTGCACAACGGCCGTGCGCCGCGCACCGCACAGCTCGCCCGGCTCGGGGACCTGCCCGCCCGGGTCCCCCGCCTCGCCGAGTGGCTGGAGCTCCACGAGCGCCGCACCCGGCTGCTGGCCGGCCTCGCCCAGGCCGTGCCGTCGGCGCTCGCGGCGGAACGGGCCGCACTGGCCGCACTCTGCCGGGAGCCCGCGTTCCGCCGTGCCGTCGCCCTGGGCAGTGCCGACCTGCTGCGCGCCGTGGTCCACACCTCGGAGCGGGAGGCGGACCGGCCGGGCCGGGCCCGCAAGGAGGAGGCCGCCGTGCTGCGCCACGCGCTGCGGGCGACCTGCAAGACCAGTCCGCTGTCCTGGTTCACGGCGGTCGGCTGGGCCCCGGAGGAACCGCTCCCCGGCTCGGGCGAAGCGGCCCCGCGGGCGGTCGTCCGGGTCAACCGGACCCTGGTCGGAGCACTGGTCCAGGCCCTGCTCGACGAACCCCGGCGGGCCCGCTGCCTGCCGCACCGGATGACCAGCGCCGCCGGCGTCGACGGTGGCCGCGCCCACTACCGGCGCACCCGGCCGGTGTTCCTCGGCGGCCGCTACCTCGCCACGCGCGAGGAGGACGTGGAAGTCGGCGCCCGGCCGCACCTGGCACTGCTCGCCTCCCTCACCGGGACCCCCGAACCGCCGGGGCCGCTCTCCGCGCGGCTCGCCGCGGCCCTCGGCCGCCCCGCCGACGACCCGGCGGTCCGGCGCTCCGTCGACCAACTCCTCGACGCCGGGCTGCTGGTGCCCACCGAACCGGTCGACCCGCAGGACCCCGACCCGCTGGAGCGGCTCGCCGAATGGCTCGACGCCTGGCCCGAGGACGCCGCGCTCGCCCGCGCGCTGCGCAGGCTCGCCGAGGACACCGCCGCCTACGCGACCACGCCCGCCGAAGCCCGGCCGGCGGCGCTCGCCGCCCTGGCCGCCGACTGGCGCGACCTGCTCGCCGACGCCGGCCGGCCCCTCCCCGGCGGGTCCGTGCCGATCACCGTGCTCAGCGAGGACGTCCACACCGCCGCGCCGCCGCAACCCCGGCCGAGCGCCGTCGACCGGGCCGTGCTCGCCGAACTCACCGCACTGGCCGAGCTGTTCGACCACGGCCACCTGACCAGACTGGCCACCCGGGACCGCTTCGTCGACCGGTACGGCACCGGCGGCGTCTGCGCCGCGCCGTGGGAGTTCGGCGCCGGGACCGGCGACGCCTGGGCCGACGTCCCCGTCCCCGGGGACATCGCCGCCCTGCGACGGGAGTTCACCGGCCTGCCCGAACTGGACGGTGAGGTCGTCCTGCCCGCCGACCGGGTGCGCGCGCTGGCCGACCGGCTGCCCGCCCGGACGGCGACCCGGCCGCTCAGCTACTCCTGGTTCGTCCAACGCGAGGCGTCCGGGGGCCTGTTGTGCGTCAACCACGTGTACGGCGGCTGGGGCCGCTTCACCAGCCGGTTCCTCGACGCGACCGCGCCGCAGGCCGCGGGCGAGGTCGCCCGGCAGATCCGCGCGGGGCTCGGCGCCGGCACGCGCGCCGCCCAGATCCGGCCGGTGGGCGGCTTCAACGCCAACCTGCACCCGCTGCTGCTCGCCGAGGAGGTCGGCCCCGACCGGCGTTGGTCCGCCCTCTCCGAGGCCGACCTCGATCTCGTCCACGACATCGGCAGCGACCAGCTCCGGTTCCGGCTGCGCTCCACCGGCGAGTACCTCGACGTGCTCTACCTGGGCTTCCTCTCCCCGGTCGTCCTGCCGCAGCGACTGGCGCCCCTGCTCGCGGACCACCCGAACGGCGTCGTCGTCCTCGAACCGCTGCTGCCCCGGACCTCCCTGGCCGCGCCCGGCGGCACCGTCGTCCGCACTCCCCGGCTGCGGTACCGGCACGTCGTGCTCGCCCGCCGCCGCTGGCACCTCCCGGCCGAGGTCCTCGACGCCCTGCGGGCCGACCTCGCCGCCACCCCGGCCGATGCCCCGCGTTCCTCCGGCTCCCCCGCACCGGAGCGGGTACCGGTCGCCGCCGTCGCCCGCTGGCGCGCCCGCCTCGACCTGCCCGAGCAACTCTTCGTGCACCCCGTGACACCGCCCACCGAGGGCGCTCCGGCGGCGGAGGCCTTCCTCGACCGGCTGCGGGCGCCCAAGCCCCAACCGGTGGACCTCGGCAACCCGCTCCACCTGCGCCACCTGGACCGGTGGCTCGCCCGCCACCCGCACGGCGTCCTGCTCGAGGAGGCACTGCCGCCGATCGGCGGGCAGACCGAGCCGGCGCGGGCGGTCGAGCTCGTCGTGGAGACCTACCGCCCGGCCCGGACCGCCGCCGCGCCCGCCGCGCCCGCCGCCACTGTCCACCTGCCCGCTCTGCCAGTCCTGCCCGTCCTGCCCGCCCTGTGACCGCACCGCCCCTGCGGCGCCGAGGAGTTCACCGATGACCGAGCCCAGGAGTGAGCCCGTGGGCGGCCCGGCGGCCGGACAGCCGTCCGCGGCCGCCTCCGGGACGGCCCTGACCGACGTGGTCCTGTACCACTACCGGCCCGTCAAGGCACCCGCGCTGCGCGAGGCCGTCCTGCCGCTGGCCCACCGGGCGACGGAACACGGGCTGCGCGCCCACGTGGAACGCCACTGGCGGTTCGGTCCGCACCTGCGGCTGCGACTGGAGGGACCGGCCGGGCAAGTGGCCGCCGTGGCCCGGGAGTCCGCCGACGCGCTGCGGGCGTGGGCCGCCGCGCACCCCTCCGTGGCCGACCGTACGACGGAGCAACTGCTCGCCGAGGCCGCCGTCGCCGGGCGGGCCGAACTGATCGCCCCGCCGTACGGCCCGCTGGTACCGGACAACACCGTCCGGGTCGCCCCCGTCGAGCCGGCCGCCACGGCCGACCTCAGGGCCCTGCTCGGGGCCGAACCGGCTTCGCTGCGGGACGAGTTGATGCGTGCCGGACTCGCCCCGGTCACGTCGGCCTGCGCGTTCCTCGGCGAGCGGGGCGACACCGCGGAGGCCCGGGTGCGACTGGTGGTCACGGCACTGACGGCGCACGCGGGCACCCACCCGGACGGACTGGTCGGCGGCCACTACTCCTTCCTCTCCCACCTGGAGGACTTCCTCCTCCACGAGGACCCGGACGGGCGCCTGCGCGCCGCCTTCGACCGGCACTGGGAGCGCGGCCGACCGGCGGTCGCGGAACTGGTCCACCGCGTCGCGGCCGGGGACGCCCGGAGCTGGGAACGGGACTGGGCGCACTGGTCGGCCTCGGCCTGGCGGCGGGCCGAGCTCCTGCTGGCGGCCGGGGTGGACCTCTCGGGCCGCAGCGAGGAGTACCGGGCCCGCGCCGCCGCCCTCGGCGACCCCGCCGTCGCCGAGCGCTGGGACTTCGAACTGCGGACCCGCTACAGCGAGTTCCACCGGCTGGTGGCCCGCAGCGACCCCGACGGCACCGCCTTCGGCCGCGCCCACTACCTCGTCTACCGGACCACCACCAACGCCCTCTACCGGCTCTTCGCGATCTGCGACGTCCGGCCGGTGGAACGCTACCTGGCCGCCCACCTCGTCGTCCGCGCCGTGCCCGGGCTCACTGGGCACCGGTGGCAGGACCACCTCGGCGCGGCGGTCGCCAGGGCCGAGGGGGCGGCATGACGGCGGAACCGGCCGCCGGCCGCCCGCGGCTGCGCCCCGGCGTGGCGGTCACGCCGCTGCGGGAGGGTCTGCACCTGCGCGGCCGCGGTACCAGCCTCACCCTGGAGGGCAGCCGCGCGCTGCCGGTGCTGTGGGAGGTCCTGTCCGCGCGGCTGGCCGACGGTCCGCCCGCCGCCGAAACGGATCCACGGCGGCCGGGCACGGCAACGGCAAGCCCCGAACCGGCGACAGGCCCTCCGGACCCCACCGCCGGGCACCCGAAGCTGGAGGCGGCACTGGCCACCGTCACCGCCCGCCTGCGTGAGCACGGCCTGCTGGTCGACCGGTCCGACGAGCCCGAACCGCCGCCCTGGCCGGGCTCGGTCGCCGAGCGTCCCGGGGACGCGGTGGCGGCGATCGCCGCCGCCCACCCCGTGGTCCTCGCGGCGGACCCGCAGGAGGCGACGGCCCGCGCGGTGGCGCGTGCCCTCACCCGGGGCGGGGCGGAGCCGACCGTCGTCGCCGACCCCTCGCTGCCCGCCGGACAGGTGCTGGTCGTCGCGGCCGAGCCCCCGGTGGCCGTCGGACTGCAGTGCGGCGCGGACGGCGGGTTCGTCACCGCGCCCGCCGGTGCGGCCCGCGCCCGCGCCGATCTCGCGGCGCTCACCGAACGGCTGCGCCCCGGCCCCGGGCACGGCCCCGACCCCGGGCGACGCACCAGCCCCGAGGACGGCTCCGCCCCCGGGCGACACCCCGGCTCCGAACGACACCCCGACCCCGCGCGGGCGCCCGACGGTTCGACCCCGAGGGCTCTCCCGCTGCTGCTCGCCGCCGCGACGGCCCAGCGGCTGCTCTGCGCCGTCGCCGGACTGCCCGACCCGGGCGACCCCGCGGACAACCCCCGGCTGCTCGCCGGCCGCCCCGCCGTCCTCGTCGCCGACGCCCGCCCGTTGCGGGCCGAGCACCGCCCGTGGGCGGCGGGGCCAGGACCGGCGTCCGCACCGCCCGAGGACCTCGAGGGGGCCCTGCGCCGGGTCGCCGCGCTCGGCGACCCGCGGCTCGGTGTCATCGACGCGCCCTCCCCCGGCGACCTCCCTCAGCTGCCCACCGCCCTGGTGACCAGCCGGACACCGGACGGCCCGCTGCTGGCCGGAGCGCCCCGGACCGACCTCGCCCGGCTCACGGGTGCCGTCCGCGCCCTCGAACTCCGGCTGGCGGCCGCCGATCCGGGCACGGCCGGGGCCGCCGGAAACGCGCCCCGGGTCGCGGTCGGCGCCGGGCCCGCGCAGGCGCTCGGCCGGGCCCTGCGGCGCGCCGCCCTGGCCGTCCCCGGCGGCCCCGCCGACCCACGGGCCGCCACCGCGGTGGGGACGGTACCCGGGGAGCGGTGGCGCGAGCACCCGCAGGCCCGGTACTGGACGGCGGCCCTGGCCCGACACCTCGGCCGCCACGCCGCCGCCACCGTCCGCCGGATCGCCGAGTCCGTCTTCCTCGCCACCGTCGAGGGGAGCCGGGCCGTCGAGGCCACCGCGCCCGACGCGGTCGCCCTCGCCGCGCTGGACGCCCTCACCCGGCTGGCGGCCCTCGACCTCGGCCCGGAGCGCGTCGGCCACACCGCGTTCAGCGGCGCCGACGCCCCTCCGGCCGCCGCCGGACGGCCCCTCCCCGACTGGGTCGGCGAGGGCTGGACCGGCCGCTGGCTCGCCGGACTCGCCGACCGCGAGACGGAGTTGCAGGCCGCGCTGCACCGCCTGACCGGACTGCGCACCACCCCCTGGCAGCCCCGTACCAACGCCGCCCGGCAACCGGCCGACGCCCTGGCGGGCTGCGGCTTCACCGCCCTCGTGCCCGTGGCGGACACCCGGTGACCGCCACCGATCCGCCCGTTCTCGACCCCGAACAGGCCCTGGCGACCACGAGCGGCACCGCGGTCGTCCACCTCACCGCCTGGACGCTCGGCCTGGCCGAGCGGCTCAGCCGCCACGCCCTGGCACACCCCGTCCGGCTGGTTCCGGTACGCGAGGACGGTGCGCTGACCGTCGTCGGGCCCGTCCTGCACCCCGGTGCGCCCGCCTGCCTGAGCTGCACCGAGGTCCAGCGGCTCGCCAGCGCCGGCGGCCGGGTGCCGTGGCAGAGCCCGGCCCTGGCACTGGCCGGCACCGGCACCCCGGCCTTCTCCGAGGCGGTGCTCGCCCTGGCCGCCGACCTCGCCGACTCCGACGCCGCAACAGACCCCGGCACCGCCGCCGAAACAGGCACCGGCACCGAAACAGGCACCAGCACCGGCACCGGCACCGAAACAGCCACCGACGGCCGGGCCGCCACCCACGCCACCGTCCACCTGGTCCACGGCGACCGCGCCACCTGGTCCACCCACCGGGTCCGCCCCGTCGGCGGCTGCCCCGTCTGCCACCCGCTCCCCGAGGACACCCCCGACGCCGCCCGCCTGCCCGGCACGCCCCGCGCGCTCCCCGACCCGACCGTGCTGCGCGGCGCCAACGACCGGACCACCGCCGACCGGCTGCGCGCCGAACTGCACGACGAGCGCTTCGGCCCGGTCCGCCGTCTCTACCGCACCGAGGACTCGGCGTTCGCCCTCACCAGCGCCCTGGTCACCGACGGCCGGGCCGAGGAGGACGGCGGCTACGGACGGTCCACGGACTTCCGGTCCAGCGAACGCGTGGCCCTGTTCGAGGCCGTGGAGCGGCTCGCGGGCATGCGTCCGCTCGGCCGCCGCACCACCCTGCGCGCCTCCTACGCCCAGCTGGCCGCCGCACGCGGCCCCGGAGGCGTTCTCGACCCGGTCCGGCTCGGCCTGCCGGACCCCGGCGACCACCCCGGCCGCACCACCGTCCCCTTCACCCCCGAGCTGGTCCTCGACTGGGTGCACGGCTGGTCCCTCACCCACGAGCGTCCGGTCGCCGTCCCCGAGCACCTCGCCTACTGGGACCCGCCGGGCCGCGACCGCCCCCGGATCGCGCACGAGTCCTCGAACGGCTGCGGCCTGGGCAACAGCCCCGAGGAGGCGGCACTGTACGGTCTGTTCGAGATCGCCGAGCGGGACGCCTTCCTGCTCGCCTGGTACGCCCGCACCCCGCTGCCGGCCGTCACCGTCCCCGTCGACGACCCGGAGACGGCCGCGCTCGCCGACCGCGCCGAACTGCTCGGCTACCGGCTCACCCTGCTCGACGCCACCAACGACCTCGGCGTCCCGGCCGTACTCGCGCTCTGCCGCTACCGGGGCACCCACCCCGACGCCCCACTGACCTTCCTGGCCGCCGGAGCCCACCACGACCCGCGCACGGCGATCCGCTCCGCCGTCGCCGAGGTGGTCACCAACGTGCAGGACGAGCCACGCCGCCCGGCCACCGACGGCGGCGCCCGGGACCGACGACGTCTGCGCCCGATGCTGGAACGGCCCGAGCTGGTCGCCGTGCTGGACGACCACGTCGGCCTCAACACCCTGCCCGAGGCGCAGCCCCGCCTGGACTTCCTGTTCGCCGGCCCGCCGCCGGTGCCGTGGCGGGAACGCTGGCCCGGCGCGCCCGAACCGGTGGACGACCTGACCGCGCTGCTGGGGCGGACGGTCCGGCGCCTCGCCGGGGAGGGCCTGGAGGTCGTGGTGGTCCGTCAGGACGAGCCCGGTGTGCGCGACCGGCTCGGGCTGCACTGCGTCAAGGTGATCGTCCCCGGGACGCTCCCGATGACCTTCGGCGAGGCCAACCGGCGCACCCTCGGTCTGCCCCGCCTGCTGGAGGTCCCGTACCGGCTCGGCCGCACCCCGCGCCCGCTGCGGCACGACGAACTGCCGCTGCACCCGCACCCGTTCCCCTGATCCGCCGCACCGCGCGACCCACCGCGCCACTCGGCCGGCCGACTCCCCCGCCCGACCCGCCCGACCCGCCCCCTGCCCGACCCGCCCACCGTCCGGAGAGGACCCGATGACGAACCGACTGCCGCCGGCCGCACCCTGGCAGAGCCTGCACCTGGCCCTGCCGCTGCCCGCCCGCGAGACCGACGCCTTCGTCACCGAGGACCTCGCGCCGCTGATGGACCGTCCCGCCGACAGCGACTGGTTCTTCATCCGCTACGGCGAGGGCGGCCCGCACCTGCGGATCCGCTTCCGGGGGACGGCCGCACGCGCGGACGGCCTCGCGAAGGAACTCGCCCGGCTCGCCTCGCTCCGCAGCCCGGCGGACGGTCCGTGGGCGGCCCGGCACGGGGAGGTCACCGCCGTCCCCTACGAGCCGGAGACGGAACGCTACGGCGGGCCCTCGCTGCTGCCGGTCGCCGAGGAACTCTTCACCCGCTCCACCCGCACCGCGGTCCTCGCCCTGCGCACCCTCGGCCCGGCCCCCGCCGCCCGGCTGCCGCTCGCCCTGGACCTGGCGCACACCACCACCCGGGCCCTGGGGCTGGACGAGCTCGCCGCCGCCCGCTGGCTGCGGAACCACTCGGCCTCCTGGCGCTGGGTGACGGAGTTCCGGCCACTGCCCGGGGCCGCCGTCCACAGCAGGGTGAACACGGTGTTCGCCCAGCAGCGGCAGACCCTGGCCCGCCGCGCCGCGGCCCTGCGCGAGGCCCTCGGCACCGGCACGGCCGCGCCCTGGCTCGGCGACTGGTCGGCGCACGTCATGGCGGCCGCCGCCCGGATGCGGGCCGTCGCGCCCCAGGACTCCGAGCAGCGGCTCCTGCGGGTGTGGGCCTCACAGCTGCACATGCTGTTCAACCGGCTCGGGGTCGGACCGGACGAGGAACGCGCGGTCTGCCGGCTCGCCGGCCGGACGCTCCTCGAGACGGACCCGCCGTTCGGCTTCTTCCCCGAGGGCCCGGACGCCCCGGACCGCCAGTACCTGGAACGCAGCAAGTTCCAGATCGGGCGCCCCGAGGACACCGCGCTGCGGGAGGCGGCGCCCCCCGACGTGCCGCGCCCGGCGCCCGGCGACCTGCCGCTGCCCGCCGACCCGCTGCCGGCCGTCCCCCTGGCCGACGCGCTGCTGACCCGCCGGTCCACCCGGGGACGGCTGACCGGACCGCTCACGGCCGGGCAACTGGGCGGCCTGCTCTGGTCCGCCTGCGCACCGAACCGCCCCACCGGCGACCGCCCCTACCCCAGCGCGGGCGGCATGCGCGCCGTCCGGGTCCGGCTGATCGCCCTCGCCGTCGAGGGCCTGCCCGCCGGCACCTACCACTGCCTCCCGGAGCTGCGCTGCCTGCGCCCGATCGGACCGGCGCCCGACCCGGAGCAGCTCAAGGCCCTCTCCTACTACCTCTCCCGACCGGCCTCGGACCCGCAGGCACTGGTGGTCGACGAGGCGCCCGCGGTACTGGCGGTCCACCTGGACCTCGCCGCTCTGCGGCAGCGCTACGGCCTGCGCGCGCTGCGCCTCGGTCTCGTCGAGACCGGGCACCTCACCCAGAACCTGCTGCTCACCTCCGCCGCGTTCGGCCTCGGCACCACGCCGCTGGGCGGGCTCTTCGACGACCTCGCGCACGAGCTGCTCGCCCTCGACGACCTGGACCAGCCGATCCAGTACCTGCTGCCGCTGGGCCGCCCGGCCGCGGGTGAAGGGTCCGGCAACCGTGCGACGGCCCGTGAGCGGCGCCCCTCGGGCTAGGGGTTGTCGAGGGGCACGGGTGCCTGCCCGGTCTGGGCGGCGACGAGTTCGCGGTAGGGGGCGCAGCGGGCGAGGAGGGTGGAGTGGTCGGCGGCGTCGACGACGGTGCCCCGGTTCATCATGATCACGTGATCGGCGTGCTGGACCGTGGAGAGCCGGTGGGCGACGACCACGACGGCACTGCGGCGGGCCAGTCGGTCGACGATCTCGCGGAAACGCAGTTCGTTGATGCCGTCGAGCTGGCTGGTGGGCTCGTCGAGCAGGACGATGTCGGCGCCGGTGAGGAGGGCGCGGGCCAGCGCCATCCGCTGGCGCTGGCCGCCGGACAGGTCGAACTCGCGGCCCAGGACGGTGTCCAGGCCGTGCGGGAGGCGGTCGACGTCCTGGGCGAGGCCGACGGTGGTCAGCGCCCGGGCGAGTTCCCCGTCGGCGGCGGTGCCGGTGCGGCCGAGCTGGAGGTTCTCCCGGGCGCTGGCCTCCAGGAGGGTGAACTCCTGGTCGACGTAGGCCATCCTGGCCCGCAGTGAGCCCAGCGGCCAGGTGCGGATGTCGTGGCCGAGGATGCTGACCGAACCGGCGCCGGGGCGCACGAAGCGGCCGACCAGGGAGAGCGCGGTGCTCTTGCCCGCGCCGGAGGGGCCGACGACGGCGGTCAGGCCGGTGCGCGGGATGCTGAAGGAGGCGGAGTCCAGGGCGGGGCGCCCGGTCCCGGCGTGGGTGTAGGAGACGCCGCGGAAGACCACCGCCGGGGCGTCGGGCACCGGGGTGGGGGTGGGGCGGGCCTCGTCCTCCGGGTCCGCCTCCCGGGGCAGCATCAGCAGTTCGTTGCAGCGGTCCCGGGCGGCGAGTCCGGCCTGGAGCCGGCCGAAGCCGGTGGCGAGAGTGTTCACCGACGGGACGGTCTGGAGCAGGTAGAGCAGGAAGGCGGCGAACTCCGCGACCTGGAGGTGGCCCGCCGCCATGCGCGCGCCGCCGGTGAGGATCACCGCGATCATGGCGAACTGGTTGCCGAGGGTGAGCGCCGCCGGTACCAGGGCACCGAGCCGGGCGCCGGTCAGCGAGACCACGCGCAGCTTCTCGGCGTCCTGCTCCAGCACCCGGTCGGCCAGCGGTTCGGCGCGGCAGGCCTTGATGGTGGTGAGGGCCTCCAGGTGGGCGGTGAAGCGCTGGGCGATCTGGCCCACCGCGTCCTGCTGGCCGGTGACATTGGCCCGCATCCGGCGCATGATCAGCAGGACCAGGGCGGTCAGCCCGGCCAGGGCGGCCACGGTGACGGCGGTGAGCACCCAGTCGATCCACACCATCACCGCCAGGGTGGCCAGCACCCCGAACGCGGCGAGCGGGAGCTGCATCGCCACTTCGACCACCTGGCCGAGGAGTTGGGCGTCGGAGGTGACGCGGGCGGCGAGCTCGCCCGTCCCCCGGGCCCGTACCACCGGCAGCGGCAGGCGCAGGGCGTGGGCCATCACCGCGGTGCGCAGGCGGTAGGTCATGCCTTCGCCGACCCTGGCGAGCTGGAAGCCGGAGAGGGCCTGGGCGGCCGCCCCGCCGACGGCGGCGCCGGCCATCATCAGCAGCCCGGGAGCGAGCGAGCGGTGGGCGGAGAAGTCGCCGACGATCCGGCGGACCAGCAGCGGGAGAGCGAGGGCGGCGACGGTGGCCACCACCGCGAGGATCAGGGCGGCGGCGAGGCGGACCGGCTGGACGGCGAGTTCACGGCGCAGCCGGACGGGCGACGGCGTGGAAGCAGTCGCGGAAGCCGGCGTGGAAGCGGTCGCGGAAGCCGGCGCGGAAGCGGTCTCCACGGGCGGGGCGACCCCGGCCGCGGCGGGCCGGGCGGAGACGGTCTCGACGGGCTGGGAGGCCTCGGTCTCGGCGGGCTGGGCGGCCACGGGGCACCTCTCTGCTGGACGGGTCACGGATCGAGGGGGCGAGGTGCGGGGCAGGAAGAGGGCGGGGCAGGAAGAGGGTGCGGGGCAGGAGAGAGGGCCGCGGCGTCGAACGCCGCGGCCCGGGGGGCCGGGCGGGTGGTCGGTCGACCACCCGCCCGGCCTGGCCGCTCGGACCGCACGGGCCGCCCCTCGGGCGACCGCGTGGGTCAGAGGCAGATGAGCGTGCTGACCGTGCTGGTGCCGCAGTTCAGCACGCTCAGCGAGCTGGTGCTCGCGAGGGTGTCGTCGATCGGGGCCGCCTCGGTCTCGGGCAGCTCCATGGTCTGGAGGTCGAGGATCGCCATGATGGTCTCCTTCACTTCGCGGTGGATCACCCGGCCGGACGGCCGGGGGTCTGTGGCGGCGCGCACGCGTGGCGGCGCGCTCGCGGGTGCCGGTGGGCCGGGCGGGCCCTTCGGCGGGTGGCGGGACGTGCGGTCGGTGGGGCCCGGTCAGCTGGGCGCGGTGGCGGCCGGTCCGGTGAACGGGAGGAACGGGGTGCCCGCGAGCGCCGTGCCCAGGGCCAGCAGCACCCCGGCCGAACCGGTCGCCAGGTCCGTGGAGAGCCGCAGCAGCTGGTCGCCGGGGAAGGCGAGGCGGCCCCGGTAGGGCACCTGGTGGAGCGCCAGCAGCGCCCGGTGCCGGTCGAGCAGCCCGCCGCCGTCCCCGTTCCCCGGGCCCTCGGCGGCGCGGTCGCCGGTCAGGGCGAGGTAGCCGAGGAGTCCGGCCCGTCCGTTGAACAGGCCCGACTGGATCACGAACTCCGGTTCGGCGGCCCGGCGGATCAGCACCTGCCGTTCGGCTGCGGCACTGTCGGGCCGGTGGCGGAGCACCGCGGCGAGGGCGATCCCGATCCCGGCGCTGCCGGTCTCGACGTAGGGCAGGACCCGGCGCCGGTCGACCACCTGGAGGGTGCCGTCGCTCACCTCGACGCAACGGGCGAGGTCGAGCTCGAGCAGGGCCTCGGCACGGTCGAGCAGGGTGCGGTCACCGGTGTGTTCGTACAGCCGGACCAGCGCGAGCGCGGCTCCCGAGGCACCGGCCAGCAGTCCGGCCGCACCGCCCCCGTGCTTCTCCCAGGCGGCCGCGGCGGCACCGGCCGCGTTCAGGGCCTGCTCCAGCAGCCGCTCGTCACCGGTGGCCCGGGCGAAGTGCAGCAGGGCGAGGGCGATCCCGGGCCCGCCGGAGGCCAGCGTCGGTGCCGGGGCCGAATCGCCGTCGGCGGTGTGCCCGCCGAGCCGGTGCAGCAGTTCCGACGCCCGCCGGCGCTCCCCCAGCAGGTCCAGGACGTACGCGACGCCGTGGCCGCCGTGGTACAGGCCGGGTGCCGGGCGGCGTTCGAGGGCGGCGTCGGCCAGCCACCGCACGTGCGCGGGGTCGACCTCGGCCCCGGTGCTGTGCAGGGCGTAGAGCACCCCGGCCGCGCCGTGCGCCAGGCCGAGCCCACCCTGGGTGAACTGGGCGATGTCGCCCGGGAAGAGGCGGTCGGAGCGTTCGGGAGTGGCGGCCGCGGCGATTCCGGCGGCGAGCGAGTCGCGGATCGCCGGCCAGTCGGCGACCGGCGCCTCCAGCAGCGCGCGGGTCTCGGCACGGCCCTCGGACAGTTCCGGACGGGGCGTGCGCCCGTCGTCGGGGGTGCGGCCGAGCAGGCGGCGGATGTCGTCGGTGTAGCCGGGCGGCACCGGGAAGCGGCGCTCGACGGCGTCCGCGAGCTGCCACGCCTTGTCGGCGTCGAGGGCGGTGAGCTGGACCAGCGGGAAGAAGAGCCACAGTCGCAGTGCCGCCAGCGCGTACCGGTCCACGCCCGTCCCGGTGTGGCCGGGCGGTGCGGTGAAGCCGGCGGCTCCCAGTGCGGGGCGCAGGAAGTCGTCGACGGTGCTGGCGAGTTCGAAGTCGATCAGGCAGAGCTCGCCGTCCGGCCGGACGACCACGTTGCGCGGGTGGAGGTCCCCGAAGACGACGCCGCGGTCGTGGATCCCGGCCACCGCCCGCTCCACCTGGTCGACCACGGCCAGGGCGTCGCGGGTGTACTCGGCGACGGCTTCCTCGTCGGCGTCGGGGTGGATCAGCGGGTAGCGGGCCGTCAGCCACTCGCTCAGGGACTGCCCGGCGACGTACTCCTGGACCAGGAACTCGTGCTCCCAGGCCGTCAGCAACCCGTGCTCCCGGGGCACCCCGGGGACGCCGGCCAGCCGGGCCAGGACGGCGTGCTCGTTGCGCAGCCGGGTCACGGCGTCGACGCCGCGCTGGTCCAGCCCGGCGAACGGACGGGCCTCCTTGAGCACCAGCTGCGGCCCGTCCTTCCCGTCGCGGGCCAGGTAGACGCCGCCGGCGTTGGAGAAGTGCAGGACCCGCTCGACGGTGTAGGGGAGTCCGGTCTCCTGCGGTGCCGCGCGCTCCGCGACCGCCGCGGCGATGCACTCCGGCACCGGCGCCCAGGCCGGCACCGAGAACGCGGCCCCGCGCACGTCGGGCACCAGCCGGCCGTCCGGTCCGGCCAGGGCCAGGACGAGTTCCCCGGCGTCGTTGCGGCAGTAGCGTTCGGCGAACCCGCCGTACCTCAGGTACAGCGGCCCGTCCTTCCAGCGCAGGTCGCTGAGGATGTACGCGCCCTTGTGACCGGCCAGCAGCGTGCCGAGCCCGTCCAGACAGCGTTCCAGCTCGGCGTCGTCGACCGGGTAGAGGGTGCAGAACTTCCCGCTGGAGCCGCGGGGCGCGTACTTGGAGTTCTGCACCTGGAGGATGGGCAGTCCGCGCAGGAACTTGAAGGTGACGCGCTCCCGCAGACAGAAGGAGTGGACGGTCTCGAGCACCTCCTCCGCGGTGCCGAGGCACGCGGAGACGTGGATCTTCCAGCCCTGGTCCGGGATCCGCACGCCCGCCGGACGCACCACGGCCCACATCTCCAGGTCCCCGCGCTCCCAGCCCTCGGGCAGCGGCCGGGTCACGGCGGCGAACTCCTCCTGCGCTCCCCAGCGCCGGGGCGAGTCGTAGAACAGCGGGTCGGCGTAGGCGTAGGCCTCGTAGCGGTTGTCCAACGGAACCCTCCTCCTGGTGGCGGAGCCGGAACGGGCGGGCGGTGCGGGTGGCACGGACGGGGCGGGTGGCACGGACAGGGCGGGTGGCACGGACAGGGCGTCGTACGGTGCGCGGCGGAGCACGGCGTGCCGCGGGCACGGCGGGAGAGCGTGGTGGAGCGGACGCGGTGGGACCCGGTGGGACGCGGCCGTCCGGCGGGCCGTGGTGCCCGGCGCGGAGGGACGGAGTCGCGGTGCGGCGTGACGCCCCGGTGACGGCGGGGCGGTGAATGCGGAGACCGGGCCGGCCCGGGGGAAATCGCGGTCGTCCTGGTTCGTGCGGATCGGGAGCGGCCCCGGCGGTCGGAATCCGGTATCGCGGTGAGGCCCTCCGAATAGTGGAGCCGCCACGAATTCTCCGCAACAGCGCATGTTCGGGCCGGGGACCGCGCGCAATGCCCCCGGCTCGCGCTCGGTCGCATTTCCGACGGAGGGCGCGCCGCCGCGCGCCACCCGGTCCGGCCGGCCTCCGTTCCCCGGCCACCGTCCGGCGGACGGAGGTACGCGAACGCTCCCCCTGCGACGACCGCGCTCCGCCCGGGGGACAGCCGTCGACCGGCCGCCGGGCTGGGACGATCCGAAGGCGATCGGTTCGGCGCCCGACCGGGAGCCGGCTTCGCTCCGTACCCGAAAGCCCCCGGCGCACTCCCGGCGGACGACCCGTACGCGGCCGGTCCACCACGGCTCGACGAATCGGTCATTTCATCGGACGGAACCGAACACGATCGAGTTGATCATATTTCTGTTCTATTTCAGGAGTATTTCGGTGGCCCCTGAACTTTGTTCTTCCTTGACCATCGGACCGGCTCATCGGAATGACTCGTTCGCACAAGTCCGGCCCCGGCCGAACCTTCCGTCCATCGGGCCCCGTCCGCGCGGGCTCCCGCAGCAATGACAGCGGCCCCCGGGCCGGAGCGCGGGACTTCTCGTCCCGCGCCCGCGTGCCCGGGGGCCGCCGAAGCGTTCCGGATCAGTGCGCGTTGGTGTACATGTACGCGCCGGTGTCGTAGTTGTAGACGGCGAGCTTGATCAGGACGCCGGCGTCGGACCTGATCTGGGTGGGGATGTCGCACCTGTCCGCCCAGACGTTCGTGTCCGCGACCACTCCTTCCCAGTTCCAACCGCCGCTGCCGTTGGACGTCAGGATCCAGAGGTTCTGGCCGCAGTGGTTGGTGTGGAAGTCGATGTAGGCCACGTCGTGGCCCCCGGTCTCCGAATTGTTGAGGATCTTCAGGTCCGCCACGGTGCCGGTGGAGGAGACCTGGTCGCACCAGTAGAAATGGCTGCTCGAACAGGTGACGCGGTAGCCGGGGCCGGACGGGGCGGCGGCCTTCGACGGAGCCGTCGCGGCGGCCGGCGCGGCCACCGCGACGGGCAGGGCCAGCAGGCCCAGGACAGCAGCCGCGCGGCGGAACTTCTTGCCGGTCATACGTGATCCTCTTCCCTCTCACGCGCGGCGTCCTCCGGCCGGAGGACGCTCACAGGTGCGCCGGGGAAGCGGCGGCGACAACGCGGCGGCACAGGGCACCGGCGCCGGACCGGGGACGCCGTTCCGGGCGTCCCCGACTCCGTGGGGGGCGACGGTGCCGCGCCACGTCGTCACGAGGAGCTTTCGACCGGAACCCTAGGCCACCGCCACCGCCGGGGGATTGTAGGAATGCGCAGAGTCCCGCTCAGCCGGGCTCGTGGATCTGCTGGAGGTCGTCGAGCAGCCCCGCGAGCCACACCGCCACGTCCACCGCGTGCAGCGACACCCGTCCGTCGGCCCCGGGCCCGGGCGTGCCGTCGAGTTCGGCCACCAGCGCGGCTCGCGCCCGGGCCACGGCGGGCTGTGCGGCGCCCGCCGGCTCGCGGGCCCGCAGCGCCGCCGCCTGGCGGCGGAACGCCGCCACGACGTCGTCCGCGTGGCGCAGCAGCGCCCGCGCCCCGCCCCGGTGGGGCACCGCCGTCCCGGGCGGGATCCGGGCCAGCAGCGGTTCGGCGCCCCGGACGGCGTGCTGCCCGGCCAGGACAGCCGCCTGCCAGTTGGGGCCGTCCGCGGCCGGGTCGTGCCGTTCGCAGCGGTACTGGGCGTACATCGCCTCGGTGAGCAGGGTGGAGCGGCGGGCCCGGCGCAGCGCCCCGCCCGGGCGGCCGGTGCCGGTCAGTACGGCGACCGTCTCGCGCACCGCGTCCGCGCTCTCCTCCAGCAGACCGGCGGTGCGTCGGCGCAGGTCCTGGGCGCCGCCCCGCGGCCAGGCGCAGAGCCCGGCGAGGAGGCCGATCGCCGCGCCGGTGGCGACGTTGACCACCCGCGCCTCCGCCAGCCGCCAGCTCGCGGGCGCCAGCTGGGTGAAGACGAGGGCGACCACCAGGGTGAACAGTCCCTGGCCCCAGGCCGGCCCGAGCGCCGGTCCGGCGCTGAAGGCGATCAGCATCACCGGCGGCAGCGCGAGGGCGTAGACCAGCGGGTGCTCCCCCACCACCAGCAGCACGGCGGCCGTCGCCGCGGCGCCGAGGGCCGTCCCGACCAGTGCGGGGCGCAGGGTCGTCCGGGTGTCGGCGGCGCTGGTGCGCATCAGGGTGAGCGTGGCGAGCAGCACCCAGAAGCCGTGCGACAGGTCCAGGCCCCCGGCCAGCAGCCGGGCCGCGCCCAGGGCGCCCGCGGTGCGCAGGGCGTTGCGGAAGGCGACCGAGCGCGGGGTGAGGTTGGCGCGGAACCGGCGCCACCACAGCAGCGGGGCCGGGTCGTAGGCGTACCAGAACGGTCCGGGCCGCTGGTCCGCGGGCGTCTCGTCGGGCGGCAGCGGTGCCCGCCGGCCGACCCGCACCGCCCGGACGACGAAGCGGGCACCCTCGGCGGAGTCCAGGGCGGCGGTGCCGAGCGCGGGCCGGACACGGTCGGTGCGATCGGCGTACCCGGTGCCGGCGGCGTGGTCGGTGCCACCGACATGACCGGCGTGACCGGCGTCATCGGTGCTGTCCGGCACGGCGGTGCGGGCGGTGTCGAAGGCGGCGAGCTCGCGCTCGACGACGCCGGTGTCCGGGACCGGGCCCGCCCGCGGCAACCCCGCGGCGGCCGCGCGCAGCGCCTGCGCGGTGACGGCGGTCAGCCGGGCCGCGCCGGGGTACGGCCGGGCGAGCCGGAGGATCCGCAGGAGTTGCGGGCCGGTGTACCGGAGGGCGGCAGCGCAGTGGGTGAGGGCGCGGTCCACGGCGCCGGCCCCGGCGGGGCGCTCCATCACCGGGACCCGGCTGAACCTCAGGTCGTCCAGGCCCGCGCGGGCCCGGTCGGCGGCCGCGGTGACGGCACCGGGGGGCGCCGCCCGGCCCGCGCAGGCGTCGGCGGCGAGGTCCGCCAGCTCCGCCAGGGCGAGGGCCGCGCGCGACAGCCTGCCCCGGTAGTCCGGCGGTGCCGGCTCCGGCCACAGCAGCCGTTCGGCGGCGGCGAGCAGCAGCATCCCGGCCGTCACGCCGAGCAGCCGCTGCGACAGGGTGTCGGGGGCGTAGGGCGGGAAGCACGGGAGGATGTAGAGGAGCTGGAGGCCGTTGGCCAGTCCCACCATCCGGGGACCGCCGACCGAGCCGTAGGACACCGCGAAGCCGACCGCCACCATGCCCAGGGCGGCCGCCCAGGAGTGCACCGCCAGGACGGTGCCGAGGCAGACCAGCGCCCAGGCGCACGGCAGCGTCCACAGGATCGTCCGGGCCCGGGTCAGCGCGGCGCCCTCGACCCGGGCCAGCACCCCGAGGGCGACGGCCGCGAACAGCGCGTAGGTGGCCGCCACCGGGCGGTCCAGGCCGTAGCGGAAGAGGTAGAACCCGGCGCAGGCCGCGGCGGTGACCCGGACGGCGCGGTGCACCACCGCCGGGGCGGGGCGAACCCGCCGCGGCTGCTCCGCGCGCCCCCGCGATCGGCGCATCGCACCTCGCTCCCGTGTCCGCGTGGGGTGGGCCGCCCCGGCGCGGGAGGCCGCCGCCGGGAACGGGTCGGACCCCTTCACCGTAGGACGCCGCCCGGCCGCTCCGCAGCGGGAACGGAAGCGGACGGGCCGCAGCCGGAGCGCGGGGGCTGGAACGCGGGGCGGAACGCGGACCGGGTGCGAAGGCCGGAGCACGGGAACGCGGGCCGGAACGCGGACCGGGTGGGAAGGCGGCGGACGGGAACGCGGACCGGAACGCGGACCGCCGGGTTCAGCGCTCGCGCAGGCAGAGCACCACGGCGCCGAAGTCCTGCGAGAGCTTCCCGGTACCGGTGGCCCAGTCCGGGACGACCTGCTCACAGGTGGTGGTCGCGGGCGCGTCCAACCGGGCGAGCACGGTGAAGTACTGGTCGCCCGGCTCGTCCCGCACGGGACCGCGCACCGACAGCAGGCCGCAGGGCGCGGTGAGCCACTTCGGCCGGTCGACGTCGAGCCGATCGCCCCGCTTGAGGATCTCCTTGCCCACGCAGTCACCGGGCCGGGCCGCGGTCACCTCGTCCTCGAACAGCGGGCTGAACACGGCGACGGACCCGGCGATCAGCCCCAGGACGAGCAGCACGCCGAGGGTGTACGCGGTGCGGCGCAGCGCGGTCAGCGCGTGGCGCACCGCGCGGGGCCTCGGCAGGGTGGCCGTCGGGGAGCCGATGCCGGCGATCACCGAGCCGGTGCGGGCGGTCGTCCCGGCCCGACGGTGGACGGCGTAGAGCATGCCGCCGTGCGGGGCGGTGACGACGACGTCGCCCCGGCCCGAGGCGACCTCCAGCAGCGGGTCGCCCTTCTCGACCGTGTCCCCGACCTGCTTGAGCCAGCGGACGACGACGGTGCGCTTCATCCCGCCGGTCTCGCCGGGTATCCAGGGCAGCGTGACCGTCGCGTAGCCGGCCTTCAGCTCGCCCACCCGGGCCGCGAGCGGAGCCAGGGCCGGCTCGGGGGCGGGCGGATCCCCGGCGGGTTCCCGCGGATCCACCAGGGTCGGCCCAGGGGGGAGCACGGCGGTGGTCAACTCGGACGTGCGGCGCACCTGTTCGACGATCATCGCGGTCACGTCCGGCGGCAGCCAGACGGTGGCGGGCGCGGCGGAGGCGGCGGCGCAGCGGGTCAGCACCTCGGCGACGCCGGGGCGCTGGCCCGGGTCCTTGGCCAGGCAGGCCCGGACCAGCGGTGCGAGGGCCGGCGGCAGGCCCTCGAGGTCGGGCTCCTCGTGGACGACGTGGTACACGACGGCCTCGGTCGGACCCTCACCGAACGGCGGGCGGCCGGTGGCCGCGTGGGCGAGCACCGCACCCAGGCTGAACACGTCGCTCGCCGGGGTGGCCGGGTTCCGGAGGATCTGCTCGGGGGACATGAAGCCGGGGGTGCCGATCACGGTGGTACCGGTGAGGCCGGAAGTGGCGTCCAGGGCGCGGGCGATCCCGAAGTCGATCACGCGCGGGCCGTCCTCGGCGAGCACGACGTTGCCGGGTTTGAGGTCCCGGTGCACCAGGGAGCGGGCGTGGATCGCGGCCAGCCCCTCCGCCAGGCCGGCGCCGAGCACGGCGACCGTCGCGACGGGCAGCGCGCCGTGCCGGGCCACCACCTCCCCCAGCGAGGGGCCGGGGATGTAGGAGGTGACCATCCACGGCGGGTCGGCCTCGGCGTCGGCGTCCACCACCTGGGCGGTGTAGAACCCGCCGACGCGCCGGGCGGCCTCGATCTCCTGGGCGAACCGCCGCCGGAACCGCGCGTCCTCGGCCAGTTCGGGGCGGACCAGCTTCACCGCGACGGTCAGCCCGCCGGGCGAGCGGCCGAGGAAGACCCGCCCCATTCCGCCGCCGCCCAGGCGGGCGAGCAGACGGTACGGTCCGACCTCGCGCGGGTCGGCGGCGGACAGCGGCTTCATCAACGGTCCTCACGGGTACGGCGGGCCTGGGTCGGGAGCGACATGATCCCATCGACGCGACGCGTGCGGAGGCGAATCCGAGGATCGGCGGCACGTTCCGGCCGGCCGCACCGCGGCGGCTCCCGGCGCCGGCCGCGCCGTCCGGCGTTCAGGCTTCCTTCACCGGGACCATGACGGGGCGTCGACCGCACTTCCCGGGGGCGTGGCACCGTGCGGCGGTCCGGACCTGCCGACCGGCGGTCCCGGAACCCACCCGACATCCACCCGAAGGGTCGCCGTGAAGCGCACCGCCCCCCTGTCCGTCGCCGTGGCCGTCTCCATGACCGCCTCCCTGGCCGCCGGAGTGCTGTTCACCGCGGGCACCGCCGCCGCCCACGACCGGTCCGGCGTCTCGCGGGTCGACCGCGACCTCTACGGCACCAAGGCCCCGTACGAGCCGCAGGGCCGGCCCGGGCACTACCAGAAGGTGCCGAAGGGCTTCGCCCCGGTCTTCACCGAGAACGTGGCCCGCCACGGCTCCCGCGCCATGTCCGACGGCGAGGACGGCGAGGCGGTGCTCGCCGTGCTCGACCGGGCGCAGCAGCAGGGCGCCCTGACCGACCTCGGCGCGCGGCTGGCCCCGCAGGTGCGGACACTGCTGACGGCGGCCTCGACGCTCGGCTTCGGCAACCTCTCCGCCCGCGGCGCCGACGAGCAGCGGCAGACGGCGCTGCGGATGGAGCAGCGGCTGCCGTCGCTGTTCCGGTCGATCGCGGCCGACCGGCGGCCGGTCGTGGTGGAGACCTCGGGCGTGGCCCGCGCGGTGGCGAGCGCCGGTGCCTTCACCGCCGGCCTGACGGCCGGGGACCCGGCGCTGGCGGGCACCATCAAGGCTCCCGTCACCGACAAGATCCTGCTGTACTTCCACAAGCAGCCGCAGAACGCGGACTACCAGGCGTACCTGGCGAGCGACCCTGACCTCGCCGCGGTCCTCTCCGGCGTCGAGCAGCAGCCGGGCACCGCCCGGGCGGCCCGGCACGCGGTCGGGCGACTGTTCCGCGCGGGCTTCGCCGGGGCGATGTCCACCGAGGAGCAGATCGCCTTCGCCCGTTCCCTGCACGCGCTCTACAGTGCGGCGCCGGACCTGAGCGTGGAGGCGCCGGGCGTCGACCTGACGCCGTTCCTGACCCAGGACGACGCCCGCCGGCTCGCCTACCTGGACGACGCCGAGGAGTTCTACCAGTCGGGACCGGCCTTCAGCGGACGCACCATCACCTACCGGATGGCCGGTGTCCTGCTGGACGACCTGCTGGCCCGGGCCGGGGCCAGGGCCGCGGGCACCAGCGGTGACGGCGCGGTGCTGCGGTTCACCCACGCCGAGGAGATCGAGCCGCTCGCCGTGCTGCTGGGCCTCCCCGGCAGCACCGAGCAGGCCGACCCGGACGAGCCGTACACCTACCGGAACAACCCGTGGCGCGGCGCCGAGGTCGCGCCGATGGGCGCGAACATCCAGTGGGACCTGTTCGCCGACACTCCCGCCGACGGCCGCCCGGCCGCCTACCTGGTGCGCATGCTCTACAACGAGAAGGAGACGGCCTTCAAGTCCTCCTGCCGCCCGGTCGCCAAGGGCAGTTACTTCTACCCGCTCGACGAGCTCAAGCACTGCCTCGCGCACTCCTGACCCGCCGTCCCCCGGGAGGGACGGAGCCGCCGCGGCCGGGGCGACCCGGCCGCGGCCCGGCCCGGGTGGCCCGGCCGTGGCTACCGGGTCGTGAAGTCGATCTCCGCCGCCGGAAGGACCCGGACCGTGCGCCCGGCGTAGAGGATCGTCGCGAAGAGCGCGTTGTGGTGGACCACGACCTGGGCGGCGGCGGGCAGCGGGCTGTCGGCGGGGCGGGTGGGCGTGGTGTGGCCGTCGGCGGCGAGGACCAGGTCGTAGCCGTGCGAGAGTGCGCTGCGGCCGGTGGAGTCGACGCAGTACTCGGTGGCGTAGCCGGTGAGGACCACCCGCCGGACGCCCCGCCCGCGCAGGAGTTCGTCGAGGGAGGTGCCCAGGAAGGAGTCGGCGCTGTCCTTCTCCAGCACGGTGTCGCCCGGGTGCGGGGCCACCGCCGGATGGACCTCCAGCAGGTCGGCCGGCACATCCGGGTGGTCCACCCGTTGGCGCAGGTAGACCACCGGCGCACCGGCCGCGCGGGCACGCCCGGCCAGTGCGGCGACGCGGACGAGACAGCCCTCCGCGTCGTGGGCCCCGACCAGCAGGGCGCTCTGCAGATCGACGACGAGCAGCGCGGTGTCCGGCATGCCCGTCACCCTAGCCCAGCCGTCAACGCGGCGGCCCCAGGCGCTCGGTGGGCGTGGCGCCGGGCCCGGCGGGGAGATCCTCGATGCGGACCGGACCGGGGACGACCTGCTCGCTGTTCGGGCCGGCCACGGACTCGCCGTCCAGGTAGCGGCGGAGCCATTCGGCGAAGCTCATCGGGTACCGGTAGAACTCGTCGTCGGCGCCGACGTAGACCACCACCGACCAGGCGCCGGCCGCCCGGTCCCGGTGCAGGAAGACGTGCTCGCCGTGCGGGGTGCCGGTGATCGGGATCAGGCCGTCGGGGCCGCCGAAGCCCAGTGGTTCGGCGAATCCGGGGAAGTTCTCCTCGGTGAACTCGCAGTCCCGGTACACCTCGACGGTCTCGCGGATGTAGTGGCCGAGTCCGTTGACCTCCGTGGAGGGGTTCGACAGATGGACGGACCCGTTCAGCCGCACCGGCGCGTAACGGTCGGTGAGGACCTTGAGGTCGGCCGGCAGGTCCACGCCCAGCTCGGCCTCCAGGCGCTGCCAGTCCTCGGCCGCGGCGCCCGGCCCGGAGGCCGGGCCGAGGACGGCGTACAGCCGGGTGAGGTGCTCGTCCATCTGTCGACTCCTGTCGCCGCCCCTACGTCTTGGGGCAGTTGCTCGTCCCCTTGGTGCTGCCACCGGTCGGGGTCTGGGTGATCACGCAGTGCTTGAAGACCTTGTCCTCCAGGATGAAGTAATTGTATTCAAGCGACTCCACCACCCCGGTGTTGGCGCTGCGGTAGGTGGGTTCCACCGACACGGCGACGTGCTTGCCCTTCTTGATGGCCTGGACGATGTCCCGTTCGACGCCGCTGCTCAGGTACGGCGTGTTGGTCTTCTCGTAGATCGCCACCAGGTTGCGCAGGTCGATGCCCGAGCCCTTGGCGGCCGCCGGGATCAGGTGTCCGTTGGCCGCCTTCGGGTTCCCCGGCTCGGCCTCGATCTCGGTCATGCCGGGCGGCCGGGTGGAGCCGTTGGTGTTGACGCCGGGGCAGTTGCGGCCCTTGCAGTAGTCCGACCCGTCCAGCATCGCGAACACCCGGGTGGCCCGGCACTCGGAGCGCTGGAGGTGGTTGTCGTAGTAGCGCTGGCGCGGCATGAAGACGGCGTGCCCGGTCTCGCTGGTGCCCGGTCCGTCGTCGCACTTGTCGTCCTCACGGGTGCGGCCCTTGTTCTTTCCGCCCGGCACCGAGTCGGGGACGGGCCACAGGGCGGTCCGGTCCTGCTCGGTGGGCGCGAAGTGGGTCGGGTCGAGGCCGAGCAGACGGGTGAGCTCGTCGGCCAGGTAGACGGCGGTGAGGTTCATCAGCAACTGGGCGAAGTCCGGGGCCTTCCAGTCCGGCAGCGGGGCGGGCCGGTCGGGGATGGGCCGGGGCTCGGGAGCGCGTGGCAGGACGACCCGCTTGCAGCTGATGCAGGTGCCACCGCCACCACCGCCGCCACCGCCACCACCGCCTGCCCCGGTACCGGTGCCGGTCGGTGTCGTGGTGGGCGGCACGCCGTCGCCGCCGCACTCCTGGCGCCACCACTGGCGCTGGCAGCGCCGCTCGTTTCGGTCGTCGGTGCGGTCCACCGTCGTGGGCCGACCGAAGTAGTCGGCGCAGCTCATGCCGTAGCGGCCGGTGCAGGAGTCGTCGCCGAGCGGCTCGGCGTCGGAGATGATCGAGATGATCCGGCCGATGGGGCCCAGCAGCCGGCCGCCGAACTTCAGGGCCTTGCCACCGTTCTTGCCGCCCTGCTTGACGACGAACTTGCTGCCGCCGGTGATGGCCTTGTCGACGCCGCCGAGGCTGATGTCGGGGAAGACCGTGATGCAGGCCATGTTGGGGGCCGGGGTGACGCAGAGGTGGCCGGTGGGGTCGGTGCCGTCCAGCGGGTCCCCGTTGGCATAGCCGTAGCGGTTGGCCTGGGCGGAGCCGTCGCTGGGGTCGAGGTCCCAGGAGTCGCGGCTGGCGAAGCCGCCGGTGCCCGGCAGGTACCAGCGGGCGTGCATGTTGACCTCGCCACTCGCCGGGTCGGTCCACCCGCTCTGGTAGCCGAGGCTGGTGCCGGTCCCGGTCCGCGCCAGCGGCTTGCCGAAGGGATCGTAGGTGGTGCTGGAGCCGATCGCGGTGCCCGTCACGTCGAGCGTGGCCGTCACGTCGGTGTGCCGGTCGGTGCGCACCCGCCGGGGGCCGGCGGCGTCGGCGGCGGTCACCAGGGTGCCGTCGCTGTCGCGGCCGTAGCGCCAGGTGCCGTCGGAGATGAGGTTGTTGGTGCCTCCGTCGTAGGAGAAGACGGCGGTGCCGCGGCGGACGACGCGGTCCAGGCCGTCGTACTGGTAGGTGGTCTGGCCCTCGCCGACCAGGCGGTCGAAGGCGTCGTACGTCCGGGTGAGGTCGGTGCCGGCCGTGGTCGTCGCGGCGAGGGTGCCGCGCGCGGTGTAGCGGTAGGTACTGGTGCCGTCGGAGAGCAGTCGGTTGCGCTCGTCGTAGACGGCCGTCGCCGTCCCGTTCCCGGTGCGGTTACCGGCCGCGTCCCAGGTGTACCCGGTGCTGGAGGGGCCGTTGGTCCAGGAGGTCAACCGGCCGGCCTGGTCGTAGCCGTAGCGGTTGTCGGCCGCCGGAGTGGTGCCCGTGGCGCTCTCGGTACGGCGGGTCAGCCGGTCGTCGAGGTCGTACTCGTAAGCGGTGCCGGTGATCGTCGGATAGCCGTTGCCCTCCTGGACGACACGGTCGGCGGCGAGACGGCCGAGCGGGTCGTAGCTCAGGTAGCGGCCCGAGGTGGCCCGGAACTCGGCGGCCGGGTCGGCGGGGTTCTTCGTCGCGTAGTACTGGATGCTGCGACGGCCGTCGCCGTCGTAGCCGTACCAGAGCTGGGCGCCGCTCAACTGGTCGGAGGACCAGGCCAACTGGCCGTCCGCCTTGTAGCCGAAGGCCGCCCAGCCGGTCCTGCTGTCCCAGCGGTCGGTGAGCCGGCCGTCCTTGTCGTAGCCCCAGGACTGGTCGACGCCGGAGATCCGGGCCTCGATCAGCTGACCTCGGTCGTTGTAGGAGTAGTCCTGCGAGCTGATGCCGTTGCCGTTGGTGAGCACCGTCCGCCCGGCCTTGTCGTACTGGATGGTCCTGGCCTCGGTGGCGGCCTCGCCCCCTGTGCCGGTCTCCCCGGTCAGCCTGCCCATCGGGTCGTAGGTGCTGGTGCGGACGATCCCACCGGGCTCGGTGGCGCGGACGGCCCGCCCGGCGATGTCGTAGACGGTGGTCCAGGTCCGGTCGGCGGCTGCCGGGTGGGCAGCGGTGGCGGGCTCGACGGTCGACTCGGGAAGGTCCCAGGGCGTGTAGGTGTAGGTGGTGGTGTTGCCCTTGCCGTCGGTGAAGCGGGTGCGGTGGTCGGCGGCGTCGTAGCCGTAGGTGGTCGTGATCGTCTGACCCGTCGCCACCGGCTCCACCTGGCGGACCAGCCGGCCCCCGGCGTCGTAGCCGAGGGTGGCCGTCGCGCCGGTGGCAGGGCTGGTGGTGCTGGTCATCCGGCCTTCGAGGTCGTAGCCGCTCTGCCGGGTGCGCAGGACGGTGCCCGCCGGGTCGACGTCGGAGCTGCGGACGGCGTTGCCGAGCGCGTCGTAGCCGGTCACCACGGACTCGCCGAGCGGTGCGACGGTGCGGGTGACGCGTCCGAGCGCGTCGTACTCGGTGCGGGTGACCCGGCCCGCCGCGTCGGTGCCGCTGGTGGGCTGGCCGGCGGCGTTGTAGGTGGCCGTGCTGATGCTGCCCCCGGGGCTGGTGACCGCGGTCTGGTTGCCGGCGTCGTCCCAGCCGTAGCGGGTGGTGAGGTTCAGCAGGGTGGGCTTTCGCTCGACCACGGTGCCGGTCAGCCGGCGGCCGAGCTCGTCGTAGGTGGACTCGGTGCGGGCGCCGGTCGGGTCGGTGGCGGAGAGCTGGAGACCGGTGGGCGTCCAGGTCGCCTTCCAGACGGGCGGGTTGTCGTCGACGGGCGGCTGGAGGCCACCGGCGGAGTTGGGGTCGGTGCGCTGGAGCTGGTGCCCGAACCGGTCGTAGCCAAAGATGGTCCGGCGCCCGGCCGGGTCGACGGAGGCGGTGACCCGGGACAGCGCGTCGTACTCGGTTCGGGCGACCGGATTGAGCACCGTTCCGCCCGGCGGGGTGTAGCCGGGGAGCCGGCTCTCGGTGACCCGGCCCAGCCGGTCGACCGTCAGGGCAGTGGTGCGGCCGAGCGGGTCGGTGCCGGAGACCTTGTCACCGAAGGTGTTGTAGCCGGTCACCGTGGTCGGACGGACGACGGTCGCGGGCTGTCCGCCGCTTTCCGCGGAGACCGCGGGCTGCAGCTCCGTGACGAGTCGGCCGAGTTCGTCGTACCGGTAGGCGGTCGTGTACGCGGCCGGGTCAGCGCCGGGACCGTTGCCGTTCGGCGAGGTGCTGGTGAGCAGCAGGCCGCGCTGGTCGTACGTGTGTGTGGTGACGGCGGTCGGTCCGCCCGCGCTGGAGGACGACTCGGTCCGGACCAGCCGGCCGGCGGCGTCGTAAGCGGAGGTGGCGAGCTGATTCACGGTGGCGCCGGCCTTGGCCGTCGCCGAGGTCACGTGGTCGTCGGCGTCGTAGCCGTAGCTGACGGTGCGGTCCAGACCGCCGGGGTCGGCCACCGTGGTGACGGTCCGCCCGGCGGCGTCGACGGTGTGCACGGTCGTGCGGCCACCGGCGGTCACCTGCCTGACGAGGTGTCCGGCGCCGTCGTACTCGGCGCTCTCCAGCACGACCGGGTGCGTGGTGCCGTCGGACCGGGTGACGGACCGGGCGGTGACGGTGGCCGGCAGGCCGTCGTCGTAGTAGGTGTACGCGGTGGTGGCGCCCATGGCGTCGGTCACCGAAGCGAGCCGCCCGGCGGGGTCGTAGGCGCGCGACTCGGTGGTGAGGTCGCGGGCGGCCTTTCCGTCACCGTTCCATCCCTCGGCCACCGTGGTGGCCAGTTGGCCCCGGGCGGTGTAGGTCGAGCGGGTGACCTGGCCGAGCGGATCGGTCACCGAGGTGGTGCGGCCGAGTGCGTCGTAGCCGTACTTGGTCACTCCTCCCTCGGCATCGGTGGTCGTGGCCGGGCGGCCCGCCGCGTCGTAGCCGGTGCTGGTGGTGCGCGGCCGGTCACCGCCCAGCAGGTCCGCTCCGGTCACGGTCAGCAGGCGGCCGTCCTCGTCGAAGGTCCGGGTGATGCGCAGCTGGTGGGCGGTGCCGGAGACGGCGTCGGTGGTGCGGACGCCGGTCTCGGTGACGACCCGGGACAGCGGGTCGTGGTCGAAGGTGGTGGTCACTCCCCCCGGCTGGGCATCCGAGTACTGGGTCTCGGTGATGCGCCGACCCATGGCGTCGTAGGTGTAGCCGGTGCGCAGGCCGGACGGGGCCGTGCTGCCGGCGAGGTCGCCGGAGGCGAAGTAGGCGTAGCCGGTGGTGGCGCCGGAGGGGCTCACCTCGCTCGCCACCAGGCCGGCCGGGGTGAGGCCGCCACCGGTGGCGGGCTCGGTGCCGGTGGTGTAGGTCGTCCGGGAGACCCGGCCGTCGGGCAGGGTCGTGGTTTCCGGCAGGCCGAGCGCCGTGTAGCCGATGGCCGTCCGGTAGCGGTTGTCCGCGGGGCCGGTGGAGCGGGGGTCGCGGGTCTCGATCGGCTTGTCGTTGCGGGGGTCCTTGTCGTTGTCCTTGTTGAGGTAGTAGGTGGTGTAGCCGGTCCAGCAGGAGTCGAGGTCACGGCAGGTCGTCCGGGAGACGGTGTTGCCGCGGGCGTCCTGGCCGGTGATGGTGCTGTGGCCGTTGGGGTCGGTGACGGTGTGCAGGTAGCCGCCGGTGTCGTATCCGTAGGTGGTGGTGGCGCCGGTGGTGTCGGTGCGCGAGATGAGGCGCAGGCCGCGCTGGGCGTCGTAGACGTCGGTGGCAGTTGCGCCGGCCGGGTCGGTGACGGTCACCCGGGAGGCGAGCATGGTCGCGGCGGAGAGCGAGCGGGCCTGGTAGTGGGCGGCGACACGATCGGCGCTCAGGGGGTGCTGGTAGATCGCGGCCTCGTCGATGCTGCCCGTGAAACGGCTGACATCCGCCGGCGCCGCGGCCCAGCCCTTCGCGAACCCCGCCCCCAGATAGGTGTGCACATTGCGCTGGTGGTCCACCGCACCCGACGTCGACACACCGACCAGCGCACCGTCCAGATAGAGCGAGTGCCTCGCCCCCTCCGCCGACAGGACCACATGGTGCCAACCACCATCGGTCACCGCACCGGCACTGACGATCCCGTCACCACCGTAGAAGTGCCCGTACAACCTGTTGTCCGAACCCACATACAGAATCGGCGCCCAGTCCACCCCCGCACCCGGCGCACCCTCCATCGTCAACGACTGGTCACCCACCAGCACACCCGGCTTCTGCGTGCTGAACCACAACTCCACGGCCACGTCCTTCGAACCGTGCAACACCCCCTCCGGCACCTCCACCTGCGACTGCGCACCACCCGAGAAACGCACCGCCGTACCGTCCCCGGGGCCGAACACGCCAGGGCCGCCGGGCTGCGCACCGGAGCCGTACGTGCCGTCGCCCCGGGTGGCCGCGACCTCGCTCGCGGCGCGGGGACCGGCGGCCTCGTCGAGCCTCCAGAAGCCGGCCGGCGAGTCGGCGGCCACCGCGCCGCGGTAGCCGATCCCCTGGCCGGTGACCTGGGCACTGCGCGCGCGGTAGTGCGCGACCACGTCGGCCGCGCTCAGGGGGTGCTGGTAGATCGCGGCCTCGTCGATGCTGCCCGTGAAACGGCTGACATCCGCCGGCGCCGCGGCCCAGCCCTTCGCGAACCCCGCCCCCAGATAGGTGTGCACATTGCGCTGGTGGTCCACCGCACCCGACGTCGACACACCGACCAGCGCACCGTCCAGATAGAGCGAGTGCCTCGCCCCCTCCGCCGACAGGACCACATGGTGCCAACCACCATCGGTCACCGCACCGGCACTGACGATCCCGTCACCACCGTAGAAGTGCCCGTACAACCTGTTGTCCGAACCCACATACAGAATCGGCGCCCAGTCCACCCCCGCACCCGGCGCACCCTCCATCGTCAACGACTGGTCACCCACCAGCACACCCGGCTTCTGCGTGCTGAACCACAACTCCACGGCCACGTCCTTCGAACCGTGCAACACCCCCTCCGGCACCTCCACCTGCGACTGCGCACCACCCGAGAAACGCACCGCGGTGTCGTCGGCGGGTGAGAAGACGCCCGGGGCCCGGAGGCCGACGCCGCTGCTGTAGCTGCCCGCCGTGCCGGTGCCGACCTCGCCGGCGGCGACGGCGCCCTCACGCTCGCCCAGCCGCCAGTAACCGGCCGGGTCGGAGGCCTTCACGGCGTTGCTGTAGAGGAACGAGCCGCCGGTGTACGCGGGCTCGGAGACCTTCCAGGTGCTGCCCGCCCCGTCGGTGACGGTGGCGACGCGCTCGGTCGCGGCGTTGTAGGCGATCCGGGCGGTGGTCCGGCCTGAGGGCAGTGTCACCTTGGTGAGCTGGGCGGCCGGGGTGCGCAGCGCGGCGTGCGCCGCCGCGACCTGTTCGGTCACCGGGTAGTCGTAGAAGGCGACTTCGTCGATCTGACCGGTGAAGGCGGTCTGCGCGGGCGCGTCCGGCCAGCCGGGGGTGTAGCCGTTGCCGAGGTAGGTGAGCTCCTGGTCGAGGTGGTCGACGGTGCCGGCCAGCGTGCCGACCTGGCGTCCGTCGAGGAACAGCGCCTGGGTGGTCACGGCCGAGGAAAGCACCACGTGGTGCCAGGTGTTGTCGGTGACCGGGGCGGTGGAGGTGATCGGACTCGGCCCGCCCTGCCAGAACTCGGCCCGCAGCCTGCCGTTGGCGTCGACGTAGAGCGCGGGGGTGTAGTGCCAGGGCGACTGGCCCATCTCCTTGTTGGCGTAGGAGAGGATCACGCCGGGCGCGGAGGTGCGGAACCAGAGCTCGACCGACCGGGAGGTCGAGGCGCTGACGGTCTTCCTCGGCAACTCGACGAAGGAGCCGGCCCGGCCGGGGAAGACGGTGGAGCCGTCACCGGTGCTGCCGGGTGCTCCGAGCGGGTCGAAGGTCACGTCGGAGGCTCGGGCCGGGGCCCGGTCGGCGATCTGGGCCTCGTTGGCGATGCCGGTGCCGTCGGCCGCGCCGAGCCTCCAGTAGCCGACCGGTCCGGCGTCCAGGACGGCGGAGCGGTAGCGCGAACCGTCGGCGTATTCGTAGCCGGTGCACCCGGTGGTGGCGGTGGTGGCCACACCGGGCGGGCAGACCTTGGTGAGACGGTCGCCGGTGTAGACGTACGTCCAGCTGCCGGTGGCGCCGGAGGCGGTCACCGAGGTGATGTGGCCGCCGGTCCAGGTGAAGTCGAGGGCCCGCCCGGACAGCACGTCCTTGGCACGGGCGAGTCGACCGGCGGTGTAGGAGATCTCCTGGGCGTGCCCGGCGGCGTCGGCCGTGCGGACCAGGCGACCGGCGGCGTCGAAGGTGTGCACGCTGCCGGTCCGGTCGGTCAGCGTCCAGCCGCCGCCGTCCTGCTTGCGCAGTTCGGCGGCCTGTCCGGGGCCCGCGACGTAGGCCTTCGCGGCGGCGTCCCAGGCGAACCTGGCGCGCGAGCCGTTGGAGGCGGTGAGCAGCACGTTCCCGGGCAAGGAGAGCCAGCTGCTGGCCTCGACATCGATCCGCATGTCCCAGCGGCTGGTCCAGCCGGCGCCGAAGGCCCCGTCGGTACGCGGGTCCAGGGAGTTGTAGCTGCGGGTGACGGACAGCTCGGGACCGACGGTGGGCAGCGTCGCGTCGGTGGCGGCGGTGGCGTAGTTGCCCGCCGCCGCGTTGATGTCGCGGCCGGCGTCGGCCGCGGTGGTGTACTGGGTCGGCTGCGGGACGACGGTGCGGAAGAAGGCGGGCTGGGAGGTCGGGCTGGCCGCCGCGCCGTCACCGACCTCGGCGTACCAGGCGTACTGCTCGTTCCACTTCAGCCATCCGTCGGGCACCACGAAGGCACCGGAGGGCTGCCAGGCGGACTGCTGGCAGCCGACGTCGTTCTTCTGTCCCTCCACCCGGCAGACGGTGAAGCGGTAGTCGACGGTGGAACGCGGGGCGTGGTCGGCGTCGGTGCCCTCGGCGGTGAGCGTCGGCTGGAGGTGGCGGACCACGGAGTGCGAGAGCGGGGCCATGCCGGTCAGCACGGGAGGGATGTTGACCGAGGAGAACCGGATGGTCAGCGGGGGTATGCCGGTGTCCGCGTAGAAGTTGCTGTGCCCGAAGTCGTCCATCGTCCAGGCGATGGTGTACGTCCCCTGGGGCAGCGTGCGGATGTGCGCGTCGAAGATGTTGCCGGCGTGGGTCGGGGTGTCGGCCGAGACGGAGGTCCAGGCGATGTTCGTCCCGTAGTTGGTGATGTTGTTGCCCCACTCGTCGAAGAGCAGGTACGACATCTTGTAGTTGCTGGACGGCGTCCAGGTGTCCTGGCCGCGGTTCCAGGCCCGGATGCGGAAGATGCCTTCCTGGGTGGCGGTGACCGGCTGGACCCAGCCGTACAGGTCGTAGTCGGCGCCGTACTTGGACCAGGTGATGTCGAGGCTGGGCGCGCCCGGGCCGTCGTTCTCGCTGGCGAACTTCTTCCAGCCGTAGGAGTCCCAGTCGTCGGCCTTGACGGCGAGCCCGTAGTTGGCCTGCCAGCCGTGCGTCCAGCGGTTGACGAGGTTCTTGCCCTCCTCCCCGAGGTCGATGGTCTCCCAGTCGGGGGCGCAGGCCCAGGTGCTGCTGCCCTCGGCGTGCCAGCCGTGGGCGAAGCTCTTCGACACCAGGGCGCCGCCGATCGACGGGCCGGGCCACGTGCGGACCGAACCCTGCGACCAGTTGGAGGTCACCGGGTGGACGGTCACCGGCCGGGCGTTGCAGGAGTAGGACCAGCTGTTGTAGAGCGCGAGCTTGGCGCTGAGCACGGTGGCGTTGCGCAGCGTGTTCTCCAGGCCGTTGAACTTCAGGAAGGCCGCCGCCCGGTTTCCGCCACCGTTGTAGGTGCCGACCTTGAGGAGGGTGTCGGAGGAGAAGTCCGCGTTGTTCGGGGAGAGCACGTAGGTGCTCTCGACCGCCTTCACCCGGGAGACCGAGGGATCCACGATGACGGGGAAGACCCGCTCGGGCGCGCGCAGCCAGTCCTGGTCGAGCTTCACCTTGAGCGCCACGCCGTCGCCGACCGGTACCAGCTCGTACGTCACGCCGCTGGAGACGACGCCCTGCCCGCCGGAGTCGGGGGCCTGGTGGGAGTCCTCCATCCAGCCGGCCGGCATCCGGCCGCGGACGGTGCCCGCGGCGTCGGTGAACTGCAGGGCGCCGTTCGGGTCGAGGGCGGCGTTCAGCCCCTGGAGGCGCAGCGGGAAGACCCACTCGGTGGGGGCGTCGGCGTTCTTGAGCACCAGCGTCTCCTTGAAGGAGTCGCTGCCGGCACGGAACGTGACGTCCGCGTGCGGGACGGCACCGGGGTAGGTGATCGTGCTGCCCTCCGCGGTGCCCGGCACGGCGGCGGCGCCCTGGAGGGCGTAGCCGACCGAGAGCCCGTCGCCGAGGCTCAGTCGGACCAGCGGGTCGTGGTCGGCGGTCAGCGCGAAGTCGAGCCGCTGTTCGCCGGAGGTGGTGGTCCAGCCGTCCTGGGTGGGGGCGGCGCGACCGAGGGAGGCCGTGCCGGTGGGCAGCAGGGTGGTGTCGATGGCCACCCAGGACCCGTCGGACCGACGGAAGTTGACCGGGGCCGGGTAGTACCGGGTGGTGTAGGTACCGTCGGTGTTGCGGAAGGTGCGCTCCTGCTCGGCGCGCTTGTCGACGACCTCGGTGCTCCGGGCCGGGTTGAATCCTTCGGTGGGCTTGGCCGGGACGTCGGGGGCCGGCACGACCTCGGCCTTCGGCGGCGCCACCGGCGCGGGGGCCGCGGCAGGAACAGCGGGGGTCGGGGTCGGGTCCTCCGGGGCGAGTTCACCGGCGGCTGCCTCGTGCCCGGTGCGGCCGCCGTCGGCGCCCGCACCGGTGAGCTCGGCCGGTACCTCGCTCGGCCGCCCGGCCGCGTCGGAGCCGACCTGCTTGGGCAGTGCCCCCGGATCGGGGGCTGCGGCCACGACGGGTGGCGGTGCGACGGCGCTCGCCCCGCTGGCGGCGGCGAGCACAGTGAGCACCGTGCAGATGAGCAGCGCAAGGCAACGACGCAGTGCCAACACCGAAAGAATTCCCCCGACTCGTACTGAAGATCGGGCAGAGATATATCGGACCGGTGTTCCGGCTGAGAAGGCCGATCGGACCCGAACCGGCACGAAGGTGACCGGTATCACAGGGGGAAACGGTGCATCGGACGCTCAAGCGTCATGTATCGCCCACGGACGGAGGGAACTGTTCCGGCCTCGGAAACGTCTCGGCGCGGCGAGTGCGGAGCCGGTGGCGGACTGCCGGCCGGCTCCGCGGCGCCCCGGGCCTCGCCTCACCTCGCCTCAGGAGGTCTCCAGCCCCAGGCCCGTGACGCGGAGGAACCCGTGGTCGGCCAGCTGGGGCGAGAGCCCGATGCCCGGGCGGCGGGCGGTGATGCTGCCGGGGCCGAGGCCGAAGCCGGAGTCGCCGCTGATGCCGCGGGCCGCGAGTTCGGTGGTGATCAGTGCGGCGACCTCACGGGCGGTCTCCTCCGTCGGGTTCCGCCACTCCGCCTTGAAGCGGCGGCCCGAGGCCTGCCAGCCGTCCGCCGTCATCGCGGCCGAGCCCTCGTCCAGGTCTCCGGGGCGCGGGCCGACTCGCAGCAGCACGCCCTTCACGGTGCTGTAGGTGACCGAGAGTCCGCCGCTGATCTGCGGCGCGGCTATCGTGAACATGGCCTTCTCGCCCGGCCGCTGCACCGGCAGCTGCTCGATCCACGCCGCCAGGAGGCACTCCAGCCCCTCCCGCAGGTGCGGCAGCGACAGGGCGAGCCGCCCGCCCGGCAGGTAGTCGGCCGTACCGCCGGGGGCCTGGACCGGCATGTGCAGCTGCCAGCTGTACGGCAGCCGCGGGAAGTCGCTCGGCCCCTCGGAGCCGCCGGACGGGCCGCCCCACTCGAAGGTGCCGTGCTCCTCCTCCTCGAACGCCGCGGCCGGTTCGGTCTCCAGCCGGACCCGCCGCCCCCCGCAGAGCAGCCGCAGCAGCCGGCCGTGCTCGCCGGCCTCGCGCCAGCGGACGTCCGGCCCGTCGGGGCCGCCGCCGAAGAACGTCGGCTCGCCGAGGACGGCGCAGACCGCCCGGTAGATCTCGCCGAACACGTCACGGCGGTGCTCCAGCGTCGACGGGCCGAGCTCGAACCGGTGCAGGTCCAGCACGTCGTAGGTGCCCTCCGGGGCGCCGCGCAGGTAGCCGCGCAGGGCGAAGGACGGTGTGCAGTACGGGTCGGGGGTGCGGATGTCGACATAGCCGTCGCCGAACCCGCCCTCGGCCCCGGGCAGTTCGGCGACCGCTCGGCGGACGGCCTCGACCGGCAGGTACCCGCCGGGCGCGTCGTGCAGCAGCGGGACCAACGCCGCCACCATGGCGGGCAGTTCGGGGCTGACGTGCCGGACCTCCCGCACATGGGGCTGGATCGCTATCCAGGCCCGGCGGTCGTTGGCCTGGAGCAGCATGGTGCGCCCGGCGGACTGCCAGCGCAGGCCGAACCCGTCGGCGGCCGTCGGCACGGGCGTGGGCGCGCCGACCGCGCGCAGCGCCTCGGAGAGCGTGCGCAGCGCGGCGTGGCGCTCACCGGCCGGCGTCGGCAGGCGGAACTGCAGCAGCGGCACCCAGGCCCGCCGGAAGGTGTCGGCCTTCGGCTCGGTGGTGCCGAGGAAGAGCTCGGCACCGGCCGGCCAGCGCAGCTCGGCCTGCAGACCGACCACGAGGATGTCGGTGAACGCCCGGCGGATCTTCCAGTCGGGCCGGGCCTCCACCAGCCGCTCGACGTCCGCCCGCGTCCAGCAGTCGTCGAGGTCGTGCAGGGTACGGACCAGCTCGACGGTGGTCGGCAGATCGGCGGTCCAGGTCACGGCGGAGGCGTCGGTGTTCGCGGCGTCGTTCATGCGGGCGATCATGGCAGCCACCACCGACAACCGGCCTCGGCCGTGTCGCGACAGCCGACGCGGACCGGTTCAGAGGATCGCGCAGACGGCCCGCTTCAGCCGGTAGGCCTCCCCGAGGAGCTCCATCCGTTCCGTGGCGGGAAGCCTCAGCCTGCAGTAGCTCTTCAGATGCGCGCGAAGCCCCTCGGGCATGTCGATCATGTCGGACAGGTAGAAGAGTTCGGTGCGCTCGTCGTCGATGTCGGGATCCTCCGGCCACGCGAGCGAAGCCACGAGGGCGATCGACTGCAGCAGCTTGCCCAGCCGGAACCAACGGAACTCCTCACCGGTCGAGCGTTCCTCGACCAGCCCGATCACCTCCGGCAGAAGCCCTCCGTAGGCCACCATGACGGCCCGGCCGGCCGCGACGGACCGCGCCACTTCCAGCCCGGCCCTGATCTCGTGCAGCGGTTCGACCTCGGCGTCGTCGAGGCCGAGGATCCGCAGCGACCCCAGGAACTCCTCGAACCGGTCGGGCGCGTCCTGCTGAAGCGTTGTCGCATCACCGACGGCGCAGCCGGCCTTGAAGAGGTGCAGCGGCCGGTTCGGGGCCTGTGCCCGCTCGGCCGGACCGACCGGCGCCGGGTCGGGACGGTCGTCCCACTCGGCGGCCGCCTTCTTCCGCAGCCGTTCCGCCCTCGCCACATCACCGTCCAGGTGCACGACCAGCCGGTTCAGACTGCCCTCGTTGATCAGCCGGACGCCGGTGAAGAACGGCCAGAGCATGCTCCTGCTCATCGCGGTGCCCTGCGCCATCTCGGCCAGCGAGGGCCGCCCCGCGGTCCGATGCAGTTCGTCGAGGTGCTCCAGGAGGGCACGAACCGCCCCGTCGCGCGGCCATCTGGACCTGTCGAACCCCGCCAACCCGAATCCCGCCCCTCACGTCCCGGTCCACCGACCGCTCCCGCAGGTGTCCGCAGAACGACGCACCCGGATCAGCAACAGTCGACGAACACTCCGGTCACCGGCCCCCGTTGCCCGCCATTGTGCCCGGTCCGTGCGCAGCACGTCCGCACTTCGTTCTTCTCCGCCGAACGCACCCGATTCTTGAGGAGCGCACAGGAGCGGAGCCGGCCGGCCCCACAGCAACGACGAGGAGCCCCTCATGGACACCTGGCTGACCCTGGTCAGTGCCGCCGGCGAGATCGCCTCGTTCGCCGGCGCCCTCATCTCCGCCCTCACGGCGCTCGGCGACCGCCGCCGTGCCGCCGACAAGCCGACCACCCGGCACCACGACGAGTGAGCACCGTTCGCCGCCGCTCCGCACACGTGCTGTGCGGAGCGGCGGCGGCCCTACCCGGGCCCGGCCGTGGCCGGGGCGAGGGTGGCGGTGCCGTGGAGGACCGGACCGGCGGCGCGGGCGGCTTCCGGGCTCCGGGCGAGGGCCCGGGCCGCCCGGCCGGAGCCCGGGTCGGCGAGGTCGGGGTCGGGGTCGGTGAAGTCGGTCGGCCAGGTTCCCGGCGGCACCACGATCACCACCACCGTCTGCCTCCCGGCGGCCGCCGACAGCCACCCCGCCGACACCGGGACCTCGGAGACCGGCTCCCAGACCTCGCCGCCGGCCAGGCGCAGGCGTACCGGCACGCCCTCGCACGTCTCGACCACCGCGTCCGTGTCCGGCGGCTCTCCCGCCGCCGGTGCGAAGCCGCTCGCCGGCGCCGCCTCGACGAAGGCCGGGTGCAGTCGCCGGCCGACCTCCACCACGAGCACCGCGAACGGCGGCCCGGCCGCGGCCTCGCGCACCACGGGCGCCCACACGACAGGCACCGGCGGTGCGTCGCGCCGCGGTCCCGCCGTCCGGACGCCCCTCCGACGCCCGAGGCCCGACCCCGACCCCGACCCCGGTCCCGGTCCCGGTCCTGGTCCTGGTCCGAACATCCCGTCCGGCAGGCGCACCGGACCGCGCGGTCCCCAGATCATCCCGCCGTCACCCCGGCCGTGTCCCGTATCCGCCGTCGGCCCGTGCTCCCGTGCTGAGGACTGATCATGCCGCCGATCCTGCCGCCCCGGCCGCACCCGCGCCTGAGTACCCGTACTCAATCCACCGGGCGGAGCGGAAGCCGGCGGGGGTTCGGCCCCGGGACCGGACGGCAGCTCAGGAGGGCTCCACCGCACCGCCGTTGAGCGCGGTGCCGGTGCCGGTACGCAGATGGAGGGCGGTGCGGCCGGTGCGGCGGGTGCTCACCAGGCCCGCGCCGCGCAGGGCGCCCAGGTGCTGCGAGACGGCGCTCGGGCTGACGCCGAGCCGGTCGGCGAGCTCGGGGGTGGACAGCGGTTCGGCGAGCGCGTCCAGCATGGCGGCCCGGGTGCGGCCGAGGACGGCGGCCAGCCCGTCCGAGGAGGGCCGGGGCCGCTCCCACAGCAGTCCGACACCGGTCGCCGGATAGCGGATCGAGGCGGCGGCGCGCGGCGAGTGGTCGACGAGCACGTCCGGCCAGGCGAACACCGACGGCATCAGCACCAGGCCGTGCCCGCCGCCCGCGACCGTCCACGGCGCGGCGGTCCTGCGACGGCCGCCCACCAGCAACTCGCCCTCCCGCCACACCACGTCGGAGTGCAGCTCGGCGAACAGGCCCTCCACCCCGGCGTCCACCAGCGCCACCGCCCGCCGACCGAGGTCCGCCTCCAGCACCGCCCGCATCCGCCCCCAGTGCGGAGCCACCAGCCGGGAGTGGCAGCGGTCCAGCGCGTCGGCGGCCCGGGCCAGCAGTTCGGCCGCCTCCGGCAGCTCGCGGGCCGCCCGGGCCGGCCCCAGCGCAGCGGCGCACTCGGCGGCGACATAGCCGGGGTCGACCGCCCGCAGGCCCGCCAGTTCGGTGGCGAAGGCAGGCACCCGCCCGTCCGGCAGCGGGAACAGGAAGGCGGGCAGACAGCCCTCCAGCAGGGTTCGCAGCAGGGGCAGTTCGGGCTCGGCCGCGAGCGCCGGACGGGCCTCCCGCAGCCACGGCAGGTGGACCTGGTGACCGCCCGCGCCGAGCGCCGCCCGCACCCCGAGCACCGTCTCGGCCAGCGGCGACACCGCGAGCCGCACCCGGGCCACCTCCGCCGCCGACAGCCGGATCTCCACCGCCACGACCGCCGCCCCCTTCCGATCATTAAGCCGTGACTGAACGATAGCCGCACCGACCGACCGCCCCGCAGGCTGTCCGGCATGGAGACCTTCACCTCGTACGACGGCACCGAGCTCGCCTTCCGCACGGTCGGCGACGGCCCGCCGCTGCTGGTCCTGCCCGGCGGGCCCGGCCGTGCCGCCGCCTATCTCGGCGATCTCGGCGGCCTCGCCGCGACCCGCACCCTGATCCTGCCCGACACCCGCGGCACCGGCGCCTCCGCGACCCCGGCCGACCCGGGCACCTTCCGCGTCGACCGCCTGGTCGAGGACGTCGAGGCGCTGCGCCGCCACCTCCGCCTGGACCGCGTCGACCTGCTGGGCCACTCCGCCGGGGGCAGCCTCGCCCTCCTGTACGCCGCCGCGCACCCCGACCGGCTGACCGGGCTGGTCCTGGTCACCCCGTCCTTCGCCGCCGTCGGGGCGGCCTCCGACCTCGACGCGGAGCGGGTGATCGCCGCCCGCGCCGCCGAGCCCTGGCACGCCGGGGCGGTGGCCGCCTACCGGAAGGTGAAGTCGGCCCGGAGCTTCGCCGAGGCCGCCCCGCACCGGTTGGCCTTCGAACCCCTGATGTACGGCCGCTGGGACGACGCCGCGCGGGCCCATGCCGCCGCCGACCCGGCCCAGCGCTCACTGGCCGTCAGCGAGAACTACTACGCCGGCTACACCCCCGACACCGAGCGGCTCCGGCGGCGACTGGGTGCCCTGCCCTGCCCCGTCCTGCTGCTGGCCGGCGAACTCGACCTGTGGCCCACCGCGGCTTCCGCCACCGCCGCGGCCGCGCTGTTCCCGGACGTGACGCTCGCCGTCCAGCCCGGGGGCGGCCACTACCCGTGGCTGGACGACCCGGCCGCCTTCACGGCGACGGTGGAGGACTTCCTCCACCGCACGGCCGCCGCCCGGGCCGCCACCTCGGCCGCGACGTTCAGCTCCCGTTGACGGCGGGGCGATCGGCAGCGACGGGGCGGGCCGGGACGGCCGGGCGATCGGCAGCGACGGGGCGGGCCGGGACGGCGGGTGCGGGCAGGCCCCGGTGCGGGCCGCTCCCGGGGCTCAGCCGGTCGATCTCGGCGAGCACCCGGTCCGCGTGCGGGCGCACCCGCGACCGCAGTTCCGCGCTCCAGCTCTCCTCGGAGTAGCGGCGGTCGAGGTAGAGCCTCCTGGCGTGGGCCAGCACGGCTCGGTGCTCGGACGGGAGCCGGGCGAGGGCCCAGTCGGCGGCGGTGTCCTTCGAGTCGATCCGGCCGGTGGCGAGGGTGCTCCAGATCCGGGCGAGGGTGAGCAGCACGTTCCGGGTGTCCTGCTCCAGGTCGTCGAGCAGGCCGGGGAGGCCCGCCAGGCTCGCCCGGACCAGGTCGGCGTGCGGCACGGGGTCGAGGACCCGGGCCGGGGGCGGACCGGCGAGCGGCCGGTCGCCGGCCAGGACCATCGTGATCAGCAGCGCCAGGTCGGGCATCGGCTCCGGCCGGGGGACCGCTCCGGCCTCGTAGTCCGCGCGCAGCCACTCGCCGTACAGGAAGTCGCAGACCGGCGGGTAGCGCCAGGGCCGGACGTCGGACCGCACGACCAGTGCGAGCTCGACCGGCCGCGCGCCGTCCGCGGCCGCGTCACCGTCCCCGTCCCCGTCCGCAGTCCCCTCTGCGATTCCCCCCGCGGCTCCGGTGCCGGAGATCCGGAGCAGGCCCTCGAGCAGGGCCGCCCGCTCCCGCTCCACCGGCGACCGTTCGGAGACCAGCAGCACGTCCAGGTCGCTGGCCGGCCGGAGGCCGCCCAGCACGGCGGACCCGTGGAGGTAGATCCCGACCACGTCCCGGCCCAGTACACCGTCGGCGAGTGCCACGATCTGCTGCAACTGGTTCATTCCGCCAGTCTCCCCCACCGTCCGGTCCGGTAGTCCGGCCGGCCGGCCGGCCGGGCCCACCAAGGAGCCCACCGTGGCCGCCGGACCCGCGGCCGCACCCGGCCGACCCCCGTCACAGCCGGGTGCGGCCCCGGAACCGGTGGGGCGGTTCCGGAGCCTGCGGGGGTGCGGCCCCGGCCGAGGGGCGCCGGGAGCCGCACCCGTCGGGGTCAGCAGCTGGAGTTGACCGGCCCGGCCCAGTCGGCGCCGCCGTACCAGTGCTCGCTGCCGTAGGCCCAGTTGCACCCGTTGACCGAAGCCATCGCGATCCAGGCGTCCGGGTCGACCGCGTGGATGTCGACCCAGCCCACGGTCACGTCCTTGCTGTTCACGCTGTACGGGCCCCACTGGTTGCTGTAGCCGTACGGCGACCTCAGGCCGACGTAGACGTAGGCGCCCGGGTTGGCCGCCTGGAAGGCCCCCGCCCACTGCCAGTGCGCCAGTACGTGACCACAGTTGTCGTACTGCTGCTCGACCTGCCCGGCGTACTGGCCGTGCCAGTAGACGTTTCCGGGCTGTCCGATGTTGATGATGTTGCAGGCGGTGGTGCGCGCGCTCGCCGGCGCGGCCGTGGCCACACCTCCGGCCGCGATCCCCACCGCGAGCAGAACGGCGGCCGTCCTCGACCTGACGCCGGTCTTCCTCATGGGTTCCCCTCCCCGGTCCCCGGCGCGGCGCGCCAGGACCTGTGTCTGGTGTCGGTGTGCGCCCCTGGACCGCCGGCCGGAGCGGCGGGTGGTCCCGGACACGGCACAACGCTGTTGGACAGGGCGTAGCAGTCCGATCGCATTCCGCTCGCAGACTGGTAGCATCCGACCGTTCGGGCGGGGGGCGACGCTGTCGGGGGGCGGGCGTGCGGTTCGAGGTACTGGGTCCGTTACGGGTCTACGGCCCGGACGGCGAGATCACCGTGGGCGGACCGCGGCTGCGCGCCGCGCTGGCCCTGCTCCTGGTGCGGGCCGGACGGACGGTGACCGGCGACCAGCTGGCCGGGGCGGTGTGGGACACCGCCGTGTCGTCCCGCAGCCGGGCGGCGCTGCCCAGCTATGTGATGCGGCTGAGACGGGCCCTGGGGCCCGAGGCCGGCGGACGGGTGGTGACCCGCAGCGGCGGGTACGCCGTCGAACTGGGCGACGGCGAGCTGGACGTCCGCACCTTCCAGGAGCTGTGCGAACGGGCGCGGACCCTGGTCGACGACGGTGACCCGGGCGCCGCGGAGCCCCTGCTGGGCCGTGCCCTGGGGCTGTGGCGGGGCGAACCCCTGGTCGACGTCCCGGACAGCGCCGTCCTGCGGTCCGAGCTCGACCTGCTGGAGAGCGCCCGGGTCCGGGCCCAGCACCAGCACATCGAGGTACGGCTCGGGCTCGGGCGGCACGCCGGCCTGCTGGGCGAACTCGCCGCGCTGACCGGGGCGCACCCCTTCGACGAGCGGCTGCGGGCGCATCTGATGCTCGCGCTGCACCGCAGCGGGCGGCGGGCCGAGGCGCTGGAGGCCTTCCAGAACGGGCGGCGGGTGCTGGTCGACCAGCTGGGCATCGAACCCGGGGCCGAGCTCCGGGAGTTGCACCGGGGAGTGCTCGCCGACGATCCGGCGCTGCTGCTTCCGGGAGCGCGGGTACCGGGAGCGCGGGTACCGGAGGCGCGGGTACCGGAGGCACGGGTACCGGAGGCACGGGTACCGGTGCCGGGGGCGGCCGTCACGGTGGCCGCGGGACCTCGGCAGGGAGCGCCGGTCGACCGCCCCGGGCCGGACCGGCCGGTCCGGCCGGTCCGGCCGCCCGAGGCGTCCGAAGTGTCCGACCACGTCGGACGGACCGAACCGGCCGAGAAGTCCGGCCGGGACGGACACTCCGGACATGTCGGACAGTCCGGCGATCCTCAGCCACCGAGGACTGCCCCGTCGACGCCGTCGACACAATCGACCCGGGCGCCCGGGAACCGGGTGCCGGCGCAGGGCGGTCCGGTCCCACCGGTGACGGCGGCGCGTCCCGCCGGGCCCGCCGACGGGCACTCCGCCGGTTCCCCCACCGGTTCCCCCACCGCCGACGGCTCCCCGGTGGGCCCCCGGAACCACCGGCCCCGCCGCCCGCTCCGGTCCTCCCGCTGGGTCGGCGCCGCGGTGGCCGCTCTGCTGGCCGCCTCCGCCGTGTCCGACGGCGGCGCCGCGGTGCCGCCCCCGGCGGTCGGCGCCCGGTCCACCACCGCCGCGGCCGCGAGCCACGGGTCCTACGTCGCACGGGTGGCCTGGGAAGGGACCCCCACCGACCTCGTGCACGCCAAGGGCGAGGAACTGGAGGTCCGCAGCCCGGTCCGGGACGGGGACACCCTGGTCGTCACCGTACTGCTGGGCGGCAGCGGCCCCGGGCCGCTCACGGTGACCGACACCGTCGGCAACCGCTACCGGCTCGTCGGCTACCCGATCGACCAGGACGGCAGCCGGCTGGCGGTCTTCGTATCGGTGCGCGCCAAGGCGATGGACGAACTCGACATGATCCGGATCCTGTGGCCGGACGCCGCGCAGGGCTTCGCCGCGGTGGACGACTTCCGGGGGGTCACCGGGGCCGGCCCGTGGATCGAGACGATGTCCGACCCGGATTCGGCGTCGGGCGGCCGGGACCTGGCGCTCGGCGGCGACCTGGTCCCGTGCGAGGACGGGGACCTGCTGTTCGGCGCGGTCGGCAGCAACGGCGGCCCCCCGCCGGACCTCCCCGCCGACTGGCACCGGCTCCCCGCCGTCGAGCGGCCCGGCGCGCCCCGGTCGGCGGGCCCGGCGGACCTGCGGCTGACGACCACGTACCTGACCTGGCGCGGGGCTCCGGAGGCCGCCTGCGAGGGGCACGGAACCGCGAGCACGGGCTGGCGGGCCGTGCTGTTCCGGCTCCGGTAGCCGTCCTTCCGGTGACGGCAGCCGTCGTGCCGGCCTCCGCGGCCGCTCCCCGCGCCGGCTCCAACGGCCGTCAGGACGACCGCAGCGCCCGCTCGCACTCCCGGCAGCGCTGCTCGGCGAGGGCGGGCGGGTACCACGGCTCGCCCAGGCCGGCCCGGAAGTGGGCGTGCTCCATGCCCGCCGTGTCCCGCCCGCACAGGGTGCGCGGCAGCGGGTCCTCCGGCACGTCGGGGTCCGCCCCGGCCGCGTGCACGCCCAGCACGGCGGGCTCCACCCCGTCCGGGCCGAGCACCTGCCCGGGGTCCAACTCGTAGAGGACGACGATCGCGGCCATGACACGAGGATCTGCCGCCCCGGACCCCCGGACACCCCGGGTGGGCTGTTCGTGGGAGACGGCCGGGGGGCGTCCGGATCCGGGCGACGGCGGCTCCGTCAGTAGTAGTGACGGCGTCCACCGACCTCGTGGCCGATCGCGCCGGCGATCCACAGCACGGCGCCGATGACGAGCAGCACGATGCCGATGGTCCACAGGATCGAGATACCTGTGAGGAAACCGATGATGAGCAGAACGACTCCGAGGACGATCACGGAAGCCTCCCGGTGGGTTCGGGCGGGCGGGGCCGCGGAGGCCGTGTGACCTGCCGCTCTTCGGCCGCCGCCCGGTGCTGCGTCTACCACCCGCCCCAGGGCGCAAACCCGCCCCGCGGCGCGAACCCTGTCGGCCGCCCGAACCCTGTCGGCGGCCCGGACCCGGTCGGCCGGGGGCGCCGCGCAGCGCCCGCGGCCGGGGCGCGCCGCCGCCCTACGCCGGCCGGGCACCCGGCGCGGCGAAGTCGGTGAACAGCACACGGCGCTCCCCTTCGGTCAGACCGCCCCACACGCCGTACGGCTCACGGGTGGCGAGCGCGTAGCGGCGGCACTGCACGCGGACCGGGCAGCGGGCGCAGACCGACTTGGCGTGCTGCTCGCGCTCCTTGGCGGCGGTGCCGCGCTCGTTGGCGGGGTGGAAGAATATGCTGCTGTCGACACCGCGGCAGGCTCCCTCCAACTGCCAGTTCCAGTGCTGCTCGACGGCTCCGGGGAGGCGGGAGATCTCGGTCATCGCGGGCCCTTTCCTGGCGGATCGGTCGGTTCGTCCGCTCGTCTAACCCGGATGTCCCGGTTCATGCCCCCTGTTCGTGCGACCGTCCGTACGACCGGCCCCGGCCGGGTTCGGGCGGGCCGAAGCGGGCTCAGGCGGACAGCAGTCGGCGCAGCCAGCCGTCCCAGTCGATCCGGGCCGACTCCGAGCCCATCGGGACGGTGCGGCCGGTCGCGGTGAGGAACCGCGCGAGCGGCCGGGCCGGGGTGTCGAGGAGCGCCACGCCCTCCTGACCGCCCAGCGCGATGAGGACGCGCCGCCCGGTCGCACTGGGCTCGATGTGGACGTCCCCGTCCCCCGCCGGTCCGCGCAGCCCGGCGGCGAGCAGCTCCCGGGCCAGGACCCAGACCGTCTCCTCGCCGCCGCCGAAGTCCAGCCGGACCGCGTAGGGGTCCCCGGCCTCGTACCGGCACTCGACGGCCAGGTCCCGGCCCCGGTCCTCTCCGGTGATCAGACGCATCGTCAGGTGTACCGCCACCGCTTTCGACATCGGCCTCGCCCCCGCTCTTTCCTGTGCCGGACACTGTCGGCCCCCGTGTGCCCCGGACGGCCGGAATCATGCGGCGGCGTGGCGGCGCGCAGTGCGCCGGTGCGGCTTGCGACGGTGCGCATTACGGCGGTGCGCAGTACGACGGTGCGGCTTGCGACGGCGTGCCGTGCGGCGGCCGCGCTCAGCGAGGGCCGAGCAACCGGGGGACGCCCACCTCGGCCCAGATCGTCTTGCCCTGGCCGTGCGGCTCGGCGCCCCAGCGGTCGGCGGTCCGCTGCACGATGAACAGGCCGTGGCCGCCGGGCAGCGCCGGGTTGTGCGGCCGGCGCAGCTCGGGCATCGCGGGGCTGCGGTCGCTGACCTCGACCCGCAGCCGGGCCTCGGTGACGTGCAGGACCAGCTCCAACGGGCCGTCGCCGTGCAGCATCGCGTTGGCGACGAGCTCGGCGACCAGCAGCACGAGGTCGTCGGAGGCACCGTCACCACCCCCGGGCGCGGGAGCGGACGGGAACCACTCACCGAGCGCACGGGCGGTGAACGTCCGGGCGTGGGCGACCGGTTTGGGGAGTCCGGCGAGGGTCAGCCGCCTGCGCTGACCGCCGACGGGGGCCTCGGGCCCGGCCCGGTGCGGGTCGCCGTCCAGGGTTCCGCTGCTCATCGTCATGCGAGGGCGCCCTTTCGGATCGACGGCGATCTGTCGCGTGGTCGGTTTCCCGGCAGTCCCGGAATTATGCCCGTTGCGCGTGCGATCGGGGTACGCGTCCGGGCGCGGAAGTCCGGGAACGGCCGAAGGCGGCGGTCCGGCCGCGCACGGAGGGGAGGGCCGCGCGGGGAACGGACGGCCACCGCCGCCGGACGGCCGAGACCTGCTCAGCGGGCCAGCGCCCCGGCCACCGAGTCGTGGATCGAGAACACCGCACGGGCACCGGTCAGGTCGAGCACCCGCATCACGGTGGGCGGCACGGCGGCGAGCCGCAGCTCCAGCCCACCCCGCTCGGCCGCGATCCGGGTCCTGAGCAGCACGTTCAGGCCGGAGGAGTCGCAGAATCCCACCCCGCCGAGGTCGATCACCACGGCCTCGGGGCGCTGCGCGACCAGAGCGCCGAGTGTCTCGGCGGCCGGCGCGAGGGTCTCGATGTCGAGATCGCCGACGAGGACGCAGATCATCGCGCCGCCGGGCGCGGAGCGGGTCTCCACCATCAGTCCGGGACGGTACGGGGGGAACGCCGCCAGCGTGGTGTCCCCCGGGTCGTTGTCGGATGGCATCATCGTCGTCCCCTCCGTGTCCGTGCCCTCCGACGATACGGAGGCCGTGCCCGTCGGGCCAAGTGAAGGGTTTGCGGGTCAGGCTTGCGGGTCAGGCTTGCGGTCAGGTCTGCGGGTCAGGCTTGCGGGTCAGGGGCCGCCACGCCCTCGGCGGCCGCGCCGGACGACACCCTCAGGCGTCCTCCAGGCCGTCGCGCAGCCGGCCGAGCGTGCGCGAGAGGAGCCGGGACACGTGCATCTGGGACAGGCCCAGCCGGGCGCCGATCTGGGACTGGGTGAGGTCCTCGCAGAAGCGCATCGACAGGATGCGGCGCTCGCGTTCGGGCAGGGCGGCTATCAGGGGCTTCAGCGCGACCAGGTCCTCGACCAGGGCGAGGTCGTGGTCGTCGGTGCCGATCTGCTCCCCGAGCGGCCCGGGGTCGGCGCCGCCCTCGGGGCCGCCGCCGTCGAGCGAGCCCGCGGTGTGGCCGTTGGCGGCGGTCAGGCCCTCGACGACCTCCTCCGGGGTGAGCGAGAGGTGCTCGGCGAGTTCGGCCACGGTCGGGGCGCGGTCCAGGCGCTGGGCGAGCCGCTCCTGCGCGCGGGCGAGCGTGATCCGCAGCTCCTGGAGGCGGCGGGGCACGTGCACGGCCCAGGTGGTGTCGCGGAAGTGCCGCCGGATCTCGCCGAGCACCGTCGGCACGGCGAAGGTGGTGAACTCCACGCCGAGCGTGGGGTCGAACCGGTCGATGGCCTTGATCAGGCCGACGGCGCCGACCTGGAGCAGGTCCTCCTTCGGCTCGCGGTGGGCGTCGAAGCGCCGGATCGCGAACCGCACCAGGGAGAGGTTCAGCTCCACCAGGGTGGTGCGGACGTACGAGTACTCCCTGGTCCCCTCCTCCAGCGTGGCCAGTCGGCGCAGCAGCTGGCGGGTGAGGTCCCGGGCGTCCGCGGGCGCGACCTCGCGCGGGTCGTCCACCGCCGCGAGTTCGGGCGGCAGCAGGTCCCGCAGGCCGGAGCCGGTACCGGGAGTACGGCCGGGACCGTCGGCGCCGGGGGCGGTCGCGGGCGTCGCGGGTCCGGAGGGGTCCGCCGTCGGGGCAGCGGCGGAAACGAGCAGTTCACCGGTGGGGGCCACCATGGGAGTCCTTCCGTCGTGTCGGCACGGTCCTGGCCCGGTACCCCCGATCGGCGGAAGGATGCGGCCGCCCCGCGTGGAGATTCGGTGAACCGCGACTCGTGGGGATCCGGTGCACCTCTGCGGCACGGTCGCCCCGGGCGTCCTCACTCGATCCAGACCAGGACGCCGTGCCGACGGGTCGCGACCGCGCCGAGGAAGTCGGCCAGGGCGCGGTACTCGGCCGTCACCAGGTGCAGCGCGTCCTCGGAGTCCCACAGTCCGTGCGGGTAGATCCGGGCCTCGGCGAGGTCGGCGGCCGAGATCCCCTCCGTCAGCCGGCCCGGGTCCAGCTGCGCGAACGTCCCGGCGGCGAGGCGGACCCGCTCGGGGGTGATCAGGCACGGCGGGCCGTAGCCCCAGTCCTCGGCCCCGGGCAGCTCCGCCTCGCCGTACACGACGTCGACCGGGAACTCGCGGCGGCGGAGCAGGAAGTCGAGCGCCTGCCATGCCCTGCCGGTGCCGTGCAGACGCGCCCACGCTCCGCCGGACCTGCCGCCCCGCGCTCCCTCGTCCAGTTCCTCCGCGAACTCCCGGACCCACTCCGGGTCCTGTCCCGCCCGCTCCAACTCTCCGGCGCTCAGGCGGAGATACCTCCCGATCATGCTCATGGCCGCAGCCTAGGCCGGGGCACCGACAGCGCGAGCCGGTCGGGCCGGTCCGGGACGGGCCGGCCCCGGACCTGGCCCGGCCGGGTGTCAGCGCGGGCGGTAGCCGGCGGCGGGCGGGGCGGCGGCGTCGACGGGGACGGCGAGCACCGCGCCGGACGGGGGCGGTGCGCCGGGCAGGCCCAGCCGGGCGGTGGTGACGAGGAGGCGCCCGCCGGCCGGCGGGAGGCAGACGGAAGTGGGCTGGGGTGCCGGCAGCGGGACGACGGCCGACAGGGTGCCGTCGGGCTCGTAGCGGTGGACGGCCGCGCTCCCCCAGACCGCGACCCAGAGCCGGCCGCGGGTGTCGACGGTCATGCCGTCGGGGGATCCGCCGTCGGTGATCCGGACGAACTCCGTCATGTCCAGCGGGTTCCCGTCCGCGTCGAGGGTGCAACGGTGGATGACGCCCGCCGTGCTGTCGGCGACGTGGAGCAACCGGCCGTCGGCGCTGAAGGCGGGGCCGTTGACGATGGTCAGTCCGGTGAGGACGCGGTGGACGGTGCCGTCGTGGTCGGTGCGGTAGAGCGAACCGGCGCCCGGGGTCTCGTCGTACGCCATGCTGCCGGCCCAGAAGCGGCCCTGCGGGTCGCAGACGCCGTCGTTCATCCGCATCGGGGTGGCGGTGTGCTCCTCCGGGCGGGCCAACCACTCGGTGGAGCCGTCCGGGCCGAGGAGGGCGATTCCGGTGCCCGCCGCGGCGATCCAGTGCCCGGGGCGGCCCTCGACCGGGGCGACCGCGCCCAGGGGCACGTCCAGGCGCAGGAGTTCGCGCGGCGTGCCCGGCTCGGTGCCGGAGACCTCGAGGAGCCGGCCGGTGAGGATGTCGGTGAAGACGAGCTGGCCGTCGACCCAGCGGGCGCCCTCCCCCAGCTCATGGGTGCCTGGGGCCCAGACGAAGGGCTGCTGCTCCTGATCGGGCATGGTGGTGGTTTCCGTTCTGCGAGGTCCGGTCGGGGCGGGTGACGCCGGCGACGCGGCCCCCGCACTCCGCCCCGGGCGTCCGCCACGGCCTCACCGTAGTGCGCGCGACCGGCGCTGAGAAGATCCGTACCGGCACCGACACCCGCCCGGCCCCGTGAGCGCCGACCACCGGCACCCGCCACTTGCCGCCCGTCGCCCGTCGCCCGTCGCCCGTCGCCCGCCACTCGCCACTCGCCACTCGCCACCGGAAGTCGCCACCGGAAGTCGGCCGTGCACGCACCGCCCACCCTTCCCCGTTCGCCGAACCGCTCGGACTGCGCCACCGGGAGTTGTCCGTACAACCTCCGCACCACTGCTAGCCTCCGGCGCGACCGTCGGCACGGACCGGCCGGGGACCGGACGCCTCCCGGCACCCCTGTCCGCCGTTCCTCGTACCGGACCACTGCGGAGTCCCGGTGCGCGGAACGGGGAATGAATGACTGTCACACCAGAGGTTGTCACATCCATGCCAGACCACCCTCACCCACCGGGACGACCATGAACACATTCGCGCGCCGCGCGCTGGCGGCGGGGGCCGCCCTGCTCGCCTGCGTCGCCATGACGGCGGGCACCGGCACCGCCGCCGGAGCCACCACGACCGCCTCCGGGCCGTCCGGGGCGGCACCGGCGGTCCTCGACGGACCCGCCCTGTCCGCCTCCTGGACCGGTCCGCTCAGCACCCGGGGCCGGTACGTCGTCGACGCCACCGGCGCCCGCTTCAAGCTGAAGTCCGGCAACTGGGCCGGCGCCCAGGGCACCTGGCAGGGCAGCGGGTCCACCACCGACCCGGCCGACAACCAGGCCGGGCAGGTGTCCTACAACCTGCCGCTCGGCCTTGACCGGGCCCCGATCGCCGACATCCTGAGCGGCTTCCACCGCCTCGGCATCAACAGTGTCCGGCTGCCGTTCGCCAACGCCCTGCTGCACGACCCGAGCACCGTGCCGGACGTCGCCGTCACCGCCAACCCTCAGCTGCGCGGGAAGACCCCGCTCCAGGTGTTCGACGCGGTCGTCTCGGCGCTGACCGCCGACGGCTTCGCGGTGATCCTCAACAACCACACCACCAGCTACCGCTTCTGCTGCGGCCTGGACGGCAACGAGCGCTGGAACAGCGGCCAGTCGACCCAGCAGTGGATCGACGACTGGGTCACGCTGGCCGGCCGGTACAAGGACAACAAGCGCGTGGTCGGCGCCGACCTGCGCAACGAGGTCCGCCGCGACACCTGGGACGACCCCAACTGGGGCCTGGGCGACAGCCACGACCAGTACGCCGCCTTCGAGGAAGCCGGGAACCGGATCCTGCGGACCGCCCCCGACCTGCTGGTCGTCATGGAGGGCATCAACTGGTACGGAATACCGGCCGCCGGGTTCAGCCACGGCCGGCCGCAGCTGACCCCGGTCCGCACCCTCTCCAACGCCCTGATCGACTCGGGCAAACTGGTCTACTCGGCACACTTCTACGGCTACACCGGCCCGGCCAACACGGGTGCGGCGAGCGGCTCCGCCGGCTCCACGGGCGACCCGCGCTACCAGGACTTCACCCCGGCACAGCTGGCGCAGGTCGTCGACGACGAGGCCCTGTTCGTCACCCGGTCCGGCCAGCACTTCACCGCGCCGGTGTGGATCAGCGAGTTCGGCGCCGGCGGCCGGGGTTCGACCGACGCCAAGGAACAGGCCTGGTTCGACAACTTCACCCGGATCCTGGCGGCGAACGACACCGACTTCGCCGTCTGGCCGCTGGTCGGCTGGCACAGCAACGGCGTGCCGAACGACAGTTGGGCGCTGCTCGACTTCGACACCGCCGGCCGCCCGCTCAGCCTGGAGGACCAGGGCGACTGGCGCGCCCCGTACTGGAACCGGCTGGTCGGAGCCCCCTCGTACACCGGCCAGGTCGCCCCCTCCCCGCACTGGGGCCTGCTCGACCTCGACCACGCCGACCTCGACCTCTCCCGGCGGATGCTCGCCCGGCCGGACTGGAGCCCCGGCAACCGCAAGGGCAACTGCCCCGACGGCCAGCGGCTGGTCGGCCTCGCCCGCGGTGACGGCCGCGGTCTGTGCACCGACGTCGGGCAGCCCGCGACCGGCACCGGCGACTGGACCACCGTCACCGACGAGCGCTACGTGACCCACGGCGACTGGGCCTCCGGCTACAACAAGCTCCAGTGCCCGGACGGCACGTTCGCCGTCGGCCACAGCGTGCGCTCCGACGCGATGTCCGCGCTGCTCTGCGCTCCGCTCGCCGCCGCCCCGGCGTCCGGCGGCAGCCGCACCCTGTGGTTCGACCACGGCGACAACCGTCCCACCACCGGCGGCTCGTCCGGCAGCGACTGGGCACCGGGCCACTACAAGGGGCAGTGCGGCGACAACGAGTACTTGGCCGGCGTCGCCTACACCTGGAAGTGGCTGCACTACGGCGTCCCGGACGCGGTGCTCTGCCGCTCCCTCGCCTGACGGTTCGTCAGGCGGTGTTCGCCGGACGGGCACCGTCCGGCGAACACCGCTCCGGCAGCGGGCGCTTCCGGGTCACCGCTCGCGGCCGTCCCGGAACACGGCCGTGATCAGCGCGTCCAGCGCCGCCGGAAAGACCTGCGCCGGGTCCGTCCCGGCGTCGCCCGTGGTCAGACCCGCGGTGAGGGTCCGGCTGCCGTCCGGGGCGGCGATCATCAGCGCCCCGTAGCCGCCCGGGGCACCTCCGTTGTGGTGGACGACGGTGCCGCGCTCCGGGCCGAGGTCCTGCACGAACAGTCCGAGGCCGTAGCCGAGCATCCCGTGCGGTGTGCGCATCTCCTCCAGCAGCGGGGCCGGCACCAGTCGGCCGCCCAGCAGTGCGGAGAAGAAGGTGTGCAGGTCCCGGGTGGTGGAGATCATGTCGCCCGCGCCGGTCAGCAGCGAGCTGTTCTGCCGGGTCACGTCGACGACCTTCCACTCCTCGCCGTCGCGGTAGCGGGCGTAGCCGTGCGCGTGCGGCTCGGGCAGCTCCGGGGAGTCGCCCGGCACGACGGTGTCCCGCAGCCCGAGCGGCTCCAGGACGTACTGGCGCATCGCCTCCGCGTACGGTCGGCCGGTGACCGCCTCGACCAGCAGCGCGGCCACCGTGTAGTTGGTGTTGGAGTAGCTCTGACCCGTGCCCGGCTCGAAGCGGGCCGGCTCGGCGAGCGCGAACCGCACCAGTTCCTCCGGCCGGTAGCCGTGGAACCGGTTCTCCACCCAGGGCCCGCCGACCGAGGGGAGCCCCGGCACGAAGGTCCCGTCGGCGTCGAGCTCGCCGGTGTAGTTGTAGAGCCCGCTGGTGTGCTGGAGCAGCATCCGCACGGTGATCCGCCCGTCCAGGCCGAGGTCCGGCAGATGTCCGGCCACCGGGGCGTCCAGCCCGATCGCGCCGTCCGCGGCGAGCCGCAGGACCAACGCCGCGACGAAGGTCTTGGTGCTGCTGCCGATCCAGAACCTCCCCTCCACCGGCGGCAGTTCGGTCCCGCCCAGCTCCCGTACCCCGGCGGCGCCGACCCAGGCGCCCCGCTCGTCGTGCACCCGCAGCTGGATCCCGGCGAACCCGGCGTCGACGAACGCCCGGGCGGCCGCCAGCAGTTCGGGGCGCTCGGACCCGGCGGCGTCCGGCGACGGGATGGACGGGCCCTGGGCGGTGGTGTCGACGGACATGGTGGTGCCTCTCTTCGGGGTGCCGGGCTGCCCGAACGGCCTTCGCAGTCGTTCGCGCATCTCTGAACAATTACGAAGCTACATTGCGTTCAGTGTTTGGTCAACGATGCACGGAGGGACCCAAAGCTTGCTGTTCAAAGGTCATCTGACTCCACAGTTGCAATGGATGGAAACTCAATGCAACGACAGATTCCCTCGACCGTTGCAATGGCTTGCGATGAACGCGCTCTCGGGGCGGGCGCCGTCGGGGCCCGACCGGCGGGGCCCCGGCCCCGCCGCCGAGTGTTCTTCCAGCAGCCACCCCCAGGACCACGGGTGCGGGCGGCACTTGCCGACGCAGCGGGTCGTGTGATCGGATCACGGCGGCATCGCGTGCCGGTGACGGACTGCGTCAGGCATGGAGGTGCGACAACCGAAGGGACGGCCCGACGTGGCTTCCCAGGACGGCGGCCGTGCGGTCGCCCTCGGCCGGCAGCTCTCGCTGGCCCACGACGAACTGCTTCGTCTGATCAACGACCTCAAGTCCGGTGCTGGGCACCGGCGTACCGGCGGCGGGACGCTCGCCGCCCACTGTCTGGCCTTCTGCGGCGCCCTGGAGACCCACCACCGGGGCGAGGACGACGGACTGTTCGCGCAGTTGGTGCGCGAGCGGCCGGATCTCGCGGGGACGGTCACGAAGCTGGTCGAGGACCACGGCCTGATCTCCTCGATCCTGACCCGGGTGGCCGAACTCGCCCGAGCGGCCGCCACCGACGGCGGTGAGGGCCCGGACGAGGCGATCCGGCGCGAACTCGACGGGCTGGCGGCGATCATGGAGTCGCACTTCCGGTACGAGGAGCGGGTGATCGGCGCGGCGCTCGACCGCACGGTCCCGGACGGCGACTGGCCGGAGCCGGTCTTCCGCCCGCTCCGGACGTGACCCCGCGACGGTGACACCCCCGGGCGGCGCCCCACTCACCCGGGACCGGGACCGCCCCCCCCGGAGGGCCCGGTCCCGGTCCCGGATCCGTTCGGGACCAGGATCCGGCCCGGCCCCGGCCCCGGATCCGGCCCGGGCCGGGGGCCGTGTCGGGCCCTCCGGGGCGCCCGGCGAGAATGACCCGGTGACCACAGTTCTGAACCCCGCCGACGCCGCGTTCGCCCGCGACCCCTACCCGTACTACGCGGGGCTGCGCGCGCGGGGCCCGGCAGCCCGGGTGGACCTGTCCAACGGGACCTCGGCCTGGCTGGTGACCGGCTACCGCCAGGCCCGGGCGGTGCTGGCCGACGCCCGGTTCTCCAACGTCCCGGCGCCGCGGGCCGACGGGTCCGCCCGGGTGGGACCGGCGGCCGGAGCCCGGTCCGTGCTGGAGCGCCACATGCTCAACACCGACGGCGCCGAGCACCGCCGCCTGCGCCGGCTGGCCTCGGTGGCCTTCACCCCCCGCCGGGTGGACGCCCTCGGCGAGCGGATCGCCCGGCTCACCGAGGAGGTGATCGGCGGGCTCGCGGAACGCCTCGACCGCGAAGGGAGCGCCGACCTCGTCGACGACTTCGCCTTCCCGCTGCCCGTCCTGGTGATCGGCGAGATCCTCGGCGTGCCCGAGGAGGACCGGGCGGACCTGCGCAGCTGGACCTACCGGGTCGGCTCCCCGGCCGGCGCCCTCGCCCCCGGCGAGATCGACGACGCGTGGCAGAGCCTGCACCGGTACTTCACCGGGCTCATCGCGGCCAAGCGGCAGCAGCCCGGCGAGGACCTGTTCAGCCTGCTCGCCGCCGACCGGGACGCCGAGGCGCTGGACGACACCGAACTGCTGGCGATGGCGTTCCTGCTGCTCTTCGCGGGCTACGAGACGACCATGAACCTGCTCGCCTCCGCCTCGCTGCTGCTGCTCGGCCACCCCGGCGAGCTGGCCGCGGCCCGCCGGGAGGGCGAGACCCGGTGGGCCGCGGTGGTCGAGGAGACGCTGCGCCACGCCAGCCCGTTGGAGGGCACCACCTGGCGGCGCACCCGCGAGGAGGTCGACCTCGGCTCCGGCACGGTCGTCCCGGCCGACTCCTCCGTCCTGGTCGTCCTGGCGGCCGCCAACCGCGACCCGGAGGTCTTCCCCGACCCGGACGCCTTCCGGCCCGGCCGGTTCGCCCCCGGTGACGGCCGGGCCCTGCCGCACGTCGCCTTCGGGCACGGCCCGCACATCTGCCTCGGCGCCCGGCTGGCCCGGCTGGAGGCGACGATCGCCCTGCCCCGGCTGTTCGACGCCCTGCCCGCGCTGTCCCTCGCCGCCGACCCCGCCGCTCTGCCGTACCGGCCGGGCCTCCTGGTGCGCGGCCCCCGCAGCCTCCCGGTCCGCCGGAAGGGCTGACCCCGGGGGAACGGCAACCCCACCGGCCTCCCGGCGCCGGCACCCCGGCACCGGCACCCCGGCGCCCGCGCCCCGCCACCGGCCTCCCGGTGCCGCCCGCGCCCGGAACCGGCCCCCGGTCGGTCAGCGCTCGGGGAAGGAGAAGGTCCGGCCCTCCGCCCTGAGCCGGGGCAGCAGCCGCTCCAGCGCCTCGACGGTCTGGGCGCGGTTGCCCCCGCCGTCGTGCAGCAGCACCGTCGGGCCCCGGCGGAGCTGCTCCTCGACGGTCTCGACGATCCGGTCCGCGCCGGGCCGTTCGAAGTCCCGGGTGTCGACGTTCCAGCCCAACGGGCGCATGCCGTGCGCGGCGGCGATCTGACGGCTCTCCGGCGTGAAGGCACCACCGGGGGCCCGGTAGTAGGGGACGGGCGCCCCGCCGGTGGCGTCCTGGATCATCCGCAGCCCGTCCAGGATCTCCCGTTCCTGGTACCCGACGTCCTTGTGGTCCATGGCCGTGTCGTGGCTCACCGAGTGGTTGCACAGCCGGTGGCCGGCCGCGACCACCTGGCGGGCGAGCTCGGGACGGGCCCGGGCGTCGGGACCCAGCATGCAGAAGACGGCCTTGACCCCGTTGCGGGCCAGGACGTCCAGTATCCGCGGCGTCCACTGCGGGTCCGGCCCGTCGTCGACGGTCAGGTTGACGGTGTTCCCGGCGTCCTCGGAACGGCGGGAGATGCTCATGTCGACCACCGGCGCGGGCAGCCCCGGCACCGGCCCGGCCCCGGTACCGGTACCCGTACCCGTACCGGCCGCGGACGGGGAGCCGGTGAGGCCCGGCAGGTGCTCGGGGCCCTTCATCAGCACCCCGGCCGCGCCCAGAAGGGTCACGGTGGCGGCGCCCAGGACGGCGGTCCGCAACAGGGCGGTGCGGCGCCGGGAGGCGCGCGACGGCCCGCCGAGGCGGGGGTACCAGCTGGACGGGGTGGCGTCGGACGGCTTCGGCTCCTGCTGCGGGCGCACGCTGCTCCTCGGAGGGGGACGGGCCGGTGGTCCCGGCGGACTGCCGGACGGCGTGTCCACCACCCTCGGCCGCGCGCTTGCGGGGCCTGTGAGCCGTGTGTGAGCGTTTCGCAACAAGGCGCCCCGGACCCGTGCCACAGCCGCGTTTCCGCAGGTGGAGGCCTGATACTGGCGGTCATGTCACGGGTACTGCTGATCGAGGACGACGACTCGGTGCGGGAGGCGCTGGCCCTGGGCCTGCGCCGCCAGGGCCACGAGGTGCGCACCGCCGCCTCGGGCGAGGAAGGGCTGGAGCGGGCGCACCGGGAGCCGCCGGAGATCGTCGTGCTGGACCTCATGCTGCCCGGGATCGACGGCTTCGAGGTGTGCCGGCGGCTGCGCGGGGCCGGGCCCACCCCGGTGATCATGCTGACCGCGCGCGGCGACGACGTGGACACCGTGCTCGGCCTGGAGGCCGGGGCCGACGACTACGTGGTCAAGCCCGCGCAGTCCCGGGTCCTGGACGCCCGGATCCGGGCGGTACTGCGGCGGGCGGGCACCGCCGGGGCCGAGGCCGACCGGGAGGCGCACGGCGACCTGGTGCTGGACCGGGCCGCGCTGACCGTCACCAAGCGCGGCACCCCGCTGCCGCTCGCGCCCGGCGACCTGCGGCTGCTGCTGGAGCTGGCCGCCTCGCCCGGGCGGGTGCTCAGCCGCGAGCAGTTGCTCGAATCCGTGTGGGGGCTGGGCCGCCAGGACGACATCCGTCTGGTGGACGCGGGTGTCAACCGGCTCCGGGCCAAGATCGAGGACAGCCCCGCCGCACCCCGTTACATCCAGACCGTGCGCGGCTTCGGCTACCGCTTCGGTCCGCTGTGACGAGCGCTCCGTCCTCCCCGCCGGGGCCGCCCGCCGGGAGGACCGTTCCGCGCCGGGTCCGGCTGCGCCGGGCGATCGCCGGGCTGCGGCCCCGGCTGCTGGCCGCGTTCGTGGCCGTCGCCGCGCTGAGCGCGCTGGCCACCGCGGCCCTCACCTACCGCGCCGCCACCAACTCCACCCTGGAACTCACCCAGGACACCGCCCTGGACGAGCTGCGCCGCCGGGTCGACGTGCTCGCCCCGGCCCTGCCGTTCCCGCCCACCCAGGGCGAACTCGACCGGCTGGCGGGACAGTTGTCCGGCACCCGAGGATTCCGGGACTGGCGGGTACTGGCCGCCCGGGGCACCGACCACTCGGAGTGGACCCAGCCGTTCGCCGTGCCGGCGGCCCTGGAACGGACCGTGGGCGCCGGCCACGCCGCGTTCCAGCGGTTCACGACCGACGACCGCCCCTGGCTCGCCGTCGGCATCCCGGTCACCTACGCCGCCGAGCCCCGGACCGCCTCCGGCCTCGCCGTCTACGCCGTCCTGCCGCTCGACCGCGAGCAGAGCGCGGCGAACGGCCTGCTCGCCGCGGCCGCCGGGGCCGGCGCGTTCGCCGCCGTGCTCGCCGCGGGCCTCGCCCTGCTGGCGGCCCGCCAGGTCCTGCGGCCGGTCCGTGCGCTGGGCGACGCCGCCCACGCCCTCGCCCAGGGCCGGCTCGACACCCGGCTGACCGTCACCGGCCACGACGAACTCGCCCAGCTCTCCAAGACCTTCAACCACACCGCCCGGACCCTCCAGGGCACCATCGAGGAGCTGCGGGCCGTGGAGTCCCAGGGCCGCCGGTTCGCCGCCGACGTCTCGCACGAACTGCGCACCCCGCTGGCCGCCATGGTCGCCGTCACCGACATCCTCGACGAGGACGCCGAACAGCTGCCCGCCGACACCGCGACCGCCCTGCGCATGATCAGCAACGAGACCGGACGGCTCACCCGGCTGGTCAACGACCTGATCGAGATCTCCCGGCTGGACGCCGGCGCCGCGCCCCTGCACACCGAGGACGTCGACGCCGTCACCGCCGTCCGCGAGACCCTGGACCTGCGCGGCTGGGGCGAGGGGATCGTGCTGGACCTGCCGCCCGCCCTGCCGGTGCGCCTCGACCCGCGCCGCTTCGACGTCGTCGTCGCCAACCTGGTCGGCAACGCCCTGCGGCACGGCCGGCCGCCGGTCCGGCTGGCCCTGCGGGAGGCCGACGGCGACCTCGTGCTGACCGTGACCGACCACGGGCCCGGCGTCCCGGCCGCCGAACTGCCGCACCTGTTCGACCGCTTCTACAAGGCCGACCGGGCCCGCCGGCGCTCGGAGGGGAGCGGGCTCGGCCTGGCCATCGCGCAGGAGAACGCCCGGCTGCACGGCGGACTGATCGAGGCCGCCGACGCGCCCGGCGGGGGCGCGGTGTTCACCCTCGTCCTGCCGCTCGGCAACGACCGGGAGGAGCAGCGGTGAGCGTCGCCGAGGAACGGCGGGGAGGGACCGGGAAAAGCAGCGGTGAGCGTCATGGAAGAGCAACGACGAGCGTCACGGAGGAACAGCAGCGGTGAACGTCCCCCTTCGCACCGCCGCGGCGGCCGCCCTGCTGCTGGCGGTCGCGGGCTGCTCCGTCACCGGCACCGGGGCCGTCCGCAGCGGGCTGCCGGCGACCGGTGTCCAGCCCGGCACCCGCCTGTACTTCCCGGGACCGGAGGGGCTGCGGCCGGTCGTCCGCGCCGACAGCCCGCGCGAGGACCTGCAACAGACCCTCGACACCCTGCTCGCCGGGCCGGACCCGGCGGAGCAGCGCGCCGGCCTCTACACCGCCCTCCCCGCCGGCGGCCGGGTCGAGGCCGTCGGCAGCCCCGGCACCGTCACCCTGCGGCTGTCCTGGTCGACCGCCGCTCTGACCACCACCGCCGTCCAGCAGTTGGTCTGCACGGCCGAGGACGCGCCCACCGCCGGGCCTCCGCCCCAGGTCGCCGTCCTCAGCAGCGACGCCCCCGGGCCGGTCCGCCAGCAGTGCGACCTGCACCGCACGGACTGACCCGCGGAGGAGTCCCGGGGGCCGCCGACCACGGGGCCCGCCGGCCGCGAGGCTGCCCGGATCCCTCCCTATGTCAATGAAGTTGTCATATCCTGCCGCCATGACCGAACGCGTGGTTCCCGAGCCCGAGCGGAAGCGCCGCCGGCCCACCAAACAGGGCGTCGTCCTGTCCGCCGAGCTGATCGTCGACACCGCGCTGCGGCTGATCGGTCTGCACGGCGCCGAGGCACTCACCGTCCGGCGGCTCGGGGCCGCGCTCGGCGCCGACCCCAGCGCGGTGTACCGCTACTTCCACAGCACCGACGACCTGCTGATCGCCATCGCGGACGAACTCATCGGCCGCGCCCAGAACGGCTGGCGGCCCACCGGCGACTGGCGGGCCGACCTGCGCGCCATCGGCCTGCGCATCCACGCCGCCTACCAGGCCCACCCCCAGGCCGCCCTGCTCGCCGCCCACCGCACCACCGGCCGGGCCAACGAGATCACCGCCGTCGAGAACATCCTCGGCATACTGCGCGACGCCGGTTTCCCGGACCCGGAGGCCGTCCGCGTCTACCACGCCTTCGTCGACCAGAGCCTCGGCTTCGCCGCCCTCGACGCCGCCGCCCTCGCCCTGCCCTCGAGCGCTCTGAGCGCCGACTACCAGGTCTGGCAGAGCTCCTACGCGCGCCTCGACGCCACCACCCACCCCCACATCGCGGCCACCGCGCACCTGCTGGCGGCCGACATGAACCGCAGCGCGTACCCGCAGGCGCTCGACCTGCTGCTGGAGGCCGCCGAGGCCCGGCTGCGGGCACCGCGTGAGGCGTGAGCGCGAGGCGTGAGGCGTGAGCGTGAGGCGTGAGCGTGAGCAGCGCGCCGGGTCCGGGGCGAGGTGGCCGCTGGAAGGCCGGTGGAAGAACATTCGCCGTCACCGCGGGCGGGCCCGCCCCGGCTGACCTGCGGCGCGGTGGGGCGGCCGGCCCGCGGGCCGGCGGCGCGGAGGCTTCCGACGGCCGGGCGGGCGTCCGAGGATACGGCGGGATCCCGACGGACCACGCCTGAAGGGCAGTTCACGCCATGCTTCGCCACGTCCCCCGCCTCGGTGCCCGGCTCGCCCCGGCCCTCGCCCTCGCCTCCGCGCTCGTCCTCTCCGCCGGCGGCCCCGCCCTCGCCGACCCGGCGAGCCTGCCCAACGCCCAGGACCTCGTCGGCGTCGGCGCGCAGGCGACCGAGAGCCTGCTGAGCCGGTTCGCCACCGACTACAACGCCGCCCTGACCGCCGGCGGCGACACCACCTCGCCCCGGCTGTCCGGCTGGGACTCCACCCCGGCGGCCCCGATCGTCCCCAAGTACGGGTCGGTGACGATCTGGCGCCCGTTCAGCACGGACGCCGGCCTGATGGCCATCGACATGTACACCTCGTCCAGCATCGACTACGCCCGCGCGGCCCGGCCGCCCCGGCCCACCGACCCGGCCTACCTGAACTTCGTCGCGATGGCCAAGGACGCCGTCAGCTGGGCCTCCCCCGCCGGCGGGAACGCCCCGGCCACCCTGACGCCCGCCCAGCTCGTCGGCATCTACGCCTGCCAGATCACCAACTGGCGCCAGATCAGCCCCGCCCTGCCGGACGCCGTCATCCGCCCCTATGTGAGCGGCAACGTCACGGTGGACCGCTACGGCGTGCACGGGTCCGGGCTGGACTCCACCTCGTACTTCCTGGAGAAGATCGACTACGCCCGGGCGATCGGCCAGGACCAGGTGACCGACCACTCCTGCGTCGGCGTCGTCGCCCGGGAGAACCAGGGCACCGACACCGTCCTCCAGGACCCGAACGCCCTCGTGCCGTACTCGGTCGGCCGCTACGTCGGCCAGGCGTACGGCGGCCACACCTCCCCCGGCGACGAGCCGGGGCCGCTCACGCCGCGCGCGATCAACGGCGTCGCCTCCGTCAACACCACGGCGCATTCCATCAACGCGGCGTTCGCGGTGCTCCCGTTCGGCCGGATCGTCTCCAATGTCGTCCGGCAGAGCGAGTGGACCGCGCAGAACGCCCGGGGCGCCGCGCTGCGGAACGTCTTCGGCCCGGCCGGCTGGATCTGCGCGCACACCACGACCACCGTCCGTGACCAGGGCTTCCAGCCGCTGCCGGGTTCCGTGTGCGGGACCGTCATCCACTGACCGTTCGCGGGGCGTCCGACGCCCGGTGCCCGGCCCGCCGTCCGTCAGCGGCCCGGGCACCGGGCGTCAGGCACCGGGCGTCAGGCGTCAGGCACCGGGCGTCAGGCAACCGTGCCCGGACGTGCCGCCGTGGCACGCAGCAGGTCCCCCAGCAGGACGAGGTCCACCGCCTGCGGCTTCCGGAAGCGCAGGCAGCCCTTGCCCATGTCCTGGGCGGCCAGACGTCCGGCGAAGGCGTCCCGCACGTCGGGGCGCATCAGGTAGAAGGAGATGTACTGCTTCTGGCTGGCGAAGGCGACCTCGGCGACCCCGTCCCGCTCGTACGCGGGCATGCCGTAGGCCATCACCTCGGTGAAGTCCGCCAGCTCGCGGCGGCACAGCCCGCGGAGCTCGGTCAGCACCTCGCGACGGTCCTCGGGCACCTCGGCCAGGTAGCTTTCGACGTCCTTCGCGGTACTTCGCACCATTCCAGGAGGCTATGCCGGTGCGCAGGCTCCGGGCAAGGCCGGAGGCCCGGGCCCCCGGGCGGCCCGCGCCGCGGCGGACCGGAGCGACTGATCGGGGCCACCGGCCGGGGCGACCGATCGGGGCGGCGTGTCGAACGCCCGATCGCCGCTCCCGGCGAGAGGGTGACCGGCGGGGGATCCCACGAGGAGGAGCGAGAATGCCCGAAGTCACCACGCCGTACGCGACCGGCACCCCGTGCTGGGTCGACCTGATGGCCAAGGACCAGCAGGCCGCCCTGGACTTCTACCGTGACCTGCTCGGCTGGCAGGGCAAGCCCGGCCCGGCGGAGTTCGGCGGCTACGCGGTCTGCGAGCTCAACGGCAGGGCGGTGGCCGGCATCGGCCCGACGATGAGCCCCGAGGGCATGCCGGAGCCGCCGACCGTCTGGACCAGCTACCTGGCCAGCACCGACGCCCAGGCCACCCAGGACGCGATCGTCGCGGCCGGCGGCACCCTGCTCGCCCCGGTGATGGACGTCGGCAACCTCGGCCGGATGCTGGTGGCGGCGGACCCGCAGGGCGCGGTGTTCGGCGTCTGGCAGCCGGGCGAGTTCTTCGGCGCCAAGGTCGTCAACGAGGCCGGCGCGCTTACCTGGAACGAGCTGCACACCAGCGACGTGCCGGCCGCCACCACATTCTACGGCGCGGCGTTCGGGATCGAGATCGAACCGCTGGACGGGGCCGACTCCTACTGGGAGCTGCGGGTCGGCGGCCGCGCCGTCGGCGGCGTGACCCTGCTCGCCAACGACCCGCCCGGCACCCCGGCGCACTGGCTGACCTACTTCGCGGTGGACGACGTGGACTCCACGGTGGACGCCCTGGTCAGGAGCGGCGGTACGGTGCTGGCCCCGCCGTTCGACATGATGGCCGGGCGGATGACGGTGGTGGCCGACCCGCAGGGGGCCCCGTTCGCGATGATCACGCCGCAGCCGCTGGCGTAGGCCGGGTCACCGGCGGTGGCCCCGGAGCTGCCGGGGTCACCGCCGGTCGCCCGCCCGGAGTTCGGCGGCGATCTGCCGTCGGCCGGAGACGGCCGCCTCCAGCACCACCGCGGTGCAGACGAGCAGCGCCACGGCGGCCGTCGGCAGCAGCACCGGCAGGACGCGGGGCACCGGCCGTTCCGCCACCGGTGCGCCCACCAGCAGCGACAGGTCGAAAGCCGGTCCGAGCAGGGCGACGGCCCCCGCCGCGACCACCGCACCGCCGGCCACCGCGGCCAGTGTCTGCGGCACGGTCTCCGCGACGATCAGCGCCAGCCCTTCCCGGGGGCGGAGCCCCATGGTGCGCAGCCGGGCGAGGACCGCCGCGCGGTCGGGCGAAGCCCGCAGGACGGTCAGCAGGACTGCGAGCAGGGCGAAGGCGACGGCGGCGACGGCCGCGGACCGGAAGAGCCGGGCGGTGGAGTGCTGGAGCGGGTCCGCGGCCAGGTCGGCGGCCGTCTCGCGGGCGGTGCGCACGAGGTAACCGTCGGGGATGCCGCCGGGTTCCCTGCTCACCTCCCGGGCCTCCTCGCGCAGGAGCCCGGCCAGGCCCGACGTGTCGGCCAGGCCCCGGGTCGCGAAGAGCGGGCGCAGCCGGGCGCCGTCGATGTCGCCGACGGCGAACCAGTTGTCGGGCCGGGCGAGTTCGGGCAGGCGGGCGGCGGCGGCGCCGACCGGCACGACGACGAACTCCCGGACGGCCTCGGGCAGGGCCGGGGTGGCGTTCACGGTGCCGACGACGGTGGCGAGCAGTTCGCCACCGGGTGTCCGCAGCCGCTGCGGGCCGGGACCGAGTTGTGCGGCGAGGCCGGCGCTGACCAGGGCGGGCACCGGCGGGTCCGGCCGAGCGACGGTGGACGACGCGGCGCCGGACAGGGCGGCGGGGTCGGCCGGGACCGCGGCGCCGGACAGGACCGCGGCATCGGACAGGACGGCCGGGTCGAACGGGCCGGCCCCGACGGTGCGGGAGATCTCCGCGTAGGCCCGGGGCTCGGCGGCGACGAGGGTGACCTGTACGGCGAGCCGGCCGACCCCGAGCAGGTAGGTCTGCCGCTCGATCCGGACACCGGTCGAGGCGCGGACCCCGGGGAGCGTGTCGGCGGCCGCGACGAACGCCTCGGGAAGCGGCGCGTCCTGCGGGACCAGCACCGCGGCATCGCCGCCGACCGCCGTACGGGCCGCGCGCAGCCGGGCACCGTCGACGGTGTCGAGGAGGGTGGCGCCGAAGCCCGCGGTGGTGACGGCGAGCAGCAGAGCGAGCGCCGGCAGCACGGCCGGGCGGTGGCGACCGTCCGGGTCGCGGGCGCTGCGGGCGAGGCCGAGGAAGGCGATCGGGCCTCGGCCGCGCCGGGCGAGGGCGGCGAGCCGGCCGACGACGGGCGGCTGGATCCTCGCGAGCAGCAGACCACCGCTGAGCGCGACCAGCAGCGGTGCGGTGACCAGCAGGGGGTCCGGCCCGTCGGCCGGCGGGGCCGCGCCCCGGCGGCGGACCTCGGCGACGGCCGCACCGGTGACGGCGAGGACGAGGAGTTCGCCGACCGCCCGGCGGCGCCCGGGCCCCCGGGCACCGTCGGTCGGGCCGCCGGTGCCACGGGGGCGGGCGAGCAGGACGGCGGCACGGACCGGGAGAGCGAGGACGGCGAGCAGCGTCCCGGCCACCGCGGCGAGGACGGCGGCGGTCCAACGGGGAGTGGGCAGCAGGACGAGGGCGAGGGCGGTGGCGGCCCCGCCGGCCGGCAGGACGGTCACCGCGCTCTCGCCCAGCAGGCGCAGCAGGATCGCCGCGCGCGAGCCGCCGCGGTCCCGGAGCAGCCGGAGTTCGGCGGCCCGCCGGTCGGCGGCGAGGGCCGCGGCCAGGGAGAGCACCACGCAGGCGACGCCCGCGACTCCGGCGGGGCCGATCGCGGCGAGCGGGGCGGTGGCCCGGTGGCGGGCGGTGGCCTCGGCGAGGACCTCGGGCAGCAGGGTGGTCGCGGTGAGGTCGGGCCGTCCGGTCACCTCGGCGGCCAGGACGGCACCGGGACCGGCCAGGTAGGAGCCGACGCCGGAGCGCAGGGCGGCGAGCCGGTCGGCACGCAGGGCGCGCGGGTCGACCGGCAGCCGCCAGAAGTCCTCGCCGCCCCCGCCCCAGGCGAGCAGGGCCGGGCGGCTGTCGGCGGCGGCGAATCCGGCCGTCTCCCAGCGGACACCGCCGCCGTCGAGGGTCTTCAGGCAGGCGCGTTCGGGGCAGGGCAGCTCCTGCCAGTAGCGGTCGTGGGGCTCGTCGGCGCGGTAGAGGCCGACGATCCTGGCCCGGGCGGCGGGTCCGCTGTCGACGGTGTCGCCGACCCGGAGGCCGATGGTGTCGGCGGCCCGCCGGCTGACGGCGATCGGCAGCGGTTCGCCGGGGGCGGCGGGTCCGGGCCAGGCGCCGTCGGTCAGGGTCGCGTGCGCGGCGAGGCCTTGGAGGTGGAGCAGGTGGAGTTGCGGGGCCGTGCCGCCGGGGCGGTCGTAGCCGTCGTTGAGCATGGGCCGGTCGGTGAGGGCGCGGGTGCCGTGGTGCTCGCCGTCGCGGGTGAGCGGGAGGTCCCGGGCGATCTGCCCGACCAGCCGGTCGCGGGCCGCGTCGAGCTCTGCGGCGGGGGTGTCGGGGCGCGATCGGGCGGTGAGGTGGAGGCTGGTGGCCCGGACGCCGCGGTCCTGGACGAAGGTGGCCAGCGCGCTGTTCGCGCCCCGGTCGGCGGCCCGGGGCAGCGCGGCCAGGGTGAGGACGGTGACGAAGGCGAGGACGGCGGTGAGCAGGGCTGCCGTACGCGCCGAGCGCAGCCGGGTGCGCACCCAGGGCGCGGGCCGGTGCTCGTTCCGGCGGCGACCGCGCTCGCGGTGCGTCAGCATGCTGCCCCTCCCCCGGCGGGCACCCCGGAGCGCCCGGCCCACCGGTCACCGGCCCTTGATCACCGAATAGCGGACGATGCTGCCAGACCCGTCCGCGGAAGGGAAGGTCCGTTCGGGCAGAGCGGCGGCCCGGGCGACGGACGACGGGGGCGCGTTCCGCCGGGCGGCGGCGCGGCCCGGCGTTCCCTAGGCTGAGAAACGGTCTTCCACTCCGATGTCAGCAGGAAGGGATCAGCCATGCCGACCATCCTCAACCCCTACATCACCTACAACGGCGACGCCCGGCAGGCCCTGGAGTTCTACCAGCAGGTCTTCGGCGGCGAGCTGGACCTCAACACCTACGGCGACTTCGGCGCCGGGGAGGGCGACGCCGCCGACCGGATCATGCACGGCATGCTGAGGACCGGCGGCGGCCTCGTCCTGATGGCCGCCGACAACCCGCCCGGCACGGACCACACACCGGGCGGCGACATCTCGGTGAGCCTCAGCGGCGAGGACGACGCGGAGCTGCGCGGCTACTGGCAGAAGCTGTCGGACGGCGGCACGGTGACCGTCCCCATGGAGAAGCAGATGTGGGGCGACGTCTTCGGGATGTGCACGGACCGCTTCGGCATCACCTGGCTGGTCAACATCAACCAGCCGCGTTCCTGAGCCGCCCGCGCCCCGGCGGCAGCCCACCCCGTGAGGGCCGCCGTCAGTGCCCCGTGGCACAGTTCCGCCCATGAACATCACCACCACCTCCCACAGTTGGGACGAGGCCGTGGCGCTCTTCGAGCGGCGCGGCCTGCCCGTCGGCTCCTACGAGAACCTCTACGAGGAGGAGTACGACGTCCACGCCGGCGACCTCGCGGTCGAGGGCAACCTCGACCTCGACGCCACCGAGCCGGACGGCACCGGCTACATCGTCGACGGCGACCTGACGGTCGACGGCGCGGTGATCAACACCGACGACGGCTGCCCGGCGCTGGTCGTCCTCGGCGACCTTCGGGCCGCCGCCGTCTACCTGGAGGGCGACGCCAAGCTGATCGTCCGCGGGGACGTCCACGTCGGGGCCTTCGTCGGCCACATGACCGACAAGCTCGTGATGATCCACGGGGACCTCAGGACCCGGGTCACCGTACTGTCCTCCGAGTTCGAGCCGGACCTCGTCGGCGGTGAACTGTTCGGCCCGGTGCTCCGCCCGTCCTACCTCGCGCCCTTCCCCGAGGCCGTGCCCGTCGCCCCGGAGACGGTGCTGGTCCCCGAACTGCTGCTGACCGGGGCCGACACCGACCCGGACGAGTGGCGGGGCTTCGACACCCCGGGTGTCCACGGCGGCCGGCTGCTGGAGCGCATCGAGGCCGGTCTGCCGGTGACCCTGGCCGAGCAGACCACCAGGGGCTGACGGCCGACCCGCCGGGGGCCTCCCCTCCTTGCCTTCAACCGCACTTGAAGTCCTACGGTTCCCGTACGACCCGCACCGTGTGCGGGCCGCACGCCCGAGACATCAGGAGGGGACCCCCGTGTCGACCCAGCAGATCTCCGACGCCGAACTCGCCGGCCAGCCCGCCGCCTACTGGACCGGTGTCGCCTACGAGGCACTGATCGCGTTCACCCGGGCCCGGCAGGCCGAGAAGGGCCACACCCAGCCGCAGTTCTGGCTGCTGCGCAACCTGTCGAGGAACGACATCTCGCCCGACGGGGCGGGCATGACCGTGCCCGAGCTCCGGGCCGCCATGGCCTCCTACCTCCGGCCCGAGGACGACCTGACGGCGGAGGCCGCGGTACTGGTGGAGCGCGGTTGGCTGACCCGGGACGCCGACCACCGGCTGTGGCTCACCGAGGCGGGCGAGCGGGCCCGGGTCGACCTCGCCCGCAACGCCCCGGCGATCCGCGCCGCCCTCCACGCGGGCATCGACGACGCGGACTACGTCACGGCGCTGAAGGTGCTCCGGCAGCTGATCCGCAACGCGGGCGGGACCGTCGACTGACGGGCCCGGAGGGCGGGACGGGTCGGGGCGGCCGTGCGGTGCAAGGATGTCCGGCATGACGGACTCGGACACACCGGACGCACCGGACACATCGAACACATCGGCCGCTCCGGATGCGCCGACCGCGTCGGACGCGTCGGACGCATCTGGCACAGCGAACGCGTCCGGTGCTTCGGACCCGGCCAACAGCTCGCCCGGCCAGGACGGCACGCCCGGACCGGACGCGTCCGGCGACGGCGCGACGGTGGAGGCACTGCTGCGGGAGGCCGGCCCCGACGCCGCCGGGGCGCTCTGGCGGCTCACCGGCACCGAGCGCCAACTGGACGCCAACGTGGTGCGGTTGCGCCCCGGGGCCGCCGTCGCCGCCCACGTCGAACCCGACCTGGACGTGCTGGTGCTCGGCCTCGCCGGGCGGGGCACTCTGCGCTGCGCGGGCGTCGAGCACACGCTGGAGCCGGGCGCGCTGCGGCTGCTGCCGCGCGGCGCCGAGCGGGCGGTGGCGGCGGCGGCGGAGGGCGTCGCCTACCTGACGGTGCACCGCCGCCGCCCGGGCCTCACCGTCCGCCCCCGCGCCTGACCGCGCCGTCGGCGCCGACGGCGCGGCGGCGCGGCGGCGCGGCGGCGCGGCGGCGCGGCGGCCATGATCACCCGGCGGCGCCGAGCCCCGCCAGGAAGGCGTGCACCGGGCCGGCGTCGGCGGCCGGGGTGACCAGCGCGACGTGGTTGTCCGGCCGGACCAGGACGAGGGCCTCGCCGGTCACCCCGTAGGCCCGGCGGACCTCGCCGTCCCGGTCCTCGACCCGCACCGGCCGGACGTGGCCGGGCAGTCCGGCGAGCTCGGGACGGGCTCCCGCACCGAGACCGAGCAGGGTGAAGTCGTCGCCGGCGAACCGCTCGAAGAGCCGGCCCGGAGCGCCGTCCGGGCCCGCGCAGGGGCCGTCGGGCGCCCGGTCACCGGCCCGGAGCAGCGCTTCCGGACCGCCGTCGGCCGGGGCGCCTGCGGCGAGGCCGCTCCACCGGTAGCCGAGGGACAGTCCGGTGAGGTCGCCGACCCCGCCGGCCTCGACCCCGATGCCGGGCGTGCCGATCCCCTCCACCACGGCCGCCATCCCGGCACTGGTGACGTCGAGGGTCCACGCCGCGATCGGCAGCCGCTCCTCCTGGTAGGTGTCCAGCAGGGCGGGCCCGGCGATTCCGCGCACCACGTACCCGAGCTTCCAGGCGAGGTTCCAGGCGTCCTGGATGCCGGTGTTCATGCCGAGTCCGCCCGCCGTGGGGTGGACGTGGGCACAGTCGCCGGCCAGCAGGACCCGGCCCTCGCGGTAGCGCTCGGCCATCCGGACGTTGACCCGCCAGGTGGACAGCCAGGTGGCGTTGCCGAGCCGGAGGTCGTCGCGGCCGGTGTGCTCGGCCGCGAGCCGCCGGAAGCTCTCCAGTGACGGCGGCACCGTCGTGCCGTCGGCGGCGGTCTCCGGGCTGGCCTGGAGCTGCCAGCGGGAGCTGCCCTCGAAGGGGCAGAGCATGAAGACGCCCTTCGGCCCGAACCACTGGTGCCAGGCATCCGGCTCCAGGCCCTCGACCTCGACGTCGCCGCAGACCATCAACGGCTCCGGGTCGCCGTCGCCCACGAAGGGGATGCCCAGCAGTTTGCGCACCGTCGAGCGGCCGCCGTCGCAGGCGACCAGGTAGTCGGCGGCGATCCGGCGGCCGTCCGCGAGCACGGCCTCCGCCCCGTCGGCGTCCTGCCGGACGTCCACCAGTTCGGCGCCGAGTTCGACCTCCGCCCCGAGCGCGGCGAGCCGCTCGCGCAGCAGCGCCTCCAGCTGCGGCTGCCGCAGCCAGCGGCCGGCCGGGTAGGGGGTGGTGGCGCTGGGCCGGGCGCCGGCGAACGGCTCGGTCTCGTTGACGAAGTCGCCCTCGAAGTACTTGCGGAACGGCAGGTGGGTGCGGCCCACCGCGGCCAGTTCCCCGGCGAGGCCCAGGTCCGCGAGGATCTCCAGGCTGCGGGGGTTGAGCGTCTTGCCGCGGGAGCCGGTGGCGTGGGCGGCGGCCCGCTCCAGGACCCGTACCGCCACGCCCTGCCGGGCCAGCCCGCAGGCCAGCGTCAGTCCGGTCGGCCCCGCTCCCACGATCACCACGTTCGTCATGTGTGTGTCCGTCCCTTCCGGTCGTCGGTGACTCGTTGACAGCTCCATGGAACAGCAACTCGGTAACAAATACAACCGGGTAACGAATTTATCCGGGTTATGATCCTTGCCATGAACCCGAGCGAACCAGAACCGGGTCTGCGGACCCTCAAGAAGCAGCGCACCCGGCAGACCCTCGCCGATGTCGCCATCGCCCTCTTCCTCGAGCGGGGCTTCGCCCAGGTCTCGGTCGCCGAGATCGCCGCAGCCGCCGAGGTCTCCAAGCCCACCCTGTTCCGGTACTTCGCCACCAAGGAGGAACTGGTCCTGCACCGCTTCGCCGACCACCTCGGCGAAGCCGGCCGGGTGGTGCGCGACCGCGCCGCCGACCTCACCCCGCTGGACGCCCTGGAACGCCACCACCTCGCCGGGCTGGCCGCGCACGACCCCCAGACCGGACTGACCGACGATCCCGAGGTGCTCGCCTTCCTCCGGCTCGTCCACGAGACCCCGGAGCTCTCCGCCCAGCTCCTGGACTACGTCGACGCCGACGCGGACGCGCTCGCCGAGGCGCTGGACCCGGCGGGCGGCATCACCGCCCGGCTGTTCGCCGCCCAGTACGTGGCCGTCCGCCAGGTGCTCGCCCGCACCGCCTGGGCCCGGCTGGCCGACGGGCAGGACATCACCGAGGCGGCCCCGCAGGCCGCCGCCGAGACCGCCGCCGCCTTCGCCCTGCTGCGCGACGGCGCCCGCGCCCAGGGGTTCTGACCCCGGCCCGCCACTCCCTGGAGTCCCGTGCGGCGCAGCGCACCCGCCGCCCGGTGAATCGGTGAAGCACGTCACGGCCTCGCCCCGGTGCCCCGGCGGGTCCGGGCGGGTAGGTTCCTGCCTCCAAGGGGAGCGACGCTCCCCGGACGCGGATCCCGCCGTCATTGGCTCCTCCCAGGAGAGAGGCACGAATGATGTCTGCACAGGACGCCACGCACCACCCCCCGCGGCGCATCGGTGTGGTCGCCGAGTCGGCCGCCGGGGAGACCCGGGTCGCCGCGACACCGTCCACGGTGCGGGGGATCCTCGCCCTCGGCTACGAGGTCGTGGTCGAGTCCGGGGCCGGTACCGCCTCCGGGTTCACCGACGAGGCCTACACCGCCGCCGGCGCGGGCGTCGGGGACGCCTGGGCGGCCGACGTCGTACTGAAGGTCAACGCGCCGTCGACCGCCGAGGTCGCCCGGCTGCGCGACGGCGCGACCCTGATCGGCCTGCTCGCCCCGGCGCAGCGGCCCGATCTGCTGGAGACGCTGTCCGCGCGCCCGGTCACCGCGCTCGCCCTGGACGCGGTGCCCCGGATCTCCCGGGCGCAGTCGATGGACGTGCTCAGCTCGATGGCCAACATCGCCGGCTACCGGGCGGTGATCGAGGCGGCGCACGTGTTCGGCCGCTTCTTCACCGGCCAGGTGACGGCCGCGGGCAAGGTCCCGCCGGCGAAGGTCCTGGTGGCCGGGGCCGGTGTGGCCGGGCTCGCCGCGATCGGCGCCGCCTCCAGCCTGGGCGCGATCGTCCGGGCGACCGACCCCCGGCCGGAGGTCGCCGACCAGGTGAAGTCCCTCGGCGGGGAGTACCTGCCGGTGCAGGCCGCGCAGGAGGCGAGCACCGACGGCTACGCGAAGGCCACCTCGGCCGACTACGACCGGGCGGCGGCCGCGCTGTACCACGAGCAGGCCCGGGACGTGGACATCGTCATCACCACGGCGCTGATCCCCGGCCGGGCGGCCCCCCGGCTGCTCACCGCCGAGGACGTGGCGGCGATGCGGCCGGGCAGCGTCGTCGTCGACATGGCCGCCGCGCAGGGCGGCAACGTCGAGGGCACGGTCGCGGGCCGGACGGTGGTCACCGACAACGGCGTCACGCTGATCGGCTACACCGACCTCGCGGCCAGGCTGCCCGCCCAGGCCTCGCAGCTGTTCGGCACCAACCTGGTCAACCTGTTGAAGCTGCTGACCCCGGGCAAGGACGGGCAGTTGGCGCTGGACTTCGAGGACGTGGTCCAGCGGGCGGTGACCGTGGTCCGGGCGGGCGAGGTCACCTGGCCGCCACCGCCGGTCGCGGTGTCGGCCGCCCCCGCGCCGGCCTCGGCGCCCGCGGCACCCGCGGTCGTGGAACCGGCGCGGCCGCGGCTCGCCCCGGCGGCCCGGTTCGGACTGATCGGCGCCGGGATGCTCGCGCTGTTCCTGCTGATCGCTTTCGCCCCGACCCAACTGGCCCAGAACTTCACGGTGTTCGCACTCGCCGTGGTCATCGGTTACTACGTGATCGGCAAGGTCCACCACGCCCTGCACACCCCGTTGATGTCGGTCACCAACGCGATCTCCGGGATCGTGGTGATCGGCGCCCTGCTCCAGATCGGGCACGGGAGCACGACGGTCACCGTGCTCTCCTTCGTGGCGATCCTGCTGACGAGCGTGAACATCTTCGGCGGCTTCGCCGTCACCCGCCGCATGCTGAGCATGTTCTCCTCGTCCCCGGAAAGGCGCTGAGCCCGATGACGTCCACGACGGCGGCCCACGCCGCGGATCTCGTCGCCGCCCTGTTGTTCATCCTCAGCCTGGCCGGGCTGTCCCAGCACCGAACCTCCCGCGCCGGGGTCGTCTACGGCATCGCCGGGATGGCGCTCGCCCTGGTGGCCACCGTGGTGGTGGCGTCCAGGAGCATCGGTGCCGGGGCGGTCGCCCTGATCGTCCTGGCGATGGTGCTGGGCGGAGCCGCCGGGCTGTGGCGGGCCCGGCAGGTCGAGATGACACAGATGCCGGAGCTCATCGCCGTGCTGCACAGCTTCGTCGGCCTCGCCGCGGTGCTGGTCGGCTGGAACAGCTACCTCGAGGTGGAAGCGCACGGCGCGGCGCAGACCGCCGTCTCCGGGGACCTGCTGGGCATCCACCACGCCGAGGTGTTCATCGGCATCTTCATCGGGGCGGTCACCTTCACCGGGTCGATCGTGGCGTTCCTCAAGCTGTCCGCCCGGATCGCCTCCCGGCCGCTGGTGCTGCCCGGCAAGAACGCGCTCAACATCGGCGCGCTCGGGGCCTTCGTCGGCCTGACGGTCTGGTTCACCGTCAGCCCGGGCCTGGGCGCGGTGATCGCGGTCACCGTGCTCGCGCTCGCGCTGGGCTGGCACCTGGTCGCCTCGATCGGCGGCGGCGACATGCCCGTCGTCGTCTCCATGCTCAACAGCTACTCCGGCTGGGCCGCGGCGGCGGCCGGCTTCCTGCTCGACAACAACCTGCTGATCGTCACCGGCGCGCTGGTGGGCTCCTCCGGCGCCTACCTCTCCTACATCATGTGCCGGGCGATGAACCGTTCCTTCCTCTCGGTGATCGCGGGCGGCTTCGGCATCGAGGCCGCCGCGGGCGGGGCCGAGGAGCAGGGCGAGCACCGGGAGGTCAGGGCCGAGGAGGCCGCGCGGCAGCTCGCGCAGGCCAAGTCGGTGGTCATCACGCCCGGCTACGGCATGGCGGTGGCGCAGGCGCAGCACCCGGTGGCGGAGCTCACCCGGCGGCTGCGCGAGCGGGGGGTCGAGGTCCGCTTCGGCGTCCATCCGGTCGCCGGACGGCTGCCCGGGCACATGAACGTGCTGCTGGCGGAGGCGAAGGTGCCGTACGACATCGTGCTGGAGATGGACGAGATCAACGACGACCTCGCCGCGACCACCGTCGTCCTGGTCATCGGCGCCAACGACACCGTCAACCCGGCGGCCATGGACGATCCGGCCAGTCCGATCGCGGGCATGCCGGTGCTGCGGGTGTGGGAGGCGGAGCAGGTGATCGTGTTCAAGCGGTCGATGGCGTCCGGCTACGCCGGGGTGCAGAACCCGCTGTTCTTCCGCGAGAACAGCGCGATGCTGTTCGGCGACGCCAAGCAGAGCGTGGAGGACATCCTCCGGGCGCTGGACGCCGAGGACTCCGGGGGTGCGGCCCCGGCCGTCCGGCCGGTGCCGCCGGTGGACCGGGCGGGCGTGTAGCGGGGGCATCGCGACGCACGCGGGCCCCGGGAGGCACGCCGGGGGGCGTCCGGAGAGAATTTCGCTCCGGACGCCCCCGTCGTGTCGATCCCGCGCCCTCCCGTTCGACCTGGGGTAGAGAGGGTCGGACAGCGACTCCCCCGTACCGAGGAGAAGAGCAATGGCGAAGTACATGTTGATCATGCGTGGCAGCGACGAGACGCGCGAGAAGATGATGGACACGCCCTTCGAGGAGATCCTCGACATCATGGGCCGCTACAACGACGAGCTGATCCGGGCCGGGGTGCTGGTCGCCGCCGAGGGGCTCGACGACGCGTCGACGGGCGTGGTGGTCGACTTCACCGGGGAGGCACCGATTGTCACCGACGGGCCCTACGGTGAGACCAAGGAACTGTTCGGCGGCTTCTACATCCTCGACGTGGCTTCGCAGGACGAGGCGGTCGCCTGGGCGAAGCGGCTGCCGTCCCTCCCGGGGATGAAGATCGAGATCCGGCGGGTGCCGGGCATCGACGAGTTCCCGCAGGACAACAAGTGGATCATCCAGGAGCGGGAATGGCGCGAGCGGACCGGCCAGCTCTGAGCACCGGACCGACCGACGGCGGCGGGTCCGCCGGGCACCTCGACGGCCCGCCGGGCGCCGAGGCCGCCCGGCGGTCCGTCGAGGCCGTGTGGCGGATCGAGTCGGCGCGGATCGTCGGCGCCCTCACCCGCTTCACCGGCGATTTCGACCTCGCCGAGGACGTCGCCCAGGAGGCCGTCGCCGAGGCGCTCGTGGCCTGGGCGCGCGACGGCGAGCCGGCCAACCCGGTCGGCTGGCTGCTCGCCACCGGCCGGCGCCGCGCCATCGACCGGTTCCGCCGCCGCTCCGCCCTCGACGAGCGCTACGCCGCCCTCGGCGGCCGGCTCACCGAGGGCGGAGCGAGCTCCGGCGCCGAGCCCGTCCCCGGCAACCCGGACGACCTGCTGTGGGACCCGGACCTGATCGAGGACGACGTCCTCGCGCTGATGTTCGTCGCCTGCCACCCCGTGCTGTCGCCCGAGGCCCGCGCGGCGCTGACCCTGCGGGTGGTCGCCGGGCTCTCCAGCGAGGAGATCGCCCGCGCCCTGCTGGTGCCGGTGCCCACCGTGCAGGCCCGGATCACCCGGGCCAAGAAGACCGTCGCCGCCGCCGGCGTCCCCTTCGCGGTACCCCCGCCGGAGCAGCGGCGCGAGCGCCTCGGCGGGGTGCTGAGCGTGCTCTACGTGCTCTTCACCGAGGGCTCGACGGCGACCAGCGGCGACCGGCTGCTGCGCACCGACCTCGCCTACGAGGCGATCCGGCTGGCCCGCACCCTGGCCGCGCTGCTGCCCGGGGAACCGGAGGTGTCCGGTCTGCTCGCCCTGTTCGAGCTGACCGCCGCCCGCTTCCCGGCGCGCACCGGGCCCGACGGCGAGCCGGTCCTCCTGGAGGACCAGGACCGCCGCCGGTGGGACCGCTCCGCCGTCCGCCGCGGACTGGCCGCGCTCGACCGGGCAACCGCCACCGGCCACGGCCTGGGCCCCTACGGCCTCCAGGCGGCGATCGCCTCCTGCCACGCCGGGGCCCCGTCGGTCGCGGAGACGGACTGGCCGCGGATCGTGCTCCTCTACGAGGCGCTCGGCCGGATCGCGCCCTCCCCCGTGGTCGACCTCAACCGGGCGGTCGCCGTCGCCATGGCGGCCGGACCGGCGGAAGCCCTGGAGATCGTCGACGGACTGGCCGCGTCCGGGCGGCTGTCCGGCTCCCACCTGCTGCCGGGCGTGCGCGGCGAGCTGCTCACCCGGCTCGGCCGCACCGCCGAGGCCCGGTCGGAGCTGGAGCTCGCCGCCCGGATGTGCCGCAACACCCGCGAGCGGTCGGTGCTGCTGCGCAAGGCGGCGGCCCTGGGCTGACCGGGCCGGGGCGGTGGCCGGTGGCCTTCCCCGTCCTCAGGGAACGGGCGTCGCGGTGGAGGCCACCACCGGCGGGCCGGTGATCAGGGTGCCGTCCTCGGCGTACGGCGTGCCGTTCGGCACACAGCCGTGCAGTCCCTTGATCTGCTGCATCATCACCGGCGCCGGCGCGCCCTGGCCCGGGCAGTCGACATGGCCCTGGCCGAGGATGTGGCCGACCTCGTGGTTGACGGCGAGGGCGTGGTACAGCTCGGGCTTGCCGGTGTAGAACTCCGACAGCTCCTGCCAGCGCTTGAGGTTGATGACGACCTGCTTGCCCGCGGCGCAGTTCACCCAGCCGCCCGTGTCCAGTCCGTACTGTCCGCAGATCCGGTCGGTCGACTTGGGGGTCGCCAGGTACACGGTGAAGTCCACCGGGTCGGCGTCCACCCGCTGGAAGGAGCGCTCGCCGCCGGCGACCCAGCCGCGCCGGGTGTCCCCGAGCACGGCGTCCACCTCGGCGGCGAACTGGGCGGGGGTGACCTTCAGTCCGTTCTCGGCCCGCACCTTGTACCGGTACAGGTGCTCCCCGGTGCCGACCCGCTCGGTGCCGCCGGGCGCCGTGGTGAAGGCCAGCGGTTTCGGCGCGGCCTCCGCCCACGGACGCCACCACCAGGTGCCGGCCGCCACGGCGGCGACGACCACCAGGGCGATCGCCCCGTACTTCGCCCGCCCTGCGGGCAGCCGGGCCGTCACCCGCGCTCCCGGGTGACGGCCCCGCGTATGGAGCCCCGGAGGGCCGGGGCCGGGGCCGTGCGTGCGGCCGTCGGCGCGGCCGAACGGCGGTGTGCCGGTCGGCGGGCAATCAACAAATCGGTCATACCGAGAGAGACGATCAGAAACCCGTTCACGGTTCACCTTATCGTGAGCATGATCTCTTCCATTCGCCTCGGTGTTCGCCAGGGTGCGCGTCCGGGCGTGCGCCGTCGTGCTTGCCACCGGCGTCCGCCACCGGGCCGACGCCGGGCAGGCGGCGGACGGGCGGCGCGCAGGCCGCGGGCAGGCGGCAGACGGGATCAGGGCTTGGCGCGCAGGACGTCGATGTTGCCGTACCGGGTGCGGGCGCGGACCTCGACGGTGTCCTCGGACTTCCCCGGGGCGTCGGCGGCGGAGAGCATGTTGCGGACCTGACCCGAGGTCGATCCGAGGTCCAGCCAGGCCGCCGTGCCCTCCCGGATGCCGACCTCGATGGCGCCGTAGGAGGTCTCCAGCTGCACACTGCCCCGGGCCACCTCACCGATGCGCAGGGTGCCGTGGGCGGTGGTGGCGGCGACCGAGCCGCCGGCCCGCCGGACCTCGATGTCGCCGTTGGCCCCGCTCACCCGCAGATCGCCGTTGGCGAGGTCGACGGTCGTGCTGCCGTGCGTGTTCTTCAGTACGGCGGGGCCGTCGATCCGGCCGATCCGCACACTGCCGGAGCTGGTGGTGACCTCCGCCCCGCCCTCGATCCGGTCGACGGTGACCGAGCCGTGCGCGGCGGCCAGCCGCAGCGGGCCGGTGGTGTCGAAGCGGACGTCCCCGGAGGAGGTCTTCACCTCGGTCTCCCCCAGCCGCCCCTCCCCCAGCACCTGGGCCCAGGCACCGCCCACCTCGATCCGCGAGTCCGCGGGCAGCTCGACCGTGACGTCCACGGTGCCGACGCGGCCGACGAGGTAACGCGGCCTGGGCGTCCGGACGGTGAGCACCCCGGCGGCGTAGCCGACCTCGGTCTGCCCGGCGGACCGCACGTCCAGGTCCTTCCCCGGATCGCGCGGGCGCACCTCGACGACGGTGTCCGGGCGGTCGACGGCGATGAAGTGGATGGATCCGGCCTCGATGTGCGCGGTGACGGCGATCGGGTCGGGAGTGTCGAACGAAGGCATGGTGATCCCGTCCTCGGAAGGGTCTGGTGGAGGTACGGCAGCCGGGGCCACCGGTCGACGGTGCTACCGGTCGACCGGCCCGACCTCGCGGCCCGGGCGCCCGGCATGCGCACCGAGCTCCATGACGCCATGATGGCACCACAATGACGCCAATCGCAAGCCCTTGATGCGCCCGCATGACACCCACATGGCACAGCCCCGGTGACAGCGACCCCCGACCCGGGCGCGTACGGCGACCTCGGAGCCGGGGGCACTCCGACACGAGCGGGAGCGGACGTCACGGCACCACCCTCCGAACAGCACCGCAGCGCTGGCGCCAGTCTGGCGCCGGATGGCACCAGACTCGGCACAGCTCAGGCGCCGCCAGCCGCCCCCTCGTCCGCACCCACCAGCAGCCACCGCGCCGGCAGCTCGATCCGGGCACCGGCCGCCGTGAACTCCGTGGTGGCCAGCGGCAGGTCGCCGGAGCCCAGGACCGTCAGCCCGGCCGCACCGAACAGGTCCACGAAGGCCCCGTCGGCCACCTCGGCGGGGGCCAGCCCGTGGTCGAACACCGGGCGCAGTTTCGGCGGCGGCCCCGCCGGCCCAGCGGCCAGGTCCGCCAGGACCCGCTTGGCCGCTTCGGCCAGCTCGACCACGAACGCCCGGCCGCGCCGCCCGGCCAGCACCGCGACGGCCTCGGCGACCGGCCCCCGGTCGGCCGGATCGCTCTGGTGGATCACCCCGCGCAGATAGAGGTTGACGTCGCCGAGGCGCTCGTGGAGCGCCCGGACCGCCTCCGCGTCGGTCGCGTCCAGCCGGGCGTACTCGGCCGCGCCGGCGGGGTCGTTCCGCCGGGCCAGCTCCACGGCGGCCTGCGACAGGTCGACCCCGAGGACCCTGCCGAACCGTCCGGCCAGGAAGCGCGTCTGCGTCCCGCTGCCGCAGCCCAGGTCGACCAGCGGCAGGTCCGGGTCGACCAGCTCCGGCCGGAACAGCGCGAGGTGGCACTCAGCCACCAGGGCCGCCTCCGCGTCCCAGATCACCGCCCCGGGCTCGGCCGGCGCATCCCGCCAGAACCCCTCCCAGGCACCCAGGTACCGACTCGTCACAGTCACGACGGAGACCTCCAAGCGTCACTCGCAGTGGCCGCAATGTATCCGCCGACCTTCGCCCCCGGTGGCCGCACCGGCACGGGAAGGCCGTGGGGCCCGGCAAGACTCACCCGTTGGAGTGAGGCCGCATCATACGAGGTTGACCGGTCCGACGGACGGACTTCACCGCAGCACGATGGCGTGGGCACGCCAGGGCGGTAGCGTCGCCGCCGACCGTGATCGACTCGGAGGGGTGGACCGACGTGCACAGCACAGTGAAGGCGGACCGGCGGCTGCTGGTCAGCGTGTTCGGACCGCAGGAGGCCCGGGAGGCCGTGCTCGGGGGAGCCCGGATCATCGACAGCGAGGACCCGCGCAGCGCCCTCGGCACCATCAAGCCGCGCCGGATCATGGACATCGCCGACGCCGTGCTCGCGGCCCGCCGCGACCTGCCGGTGCAGTTGAGCACCAACATCGGCGAGGACCAGTTGCTCCACCGGCGGGCGGCCAACGGCCTCGCCGTCGCCAAGTCCCGCTACGAGACGGTCGGCAAGGCAGCCCAGGCGGCCCTCGGCGTCGCCGTGTCGATGGGCACGCTGGTCCACCCCTCCCCGATCGTGAAGGTCGGCCTCGACGGCATGGACGTCGACCGGCTCGGCGAGGTGCTGGGCGAGATCACCGCGACCCTGCGCCGGACCGACGGGCTGCGGCGGGCCAGGGTGATGTCCGTGCTCTTCGCCCAGGACCTCGACCTGTGGGACACGCGCAAGACCCTGCCGCAGGTCCGCCGCGCCCTGGTCGGCCTGCGCGAGTACGACCCGGCCGCGCCGGACACCCCCGACGCCTTCGACCTGGCCGGCCTCGCCGACGCCCTGCTCGGCGACGACGGGCTCCCGCTCTTCCCGGACGCCCCCGGCCGCCGCCCCACCGAGGCCGTGCTCAAGGCCGCCGGAGCCCTCCCGACCGCCGCGCACGGCACCTACGTCACGGTCAACGAGCCCGTCGCGCACTCCCGGCACGGCCTGACCCGGCAGCGCCGCACCGACCGCGAGGCGATCCGCGCCATGGTCGAGGCGACCGCGACGGCCGGTGCGGACGCGATCATGATCGACACCAGCATTCTGCTCAAGGTCGCCCGGATCGGCCTGATCTCCACGGCCGGCAGCGAGGAGGTCGTCGACCTCGACGCCCACGACACCGACGCCCACGGCCTGCCCCGGACCGGCATCCTCACCCTCGACGAGATCCGCTTCTTCGTCGACCTGTGCCACGCCCGCGGCCTGGAGGCCAATCTGGCCGGCTCGGTGCAGAGCCACCAGGCGCAGCAGATCTGGCGGCTGGTCCCCGAGCTGGACCAGTTGTCGGCGCGCGGCGGGGTGGTCGCCCCGTCCCGCGACCCGCTGCGCGGCACCGGAGCGGACACCCGGCACGAGTGGGTCGTGCGGGGCGCGCTGGTGGCCGGCCTCGTCCCGCCGGAGCAGGGCGGGTACCTGGTGGTTCCCGAACACACGGCGCGCTCGCCGAAGTTCCGGCCGGACCTGGACGCCCTGCTGGCCAGGCACCCCGACCTCGTGGTCCGGTTCGCCGGGCCCGACGGCTTGCCGGACGGCACCGCGGACTGAGCCGGGCGGTCCCGCGGACCGAGCCGGACGGCACCGCGGACCGAGCCGGGCGGTCCCGCGGACCGGTCTGCGGGACCGGTTCCGCCGGTGTTCCGGCCGGACCGCGTGACCGGAGGGGCAGCGCGCCGTCGACCCTCCGGTCACCGCGGGGTCAGGTGTTGGTGATGCTGCCGCAGTTGGCGATCGGGACGAAGCCGTAGGCGACGATCACGGCGGGGTGGGCGCAGATCCAGCCCTGCGGTCCGAAGACACTCCGCAGCGCGACGCCGTGGGCGTCGGCGCCGGTGTACTCGGCGGAGCGGAAGATGTGCCACAGCAGCCGGCCGTACGGCGTGGCGAGGAACGGCGCGTTGATGTTCTGCGCGGCGTCGACGGGCGCGATCGTGTTGATGCTGCGCAGGGTCAGCGGGCCGGGCGACTCCACCGCCGTACCGTGCCCCCGGTGGACCTGGTCGATGCAGACGCCGACCGAGTACGGGAACACCGCGTCGATGTCGTCGAGCACCGGGTCGGTGCCCCGGTCGTTGCGCGGCCCGGAGGTCACGCAGGCGCCGGGGACGATCGCCGTACCGCCGCCGAGGGCCTTCAGGGAGGCGACCCGGGTGTCCGAGGTGGACTGCGGCAGGTACGGCTTGACGGTGGCGTTGGCGAGAGAGGGGTCGATCTGCAGCCAGTTGGTGACGGTGCATTCGTAGACGGCCTTGAGCTGGGCAGTGGTGAGGTTGGCCGGTGCGTGGCCGCCCGCCTCGGCCGACCAGGTGACGGCGTCCTTGGCGAACGGTACGAAGGAGTACGGCTTGGGGTCGCCGGGCGCCACGGTGCGCGAGGAGCGGGCGAAGTCCAGCGTGCTGACCGTGGTGCTGATCAGCGCGGTGAAGCCCGGCCCGGAGCCGTCGGGCCGGTTGATCGGCACGGCACCGGCCTTGGGGGTGATCGGGTTGGTGCCGGTCGCGTCCCAGCTGTAGAGGCGCGGCAGGCCGGGCGCGACGGCCCGTCCTCGCTCGCGGGCCCGGCCGCGAACAACACCCTGGTAACGAAAACTCGTTCTGGCCGCAGCGGAGTTGAGCACCGTTGACCTGCCCGCCCCGCCCGAGCGGGCCGCCGCGGGCACGCCGCGGGCACGCCGCGGGCACGCCGGGAATTCTTCCCCCGGTCACCCGGCGGCGACCGGTCGGCCGACCGCCGCCGGGTGACCGACGAGTCAGGCGAGCTTCTGGCAGAGCAGCGCGTACGGCCGCGCCGCCCAGAGCTGCCACCAGGGCTGGCCGTAGGCCACACCGGCGACGAACTCGTCGTCCGCGCACTGGCCCTTGGTGAAGCCGTACGCGAAGTCACCGCCGCCCGCGACCGCCGGGCGGTTGTCGCCGGCGTCGAACCACAGGGTGCGGCTCGCCGTACCGAGCGGGGCCGCGGACCGGGCGCAGAGCACGCCGAGCGTCCGCCCGTTGCGGCTGTAGCCGTTGACGAAGGAGCCGGCCGGGCACTGCGCCTTGGCGTAGCCCGGCGCCCAGTCGGTGGTCACGTACGTGCCGCCGTGGTCGACGAGGTAGCCGTGGTCCGCGCTCCAGAGGTTCGCGCGGGTGACGTCGGCGCACAGGCCGTTGTCACTGCCGTGGGCGAGGCCCAGCAGCCGGGTGCCGTCGGGGCAGGAGGCCTTGAGGGCCGACGGGTCCCAGTCCGGCCGGGTGCGCAGGAAGGCGGACTGGTTGTCGTCGATCAGACCCGCGCTGAGCGTGGTCCAGTTCACCAGCGGCGCCGGGGACTGCCCGGCGCTCCAGGACGTGATCGGCCACTCCCGGTGGAAGGCCAGGAACGGCAGGTCCTGCTCGAGCACCGGAGTGCCGAGGATCACCAGCCGGGCCATCAGCGCCCCGTTGATGTCGAGTCCGCCGTAGAGCCCGATCGTTCCGTTGACCACCGGCTCGGGGTGGGTGGCGTCCAGGAGCACCGAACCGTTCACCGCCACCCGCAGGTACGGCTCGATCGACGCCTTCACGCCGACCGTGTCGTAGAGGGCGACGGAGGCCTCGGCGAGCAGCCCGGCCTTGGCCGTGGCGGAGCCCCGGAGGTCGAGGCGCAGCGGGGAGACGGTGGAGGTGCCGGGGTCGGTGGTGGTGGTCCAACCCGGACCCTTGACGTAGTCGGAGTGGACGCCCCAGGTGCCGTCGTACGCCTGCTCCGCGTCGAGGGTGACGGTGCCGTCGGCGCTGATGTCCGCGTAGAGGGTGAAGGCCAGGTTGATCACCACGGGCAGGACGCCGACCATGACCACCGGGCTGGCGCTGTACGAGGCCAGGGCGATCCGGACCGGGCCGGTGCTGCCGGCGAGGGCGGCGCTGACGTGCCAGTCGGCGTGGGCGCCCAGGGTGAAGCCGATCCGGGCCTGCTGCGGGTCGATCGCGCCGAGGCCGCCCCGGTAGGAGAAGTCGACGGCCGGGTGGAGTTCGACCGAGCCGGAGAGCCTGGCCGAGGAGCCGCCCGGCAGCGGGACGGTGGCGTCGGCGCTCAGGCCGAGGCCGCCGGACACCGTGCCGCTGCCGGAGGTCGGGCCGAGGTCGCCGGTGACCTGGAGGCCGCTGATCCACGGCTTGACCTCGAAGGCGGCGGGGCTTATCGCGCTGTGCAGGTCGGCGCTGGTCGCGCCGAGCAGTTCGGGGAGGGTCGCCGGGCGGGTGGTGACGGCCACCGTGCCGTCGGCGGCCGGCTGGACGCCGGTGACGGCGACCAGCACGCCGTGCGGGGCGGCCGGGGTGGGCGGACTGTCGATCAGCCGGCCCGGCTGGACGGCGGCCGCGACGGCCGCGACGGCCGCGGACTGCGTCCCGGCGGAGGTGGCCTCGGCGGCTTCCGTTCCGGCCGGGGCGAGCACGGCGGTGCCGGCCTTCGGGTCGTAGGAGGAGAGCGCGAGCGCCGGGGCCCCGGTGGTGGTGGCGGGCGCGCTGCCCTGCGCCGGCCGTACCACGGTGGCCTCGGAGGTGCTGCCGTCGGCCGGGGGTGCCAGTGTCGTGGGCACTCCTGGGGCGGCGGAGGCTTCGGGGGCCCCGGTGGTGGTGGCCGCGGTCGCGGTGGTCGTGGCGACGGTCGCGGTGGTGGCGGGCGCGGTCGCGGTGGTGGTCGCGGTGGTCGTGGCGGGCGCCGGGCCGGCCGCAGTGGCCGAGGTCGCGCCCAGGATGCTGCCGCAGAGGAGGAGCACGGTCGTTGTCGCGGCGGCTGACAGGGTCAGCTTGCGCACGGTCACGTGGAGGGTCCCTTCGTGTCAACGGTGCGGTGATGGTGCCGACTTGTGATCGGCCGGGTCGCCGGTGGCTCCGGCAGCCGGGAAGCTAGCAGTCGGCGGAGGGCGTCTCCTGGTGCTATGTGACGTTTCACGGGTCGCGATCATCAAGATGTCATGTCCCCGCCTCTGAAGCTTTGCCCCGTACTCGCCACCCCGGGAGGCCGGGGGCGGCGAGCCGTCATGGCCGGCCGGCCGCCCCGGCCACCCGACGGCGCGAAGTCCATACAGCGCGCCCCTTTACTGAACTCGCGCGCCCCGAGGGCGACAAGCGGCCCGCCGGGGGCGCGCGGGAGCGCGGCACAGGACTCCCGCACCCCTCGTGCGACCACCCGCGGACGTGGACGCGCCCGCCCGGGGACGGCGAACCCGCGGCCCGCGACTCCCTCCGGGCGAGCCCGCGGGACACGCGTCCGAGGCGGGACCGGAGGGACGCCAACGGCCTTACGTCAACACGGTGATGACGAACTTCACCTGCCGGGGTGGAGTAACGGGCGAATCCGTCAGTAAGCCAACCATCCTGTCCTGTCGGGGTGCTAAGACTACGAAGCATGCGCGACAGGGCGCGGCGGTCGACCGGGACGGGCCGGCACGGGAGGAGGCGGGGCGGATGCGGGTGAACGGAGCGAGCCGGACGGTTGCCGTGGCCGGGGTGGATTTCGGCTGGGGCAGCTCGGGGAAGCTGAGTGCCGTACTGGCCGCCCTGCGGGCCCGCGGCGGCGAACGGTCCAGATTCGTCGGACTGGCCTCGGGGCTGGGTCGGCCGGTGCTGGCGGGATCGCCCGTCGAGCGCTGGTTCGACCTGCCGGACGCGGAGCCGGAGCGGGAGCGGGAGCTCGCGCGGATCGTCCGGGAGCAGCGGGTCGGAGCGGCGCTGGTGGTACTGGACGGCGGGCTCGCCCGGGCCCTCGGCGACTGCGGGGTGCCGGTGGTCTTCGTGGACAGCCTGCCGTTCCTCTGGACCGAGGGGGACCGCGCCGAACTCCCCCTGGACGCCGAGGTCTACTGCGCGCAGCGGTGCGTCGACCTGCCGCCGGAGTGCACCGGGGTACTGGCCGACGTGCGGCGGCTGCGCTGGGTGGACGCGGTGATCGCCGGTGGCGGGGCCGGCCGGCGCGCCGCCCCCGGGCCGCGTCCGCGCCGGGCGCTGGTCAGCCTGGGCGGGCTGCGCGCGCCCCAGCTCGAGGACTGGGCGAGCTATCCGCAGCTGGTGCTGCCCGCCGCGCTGGAGGCGCTGGCCGCGTCCGGGGTCGAGGAGGTGCACATCGCCGGCAACCTCCCGGCCTGGCTGGCCGGGCAGTTGGTGGACTCCTGTCCGGTGCCGGCGGCCACCACGGTCGGCGCGCTCGCCCACGAGGACTTCCTCCACCGCCTCGCCGAGTGCGACGTGCTGCTCGCCTCCCCCGGACTGACCACGCTGCTGGAGGCCGGCCGGCTCGCGGTGCCCACGGTCTGCCTGCCGCCGCAGAACCTCAGCCAGATCTTCAACGGCCGGTTCCACGAGCGGGCGGTGGGCGGCGGGTCACGCGTGGTCTGGCCGAAGGACGTGTTCGCCGAGGACGAGGCGCTGGCCCTGCGGGCCGGCGGCGAGGGCAGCGCGCTCGACCTCATCTACGGCGGCATCGCCCGGGCCGCCCAGCAGCATCGGCGCGCCACCTCCGCCGCGCTGCGGGGCCAGGTCGTCGAGGCGCTGCGCCGGGTGGAGCGGGAGCCCGGTACCGACTGGGGCGCGCTCACGGCCGAGGTCGGCACCGGGGGTGCGGCCCAGGTCGCCGACGCGCTGGTCGAAGTCCTGGGGGCCACCGGCCCCGCCCACTGATCCGTCCGACCTCTCCGACCTCTCCGACCTGTCCGACCTCTCCGACCTGCCAGACCTGTCCGACCAGCACCTTCGACGAAAGGGTCCGGGTGTCCGCCACCACGCCAACGCGCGCTCGCTATCTGTTCATCCGCATCCTCGAAGCCTGCAACGCCGACTGCTTCATGTGCGACTTCGCGCTCTCCCGCGACACCTTCCGCTTCTCCCGCTCCGACTTCGCCGAGCTGCTGCCCCGGGCCAGGGCCGCCGGGGTCGGGTACGTCCGCTTCACCGGCGGCGAGCCGCTGATGCACCCGGACGTGGTGGAACTGGTGCGCGCCGGTGCCGGGGCGGGCATGCGGATGTCGCTGATCACCAACGGCTCGATGCTGCCGAAGCTGGTGAAGGACCTCGCGGCGGCCGGGCTGGCCCAGGTGATCGTCAGCCTGGACGGCGCCTCGGCGGCCACCCACGACACCTACCGCCGCTCCCCCGGGATGTTCGACGCCGGGCTGCGGGGCCTGCGGCTGGCCGGAGAGCTGGGGGTGCTGCCGCGGGTCAACACCGTCGTCGGTCCGCACAACTACACCGAGATGCCGGAGCTCCGGCGGGTGCTGACGGAGGCCGGGGTGCGGCAGTGGGAGCTGTCCGCGCTCAAGCTGGACCGCTCGATCCGCTACCCCGACCCGGACCACGTGCGGGAGGTCTGCGACCCGCTCTACACCGCCGGTCCGCAGAGCGGGCTCGTCCCGATGGGCAAGCGCTTCTACGGCGACACCCCGGAGGAGCAGTGGCGCTACTTCGAGGAGTCCACCCCGCCCCGGGCCTCGCTGCCGCTCTGCCACGTCACGGACGACGTGATCTACATCGACGGCCGGCGCGGCCGGATGCACGCCTGCAGCTGCATCCCGCACCGGGAGGACGCCGACGGCCCCGGGGGCGCGCCGATCCGGGAGAACGGCGTACTGCTGCTGGACACCCCGGCCTTCCGGGAGCACGTGGACCACTTCCGCGAGCACGGACCCCGGGTGTGCAGCGGCTGCTCGACCACCGCGGCCGGCTACAGCGACGACGTGGCCCGGCTCGGAGAGGTGGCACCGTGGCGGTACTGACGACCGCTCCGGCGGTGCCGACCGCCGGCCCGACGGTGCTGCTCGCCTGCCGGGAGCAGCAATTGGACTCCGTGCTCGCGCTGCGCCGGGTGGCCGCCCATCTCGGCGACCTGCCCCGGTCGACCGACAACGGGCACGCGCTGCCGGACCAGGCCCTGCCCGGCGCCGCGCTGGTCTGCGACGAGGAGGCGACGACCGCGCGCCTCGCCCGGCTCGGGGTGCCGGTGCTGCACCTGCGCTCCGCCCCCGGTGCCCCCCTCGCCCCGCTCCCCGCGGACCGGATGCTCACCCGCGCCCAGTGGCCCGGCTGGCTGGAGCAGCCGGCCGGGGAGCGGTCGACCGGACTGCTGGCACCGGCCCGGCTGAGCCGCCGGCGGGAGCGGCAGGGCACCCTGCTGCTGCTCTCGTTCTGGGACGTCCCACCGGCCGAGGCCGAGGCCTTCGCCACCGGACCGCTGCCCGCGCTCGTTCGGGAGGCCGTCCGCCGCACCGGCTCCTGCGCCGTGGTCGGGGACACCGGGCTCGACCCGGTCCGCGCGGCCACCGCCGGCCTGCCCGGGGTGACGGTCGACGCGGCGGCCGGGGCCGACGCCGACGAACTGCACGCCCGCGCCGAACTCCTGCTCGCCTCGCCGACCTGGGCGGCCGTCGCACTGGCGCAGGCCCGGCGCGCTCCGCTCGCCTTCCTGCCCGCGCTCGGCAGCGCCCAGCGGGACCTCGCCGAGCGGGTCACCCGGCTCGTACCGGTTCCCGGGGCCGCCGACCCCGCCGATCCCGCGCTCTGGCAGCCGCCCTCGGCCGAGGAGCAGTGGGGCGCCGTCGGCCCCGGGCTCGACGATCTCCGCGGCGCGCAGGGCGTGGCCCGCACCGTCCGCCAACTCCTGCTCGCGCCGCCGTAGCCGACCACCCAGCCGCGGTCGCCGCGCCCACCGCCGTCGGCCGACGTCCCCCCTCGTACGGAGCACGCCATGTCCCACGCCGCCCCCACCGACCGCGAAGACACCACCGGACCTCCCCCGGCCAGGCCCGCCCCGGAGCCGGCCGAGTGGGACGACTGGCGCTGGCACATGCGCAAGCGCGTCAACACCGTCCAGAAGGCCCGGGACTGGATCAACCTCACCGAGGGCGAGGAGCGGGCCATCGCCGGCGTGGCCGGCCGCTACCGCTGGAGCATCACCCCCTACTACGCCTCGCTGATGGACCCCGACGACCCGCTCTGCCCGGTCCGCCAGCAGGCCGTGCCCGCCGCCGAGGAGCTGCTGGAGTTCCCCGGCGCCGAGGTGGACCCGGTCGGGGACACCCTCTACCGGCGAACCAACCGGGTGGTGCACAAGTACCCGGACCGGGTGATCCTGCTCGTCACCGAGGCCTGCCCGGTCTACTGCCGGCACTGCACCCGCAAGTTCCACACCACCGATCTCCAGGGCAGCTACTTCCGCGACGACGAGGGCGGCGCCTACGACGAGGACCTCCGCTACATCGCCGAGCACCCGGAGATCCGGGACGTGCTGCTCACCGGCGGCGACCCGCTCTCCTACCAGGACGGCCGGCTGGAGGAGATCGTCGCCGGGCTGCGCGCCATCCCGAGCGTGGAGATCATCCGGATCGGCTCGCGCTTCCCGGTGCTGCTGCCGCAGCGGATCACCGAGGAGCTCTGCACGATGCTCTCCCGCTACCACCCGGTCTGGCTGAACACCCACTTCAACCACCCCAAGGAGATCACCCCGGAGTCGGCCGCCGCCGTGGACCGGCTGCTGCGCCACGGGATCCCGGTCGGCAACCAGACCGTGCTGCTGCGCGGGATCAACGACGACGTCGCGACCATGCGCCGGCTGATGACCGAACTGCTGCGCATCAGGGTCCGCCCGTACTACCTGTACCACTGCGACAACGTCACCGGTGTCGCGCACTTCATGACCTCCGTCGAGAAGGGCTGGGAGATCATGGAGGGCCTCCAGGGCCACATCACCGGGTTCGGCGTCCCGCAGTACGTCCTCACCACGAAGATCGGCAAGATCCCGGTCTCCCGCCCCTCCTTCACCGAGACGCCCGACGGCGGCCTGCTGCTGCACAACTTCCGCGGTCAGCAGCTGCTCGTCGACGCCACGACGCACCCGATCACGGAGACGGACGCCCGATGACCCTCCACCAGCGGCAAGGCCAGCGTTTCCTCCCCTACGGCGCCAACTACCTCGACTGGTCCGACATGGCGGAGCTCAAGGAGGTGATCGACCACCAGGTGCTGTTCCGCTACCAGACCGAGCAGGAGAGCATGGCCTCCCGGCTGGAGCGCCGGGTGGGCGAGCGGCTCGGCGTCGCCCACACGCTGGCCGTGCACAACTGCACGGAGGCACTGCGGCTCGCCCTGATCTCCACCCGCCCCTCGATCGGCGACCCGGTGTACATCCCGGCCGTCACCTTCGTCGCGGTGGCCGGTGCGGTGCTGTCCTGCGGGCTGATCCCGGTACTGGTCGACGCCGACGAGTCGCTCGCGCTGGACCGGACCCTGCTGCCGCCGGACGCCCAGCGGGTGATCGTGGCCCACATGGAGGGCTCGGTGGCCACCCTGCCGGAGGGTGTGCCCTACCTGATCGAGGACTGCGCGCAGACCCTCGGCGGCCGGTTCCCGGACGGCCGGGAGGTCGGCACGGCGGGCTACGCCGGGGTGTTCAGCTTCCACCACAACAAGGTGCTCACCTCCGGGGAGGGCGGCCTCGTGGTCACGGGCGACGAGCGGGCCGGGGCCACCATGCGCTGCTACCACGACCACGGTTCGGCGCGGGTGCCCGGCCACTACCCGACCTGGGACCAGGACGCCCACTACGGCGAGAACTTCGTCACCAGCGAGGAGGTCGCGGCCGTCCAGTGCCAGCAGTTCCGGCACCTGGACGAGGTGCTGGCCGGGCTGGAGCGGATGTACGCGCTCGCCCTGTCCGAGCTACCCGGCCGCACGGACATCCGGCCGCTGCCGCGCGCCCGCGGCGACGTCAAGGTGAGCATGCGCCTGCGCTGCGAGTCCCGGGAGCTGCGGGACGCCGCCGTGGCCGCCCTCACCGCCGAGGGCATCGCGCACTGGACGCTCGGCAAGTACCTGCTGCCCGAGCACCCGGTCCTCACCGGACGCCGCTCCCTGTACGCCGACGGTTTCCCCTGGAACCACGCCCCCGAGGGGCCGCTCCGGCTCAGCCGGGACGGCTTCGCCCGCACCCGCGACCTGCTGGACCGCACCCTGTGCCTGCCGCTCTCCCCCGAGCTCCCGGAGGCCGAGCAGGCGGCCGCGGTCAAGGCGGTCCGCCGCGTCCTGGAGACGGTGTGAGCGGCGCCGGCCCGGTACTGCTCATGGTGGACGACCGGCCGTCCACCTTCACCCGGTACGCGGCCCGCACGCTCCCCGAGCACCTCGTGCTGCTGCGCTTCGAGGAGCTGCGCGCCGACCTCTCCGAGGACCATCTGCGCCGGACCGCCCACCTGCCCGCCTTCTGGGTGCGGGCCGGGGAGCCGCTGGAGCGGGAGGCGGAGCGCTACCGGTCCTGGGCCGAGGCCGAACTCCCCGTCGCGCCGGAGCGGTTCTGCAATCCGTCCGAGCCTCGGCAGGCGCTCGCCCAGCGCTTCGCCGCACTCGCCGGGCTGCCGCACCTGACCGAGCAGCAGGTGGCCTGGGTGCGGGACAAGGCCGCGATGAAGCAACGCTTCCGCGAACTCGGCCTGCGCACCGCCGCGTTCACCCGGGTCCGGGAGGCGGCCGCGATCACGGCCTTCGCCGCCGAGCACGGCTGGCCGCTGGTGCTGAAGCCGGTGGACTCCTTCGCCTGCGTGGACACCCACCGGCTGGACGGCCCCGAGGCGCTGTCCGGCCTCGACCTCGGCGCCCGGGACTGGATGGTGGAGGAGTTCCTCGGCGGCACCGAGTGGGAGGTGTGCGCGGTCGTGCACCGGGGCGAGGTGCTGGACGCCTGGCCGAGCGCGATGCCCTGCCGTCCGCTGGACATCGTCGACGGGGCGATGAACGCCAACATCAGCGTGGGCACCGACGAGGCGCCGCCGGTGGACCTGCGGGCGCTGCTGCAGACCGTCGTCACCGGCATGGACATCGACCACGGCTACGCGCACATGGAGTTCTTCCTCGTCGACGGCGAGCTGTACGCCGGCGAGATCGGGCTGCGGCTGGCCGGCTGCGAGATCCCGGCCAACCACGGGCACGCGTACGGCTTCGACGTCTTCGGGGCCACCCTGGACGTCTACCGGGGGCTCGCACCGGATCTGAGCTATCGTCAGAGACGCTGCGCGGGCGACCTGTTGCTGCCGCTGCCCGGCTCCGGGACGGTCCACCGGATCACCCCGGCGGAGGACCTGCTGCGTGTCCCCGGGGTGGTCGAGGCCGTTCTCAAGGTCGGGGTCGGCGACACCGTCTCCGCCCGACGCGCCTCGCACAACGCCTCCGGGTACGTCCACGTGGTCGGGGCCTCGATCGAGGAGGTGGAGCGGCGGATGCGCGAGGTGCTCGGCGCCTTCGTGATCGTCCTGGCCCCGTCGGCCGATCCGGTCCCCGTGACCGGTCCGGCCCCCGGCCGGGAAGGAGCCCGTTGAACCAGGTGAGCACCTCCGCCCCGGCCCGGGACACCCTGGTCCACCGCTTCGGCACGCTGCTGCGCCGCCCGCACGTGCCCGCGGTGGCGGGCTGGAGCCTGGTCTGCCGGCTCCCGGTCTACCTGATGTCGCTGGCCACCGTCCTGGTGGTCCGCGAGCAGGGCGGCAGCTTCGCCCAGGCGGGCCTGACCAGCGCGCTCTACACCACCGGGATGGCGGTCGGCGGGCCTCTGGTGGCCAGGCGACTGGACCGCGACGGCCGGCGGCCCGTGCTGCTCGCCACCGGGCTGTGCTACCCGGCGGCGCTCGCCGCGCTGGCCTGGACCACCCGGCCCGGCTCCTGGGGACAGCTGGCCGCCGCCACCGCCGCCGGGATCGCCCTGCCGCCGGCCAACGCCTGCATGCGCTCGCTCTGGGCCCGACTGCCGCTGGCCGACACCGAACGGGACACCGCCTATCTCTGGGAGGCGATCCTCACCGAAGTCCTGGTGATCGGGGCGCCGCTGATGCTGGCCGCCCTGATGCTGGCCGGCTCGGCCGCACTGGCCGTCACCGCCGTGGCCGCGCTCGGCGGCGCCGGTGCGCTGGGGCTGGCCCTGGTCCGGCTCCCGCCGGGGACGGACCCGGACCAAGGCACCGAGCGGCGCGACCTGCTCGGCCCGCTGCGCAACCCGCCGATGCTGGCGCTCACCGCCGTCATGGCGGCCAGCGCCGTGCCGATCGGACTGCTCACCCTCGGCATCCCCGCCTTCGTGGCGGCGCACGGCTCCCCCGGCGGCACCGGCCTCGTCTACGCCTGCTGGGGCGTCGGCAGCGCACTGGGCGCGGTCTGGCTCGGGCGCTCGCAGTCCGACGTCCCGGCGGCGGTGCGCTTCCCGCGGCTGGTCCTGGCCTACGCGCTGGGGACGGGCCTGGCGCTGGCGGCCACCTCGCAGCCGTTGCTCGCCCTCGCCCTGGCCGTCGGCGGCGCTCCGATCGCGCTGGTGTCGGCCGTCGAGATGACCCTGGTCGGCGCGGTGGCACCGAACGGCTCGCTGGCGGAGGCCTTCACCTGGGCCTCGCTGGCCACCGTGCTCGGCGACGCGGTCGGCCAGCAGGCCGGCGGACTGCTGGTGGAACCGCTCGGCGCACGCGGGGTGTTCGCCGTCGCCTTCGCCGTCGCGCTGGGCGCCGCCGTCCTGGCCTTCGCCGTCCGCCCGCTGCTCGACCGGGGCACCGCGTCCGCGACGGCCGCGGAGTGCGCCGTATGACCGGCCACCGCACACCCACCGCCGCACCCGCACCCACAACCGCACCCGTACTCGCCTCCGCTCCAGGGGCGGCGCGGGCCCCGGTGCCACCCGCTGCCCCGTGCCACCCACCACTCCCCTCCCGCCCACGAGGTCACCGACGATGAAGCCCGAAGGCCCGCTGTTCCGGCCCGTCAAGCTCGCCCAGTTCCCCTCGGCCGTCAAAGAGTTCCTGGCTTCGACGGACGTCCCCACAGCCGCTCCCGAGGACGCCTCCCCGGAATCCTCCGAGGGCACCACCCCGGGCACCACCCCGGGCACCACCCCGGGAACCTCCCCGGGCACCTCCCGCGGACCCGCCGCGGGCACCGTCGGGGTGCCGGTCCCGGTCGACGGCCGCACGGACCTGACGCAGAGCCTCGACCTCGCCGAGCAGCTGTACGACACCCTCCACCGCCCCCGGCCGCTCGACCTCGGCATCGTCCTCGGCGCCGACCGGCTGCCGGACGGCCTCGCCGAGCTGGCCGGTCCGCTCGCCACCGAGTGGCTGCCCGAGGAGCGGCTGGCCGACACCGCCGCCTTCCTCCGCGACCGCCCCGGCAGCCTGCTGCTGATCGGCTGCTACGAACAGCTCACCCTCGACCCGGTGCGCTCCCTGCTGTTCGCCACCTACCGCAGCCGCACCCACGCCCTGACCCTGCTGAGCGGGCGCGACGCCGCCTCGCTCGCCTGGAACGTCGCCAAGCAGTACGCCCGGCCGACCGCCGCGATCGGGGCGGTCGGGCTTTTCACCGACACCGACCGGCCGCCGCACCTGCCCGGCGTCCAGGTCCACGACGACCGCGACTTCGAGCGGGTCGACATCCAGGCCGCGATCCTCGGCACCCACTGGCGCAAGGTCGCGTTCCAGGGCCACGGCAAGGACGACAGCGTCAACCTGGGCGAGTTCACCATCTGCGGCCTCAGCCCGGCCGCCGAGCCCCGGCCGGGGCTGCTCGGCCCGCGCTGCTCCTACGGGCTGCCCTGCTACAAGCCCGAGGACAAGCTCGTCCCGCTGCACCGGGTACCGGCCGTCGAGGTGGTCCTCAGTGCCTGCAACAGCGGCCCGCTGGCCGACCTCGCCCTGTACGACCCGAAGTACCAGCTGCTGCTCAACGCGTTGGACGGCCCGGCGCGCACCGTGGTCGCCGCCGTCTCGGTGCACGACTCCGACCGGCCCGAGAACGTCGCCTGGATGCGCGCGGCCCTCACCGGTGGCGACACCGTGGACACCCTCAACGCCAGCCTGGCCGGTTCGCACCCGTACCCGGCCTTCCTGCGGTTCGGCCTGCCGGACGCCACCGCGCCCGCGCCCGAACCGGCCGACCACCGGCCCGACCCCCTGCTGCTCACCGTCGGCCGCCGGCTGAACGCCCTGCTCGGTTCCGAACTCCTGCCGCACAACCACGCCCTGCGCCCCCGGCTGACCAAGCTCGCCCGGAAGGTGGACCTCTGGGTGGCCCGGCCCACCCACCTCGCCGACCAGTCCGCCGCCGAGATCGGCGCCTCGCTCACCGCCGACCTGCAGTCGCTCGACCACGTGCTGGCCGGGCAGGTCGCAGCGGACCCCGAGGACGAGCTGATGAACTACCCGGCGCATTTCGGCGACCGCAGTTCGCTGGACCCCGAGGTGCGCGAGGTGACCTGCCACTGCGGGCGCCCGGCCCAGGAGTTCACCCGGCGCGGCCTGCTCCCGCAGATCCTCGACACCGTCTGCGCGGTCTGCATGCGCTGCGGGGACGTCACCTTCCGGCTGCCGGAGGCGCCCTCACTGCTCGCCCACAGCGCCGACGAGGTCCCGCAGGGCGGCGTCCTGGAGGTGCGCGCAGAACTCACCGCCGCCCGCACCGGCCCCGTCCGACTCGGCCTGTTCGTCCCCAGCTACCTGCGCGCGGACGCCACGGTCGAACCCGAGCACGCCAAGGTCCGCGCCGTCGGCGGCCGGCCGACGGACGTCGCGTTCCGGGTCCGCTTCGACCCCGCCACCGCCCCGCAGGCCTACTACTTCACCGTGTTCGCCGTCCAGGACCTCGCCGTCTCCACCGCCCGGCGCCACTTCGGCGTCCTGCCCGGCTGACCCGCCACCCCGCCCGCACACCCCGAGGACACCACTGCCATGACCAGTACCCCCACCAGCACCGAGCCCGGCGCGAAGCCCGACATCCAGCTCATCGAGCAGAACGGCGAGGTGACCCTCAGCATCGGCGGAGAGCAGGCCATGCAGGCCTGGGAGCGCGACCTGATGTGGGCGAGCGCCGACCTGCTCTGCGAGTACGGCCAGGACTTCTACGAGGTCGGGCTCGGCCTCGGGCTGTCCGCCCTGCGGATCGCCCGGAACCCGGCCACCCGCCGGCACACCGTGCTGGAGATCTTCGACGAGGTCGAGGACCTCTTCCGCGCGAAGCACCCCCAGGTGCCCGAGAACCTCACCGTCGAACGCGGGGACTTCTTCCGGCGGATCTTCGAGCTGCCCTCGGAGAGCATCGACGGGATGTTCTTCGACCCGGCCCTGGACATGGAGGTGTGGACCGACGCCGAGCTGTGGGCCCGCACCATGCCCGAGGTGGTCCGGGTGCTGCGCCCGGGCGGGGTCTTCATCCCCTTCTTCAGCACCAAGCCCGAGCTGCGCTGGCAGTACACCCCGCACTTCCGCTCGATCCGGGTCGAGCGCCACCCCTACACCGCGTACGACACCACCGAGTACACCCACGGCACCAGCGGTGACGCCTACATCCAGTGCTTCCTCAAGGACTGAGCGCCATGACCACCGACCTCACCGCCCACCTCGCCGACCTGCCCCGGACCTTGTTCCTGGCCGGGCCGTTCATCCAGTTGCTCGACCCGGAGACCGGGGAGATGCCGCCGGGCGCCCGGGAGCCCTTCGATCTGCTGATCAAGCACTTCGAGTCGCAGGGCGTCGCCGTCCACAACGCCCACCGCCGGGAGGCCTGGGGCGCCGAACTGATGCGTCCCGAGCAGTGCACCGCACTCGACCAGGAGGAGATCCGCAAGGCGGAGCTCTTCCTCGCCCTGCCCGGTTCCCCGGCCTCCCCCGGCACCCACATCGAGATCGGCTGGGCCAGCGCCTTCGGCAAGCCGATCGTGCTGCTGCTGGAACGCGGCCGGGAGTACACCTTCCTGGTCCAGGGGCTGCACACGGTGGCGGAGGTGGAGGAAGTGGTCTACACCGACCTCGCCGCCTCGCTGCCCGCCGTCGACCGCGCCGTCCAGCGGGTCCTGGCGCGCCACCGCGGCACGTCCCGGCCTGCCTGACCTGCCTGACCTGCCTGCTCCATCCGCTCCACCCCACCCGACACCACCCGACCCACCTGCCCGCCCCGGCTGCCACCGGCGCCGGGACCGCCGCCACCGACAGGAGCCACCACGTCCGATGCGACGCCGCCACGGCTCGCCCGCCCCGAACGCCGTCCTCGCGGTCGCCGCCGTGCTCGCCGTGCTCCTGTCGGTGGTGGCCGCGGCCCCGCCGGGCCGCCACCTCTCCGGGTCCCACCGGCACGGCGACGGGCCACGAACCCCCGCCGCCGTCACCCACACCGTGACGCTGCACAGCGACGCAACCGGTGCGGCCTGGCGAGGCCGTCAGCGGGTGGGCTTCACCCAGGTCGCGCCCGAACCGCTGTCCGCCGTGTACCTGCGGCTCTGGGGCAACGCCCGCGGCGGGTGCGCGGCGCCCGCCGTCCGGCTGACGGGCATCACCGGCACCTCCAGCGCGGACTGCACCACGCTCAGGGTCCCGCTCCCCCGGCCGCTGCGCCAGGGCGAGTCCGGCACCCTCGACTTCGAGCTGTCCGTCGACGTCCCCGAGGGCCTCGACCGCTTCGGGCGCGACGGCGCGTACACCGTCCTCGGCAACGCCCTGCCCACGCTCGCCGTGCTGGACGGCGACGGCTGGCACCTCGACCCGTACACCCGCAACGGTGAGTCCTTCTACTCCCTCGCGGCCGACTACTCCGTCACCCTGGACCACCCCTCCGGCCTGCTGGTCCCCGCCACCGGCAGCGCCACGGACGCGCCCGGCGGACCGGGCCGGACCGTCACCACCGTCACCGCCCGTCGGGTCCGCGACTTCGCCTGGGCCGCCGGTCCGTTCACCCGGCTCGCGGGCCGGTCGGCGGACGGCGTGCGGATCGGGGTGTTCGCGACCCCCGACGTCACCGCCGAGGAGGCCGGCCGGATGCTGGAGCTCGCGCGCGGCGCGGTCGACGCGCACTCCGCCCGCTTCGGCGCCTACCCGTACGGCGAGCTGACCGTCGTCCTCGACAACGCCTTCTGGTTCAGCGGCATGGAGTACCCGGGCTTCGTCCTCGACCGGGTCAAGCCCTTCGCGCTGGTCCACGAGCTGGCGCACCAGTGGTGGTACGGCATCGTCGGCGACGACCAGTACCGCGCGCCCTGGCTGGACGAGTCCTTCAGCGAGTACGCCGCCGACCTCGTCCTGGGCGGGGGCGACGAGGACTGCTCGGCGCCCGCCCACTGGGAGTCCGAGGACGAGCGGCTGACCTCGCCCATGAGCCACTGGGACGCGCACCCCGACCGGTACGAGGCGGTCGTCTACGACCACGGCTCCTGCGCCCTCCACGAACTGGGCCGACTGCTCGGCGCGGACACCATGGCCGTCCTGCTGCGCGACTACGCCCGGGCCCACTGGTACGACGTCTCGACCACCGCGGCGTTCAAGGCCGCCGCCCAGGCGGTCGCCCCGGTGGACCTCGCCCCGTTCTGGCAGGAGCACCGGATCGACGGCTGAGGCCCCGGGCCGGGCGCGCACGGCGCCCGGCCCGGGGACCAGGAGCGGGACCAGGAACAGCGGTCAGGAACAGCGGTCAGGAGCAGGGATCAGGAGCAGGGATCAGAACTCACTGGTGACGCTCACCCCACTGAAGCCCTGCTGGGCGTAGAGGCTGAAGAAGACGTAACCGGCCTGCGGGCTGGTGACGGTGAGGGTCTCGGCGTTGTCCGGGCCCGCCGACCGGGTGACGTACGAGTCGGTGTAGGCCCAGCCGTACGGGTTGTAGTAGAGCTCGCCGTTGCCGGTGCCGCCACTGCTCGTGACCCGGACCTGGCGGGTGCCCGCCGGCACCCAGAGGTAGAAGTGCGCGTAGTTGCCGGTGGTCGCCGACAGGTTGCTCCGGGCGCAGTTGCTGTCGAGCTTGCGGATGTCACCGCCCGCGCACTCGGTCAGCCTCGGGAAGCTCGGGGTGTTCCTGCACTCGCCGGCCGCGCAGGAGTTCAGCCAGGCGTCGAAGTCGGCGTCGTACCGGGTGCCGATGGTCGTCTTGAGGAGGGTGCGGGAGCCGGCCCAGTCGCCCTTGCGGTACAGGGCGAGGAGGCTGTCCACGTCGGGCCGGTGGCGCTCCAGCATGTAGCGGACGGCGAGGTAGCCCCAGCGGTAGGTGCGGTCCTCGTTCTCGTAGTGGCTGTCGAAGAGCGTGCTCAGCCGGTAGGTGTGCTTGGCGGCCGCCTCGATCGCCAGGGTGTTCACGACCTCGAGGTAGGAGTCGGCGACGACCTCGGCGAGGCCCTCGGTCCACCAGGCGACGGGGGTGGGGTCGGCCGCCTCGAAGCTGCCGTACATGTCGAACCGGGCGTCGAGGTAGTGGGTGTACTCGTGGTTGAGGTTCCAGATCGAGAAGCCCGGCTCGCCCCAGGTCTTCTCGTAGGCGACGAACCGGGCCTTGTTGCCGGCCTTGGCCGGGCTGCCCTCCAGGTACATGCCGCCGTTGTCGGTGGAGTTTCCGAACATGACCGTGGAGAGCAGCTTGTACTCGGCGGAGCTGTCGAACACGACGACGTCGATGGTGCTGTTGAGGTCGTCCGCGACCGGGCCGTCGTCCCGCACCACGGCGTGGAAGAAGGCGTCCTGGCCGTTGAGGCTGGTGCAGGTGCCGTCCAGCTGCTCCGGGGCCATGGACTCGGCGAGGATGCGGATGCTCGGGCTGCACTGCTCGATGTGGGTCAGGTACTCGGCCTGGAACCGCTCGGCGTCCTGGCAGGTGCCGTAGGAGGCGCAGTTCGCCTGGTCGTAGTTGCGCACGCCGACCGCGGCCGTCGCGCGCTGGTTCCGGGTGGGGCCGGTGACCGAGAACTTCGCGGTGAGCGCCTGAAGGAGCGGACGCACCCGCGGGCGGAACTCGGGGTAGAACATGAACCGGCTCAGCTCGTTGACGGCGTTGGAGAGCACGCCGTCGTAGGCGCCGCCGGCGTGGACGAGGGCCCGATCGGCGAAGGCCGCCACCAGGTCGATCAGCGCCGGGTCCTTCTGGATCTCCTCGCGGAACTTCGGGTCCTCGCTCCGGATGCCCCGGTACAGCACCAGGAAGGCCGGGTTGAGTGCCCACATCAGGTTGTCCTTGTCCCACGCGCTGCTGGTGTAGGCGGTGAGCAGGCGCTTGGCGATCGGCAGGTAGGTGACGGGCTCGCGGGTGACGTCGGCCAGCACGCCCGCGTTCGCCAGCGGGCCGGCGTTCTCGGCGGTGGTGTCCAGCGCGTGGGAGTTGTCGAAGAAGGCCCGCACGCCGGGGAGGATCGCCTTCGGGACCTCGCTGCTGTACTCGCCGACCACGAGACGGTTGTCCCACTGCACGGCGTAACCGGCCTGCAGGTAGTACATCAGTTGCTGGATCGAGCCGCTGTTGTCGCCCCGGTAGGCGACGGCGGCCTCGTTGACGGCGGCGGCCACCGTGAGCATCTGGGACTCGCGGAACGCGGCGGCCGCGTAGCGGGGCTCGATCCTGAACAGACTGTCGACGCAGGCCATGTCCACGGACTTGATGAGCCTGATCAGCTCCACGCCCGTCCGCCCGAAGTCGGTCGGGTTGCAGGCCACGGCCTCGCCGGACGCCTCGCCGGGCGCCTCACCGGCGGCCGCGCCCCGGCCGGACCGCTCGGCCGCCGCCGACTGCTGGACGCGCCAGGGGGCGAAGTCGTTGCGGGGCTCGAGATCGGCCGACCCGAGGTCCCCGCTGTGCGCGGCGGGCACCGCGGCGGGGTCGCCGGACCGCACGGTCCGCTCGACGCCGGGCGGCGGGAGCTCGTCGGAGGGGGCCGTGCGTGCCCCAGCGGCGCCGCCGCCGGTCGGCGGTACCGCGACGGGGGACGCGGCGACGGGTGCGGCCTGCCCGAGCGGGGCGAACAGACCGACTGTCAGGACCATGGAGAGCACTAGCGTCAGGAGTCTTGCCAACTGCCGCAGGTGCGACAGACGTGCGGTTCTCACGTGGGGGCCTCCGGGCCTTGGGTCGGTCGCGTTGGGGACGCGACCGGTGGGGGTGAGGACCAAAGGACGACGGTGGTCGATGGGACTCCGTCGATACCGGTGGGGAGCGGTGATTAGTACCATGGCACATGTCACATCACCTTTGAAAGCCCTTTACCGCCCGCCTGTTCGACCAGGAACGTTCCGCATCGGCGACATGACGATCCGTCACTGACGTTCCGACACAACGGAATTCAACGCTCCGAAAGTCCGGTCCGGTCGATCGTCCGTCGGCCCGACAGCTCGACGACCGATCAGCCCGATCAGCCCGATCGGGCTGATCGGGCTGATCGGGCTGATCGGGCTGATCGGGCTGATCGACCCCAATGGCCCGAACGGCCCGATGATGGACAGTCAGGCCCCGTACACGGCCACCGCCGTGCGCACGAAGCCGCGGACCAGCGGATTCGGGTCCCCCGCGTTCCAGGCCGTCACCACCCGGCTCGGCGGCATGTCGGTCACCGCCACGACGGCCAGTCCGGCGGGCGGCTCGTGCCCGAGCGGCGCCATCCCGACCGTGCCGTTCCAGAGCACCGCCTGCCGGCACTCCTGGACGGCGCGCACGACCGGACCCTGCCGTCGGGCGCCGCCGTTCCAGTACGCCTGCCAGCGCGGGTCCGTCCCCTCCGGGAACTGGAACCACCGCCGCCCGGCCAGGTCGGCCAGCCGCAGCCTGGTACGGCCGGCGAGCGGATCGTCGGCGCGCAGCACCGCGCCCACCGGGTCCGCCCGCAGCTCCCGGACACACAGCCCGGTCTCGTCGAACGGGCCGCGGGTCAGCGCGACGTCGACCAGGCCGGCCCGCAGCCCGCAGGTCGGGTCGGTCAGATCGGTCTCCCGGACGCGGATCTCCACGTCGGGGCGCCGGTCGCGGTAGGCGGCGGCCAGCCGCGCGATCCCGAGGTCGGCGCTGTCACCCAGGAGGCCGACGGTCAGGGTGGCCGGTCCGGCCGCCGCTGCGACCCGCGCCCGGGCCAGCTCGGTGCGGTCCAGCAGCTCGCGCGCCTCGGCCAGCAGCGTCTCCCCGGCCGGGGTGAGTGTCGTACCGGTGGCCGAGCGGTTCAGCAGAACGGCGCCGAGCTCGGCCTCCAGCTGCCGGATCGCCCGGCTCAGCGGGGGCTGGCTCATGTGCAGACGGGCGGCGGCCCGGCCGAAGTGGAGTTCCTCGGCGACGGCGACGAAGTACCGCAGGGTCCGCAGCTCCATACCGGCAACGATACCCGTGCGGTATCGGCCGCCACGGAACGGGTCTTGGACGGGCGCAGCGCCCGGACGGTGCAATCGATCCATGACCGAAGAACCGAACGCCGGCGCACCCGCCACGGCCCCTGACGACCCCGCCGCCCCCGTACTCCCCGCCGCGCCCACCGTGTCCGTGGTCGGCCCGGGCGAGGGCGAGACCGTCCTGCTCGGCACCACCCGGATGCGGATCCTGGAGGACGGCACCACCACCGGACATCGCCTGGGCATCGCCGAGTCCGTGATCGCCCCGCACACACCCGGCCCGCCCCAGCACCGCCACGCCGGGCACGACGAGGGCTTCTACGTCGTCTCCGGCTCGGTGCGGTTCACCGTCGGGAGCGAGGAGCACGACGCGGTCGCGGGAACCCTGGTCGTCGTCCCGCCGGGCGCACCGCACACCTTCGCCAACGTCGGCGACGAACCGGCCGTCATGCTCAGCACCTTCACCCCCGACCCGTACGTCCGGTACTTCCGCGAGCTGCGGGACCTCCACGCCGGCGCCGAGGCCGTGACACCCGAGGCGCAGCTCGGGCTGATGCGCCGCTACGCGACCGAACCCGCCTCGGCTCCCACCCCCGGGCCGTCCTGAACCGGGGCCGTCCTCCCCGGGCCGTCCTCCCCGGTGCCGTCCTGACCGGTGCCCGAGGGGGTACTGCCAGGATGCTCCCATGGACATCCACACACCCGGCGGGATCCTGGTGCGCACCGCCGCGCCTTCGGACTGGTCCGCGATCGCGGGCATCGACACGATCGCGGCGGCGGGCGACCAGGGCCGGCGCGCGGCCGTCCGGCGATGGTGCGAGGAGGGGCTCGTCCTGGTGGCCGAGGACCCGTCGGGGCCGCTGGGGTACGGCGTGCTGGAGCACACCTTCTTCGAGCAGGGATTCGTGACCATGCTGATGGTCGCGGACGGCGCCCGCCGACGCGGCGTCGGTTCGCTCCTGCTCCGCGCCGCGGGGGCGGCCTGCACCGCGCCCAAGCTGTTCACCTCGACGAACGTCTCGAACCTGCCGATGCAGCGGCTGCTCGGGCGCGAGCGGTGGCGCGCGGTCGGGTTGCTGCACGGGTTGGACGACGGTGATCCCGAGCTCTTCTTCCTCTGCCCACCGGAGCGGGTCGGAGCCGGCGGCAGCTGACCGGCCGCACGGGGTCCGGCCGCCGTCGGCCCAACCGCCCCGCCCGGACCGGCTTCAGCAGCCGGCGGGGACGCGCCGGTGGTCGAGGGCCAGGGTGATCGCCCCGTGCAGGGAGGCGTCGGCGGTGAACCGCGCCGGGAGGACGGCCGGCGGGAACGGCACGGCGCGGTCCAGGTGCTCGGTGAGGGCGGGCAGGATCACCGCTCCGGCGGCCATCATGCCGCCGCCGACCACGACCCGTTCCGGGTCCAGCAGCACCGCGATGTTGGCGACGGCTGTCGCGAGCGTGTCGAGCGCCTCCCGGGCGATCCGCCCGGCCACCGGGTCGGCGCTGGTGAACAGGCGGTCGGCGGTGAGCTCCTCGCCCAGTTCGGCGGCGCTGCGTTCGCCGAGGGCCTTGCCACCGACCAGTTCCTCCAGTGGCGCGCGCCCGTCCGCGACGGCGGCGACGGGCACCCCGCCCGACCGGCCGGGGTCCAGGTAGGCGATCTCGCCGGCCGCCTGGTGCGCGCCGTCGAGCACCCGGCCGCCGACGGTGAGCGCGGCGGCGACGCCGGTGCCGAGGCTGAGGTAGACGCCGGGGTCGGCGCCGCGCAGGGCGCCCCGGCGCAGTTCGGCGAGGGCTCCGGCGCGGACGTCGTTGGCCACCGCGACGCTGTCCACGCCGAGTTCGAGCGCCAGGCGCTCGGCGAGGGCGAGGCTCTCCCAGCCGGGCAGGTTCGGCGTGAGCAGGATCCGGTCCGGCCGGATGACGCCCGGGCTGACCGCGGCGTGGGCGACCACCGGCAGACCGAGCGCGGTCCGGGCGTACCCGGCGAGTTCGCGGACCGCCGCACCGGTGCGGGCCAGGACCTGGTCGGGCCCCTGCTCGGGACGGGTGGCGAACCTGATCCGCCGCAGCGGGGTGCCGTCGGAGTCGGCGAGGGCGACCTCGGTCTTGGTGCCGCCGAAGTCGATGCCGATGACGGCGCCGGCACCGACAGGGCGAGGGTGCGGACGGGGGTGCGGACGGGGGTGCGGGCGGGTGTCGGCGGTGTCGGCGGTGTCGGCGGTCAAGGAGTGGTCCTCGGATGGTGGCCGGGCGGCGGGCGGGCGGCGGTGCGGCGCCACCCACCCGCCGGCCGGCGGTCGGGGGTGGAACGGGTCGGTGGTCAGCCGACCGGAGCGGCCTCGGCCCCGGCGTTCTGGGCGTCCAGGAACTCCTCGCGGATCTCCTTGGGGCCGAACGGCCAGGCGCCCTCGACCTTGGACCAGATCAGGTAGGCGACGCAGCCGAGGCCGACCCAGGCCAGCGACCACTCGATCGGGTGGACACCCGGGTTGGCCTTGTCCGCGTAGCCGTAGATGACCGTCCAGCCGATGGCGGCGACGACGGCCGGCAACGGGTAGAGCAGCATCCTGTAGGGGCGGGCGAGGTCGGGCTGCCGCTTGCGGAGCACGACCACGGCGGCGATCTGGGCGAGCGCCTGGACGATCACCATGACACTGGTGAGCAGGGTGATCAGCACGGTGAGCGGCGGGTGCTCGGCGACGTTCCCGATGTGCCGGGCGAACAGGAAGCCGCCGGCGGTGATCGCGCCCATCGACAGCAGCCCGACGACCGGGAACTCGTGCTTGGGATGGAGCTTGCCGAAGGCGCGGAAGAACATCCCGTCGCGGGCCGCGTCGTAGGGCACGCGCGAGCCGCCGAGCAGACCGGCGCAGACGGAGGCGAAGGCGGTGATCAGGATGAGGACCGTCACGGTGTCGGCGGCGCCCTTGCCCCAGGTCTGTTCCAGCACCGCGGAGGCGACCGATCTGGAGGCGACGTTCTCCGGGTCGAGCATGTCCTGCCAGTGGATCACGCCGAGGACGCCGATCTGCATCAGCAGGTAGACACCCATGATGGCGATGATCGAGACGATGATGGCGCGCGGCATGACCCGGCCGGGGTTCTTGATCTCGGCACCGAGGTACGAGGCGGTGTTGTAGCCGAGGTAGTCGTAGATCCCGATGGTCAGACCGGCGGCGAAGCCGATCCAGAACTGGCCGTGGGTCAGCTCGATCGCGTGGGCGGGCCAGGTGAAGGCCATCGAGGGGTGGAAGTCGGTGAAGGAAGCGAGGATCACCGCGCCGACCGAGACGATCATCACGCCCCAGAGCGCGACGGTGAGCTTGCCGATGTTCTCGACCTTGCGCCACAGCAGGAGCACGACCAGGGCGAGGACGGCCACGCCGACGATGTCGCCCTGCGCGGTGGTCATGCCCGGCCACAGGTAGGCGAGGTACTGCACCAGACCCTGGACGCCGGTGGACATGATCAGCGGGATGAAGAGCATCGCCGTCCAGACGAACAGGAACGGCATCAGCCGCCCGGTCCGGTACTGGAAGGCCTCGCGCAGGTAGACGTAGGTGCCGCCGGCCCCGGGCAGCGAGGCGCCGAGCTCGGCCCAGACCAGACCGTCGGCGAGGGCGAGCAGCGCGCCGGCGATCCAGCCGACGACGGCCTGCGGACCGCCGAAGGCGCCGACCATCAGCGGGATGGTGACGAACGGGCCGATCCCGCACATCTGGCTCATGTTGATCGTGGTGGCCTGGAAGAGGCCGATTCTTCGGGTGAAGCCTGCGGACACGGATGGCTCCATGAGGTGGGGGACGGAGCGGAGGAGGAGGCGACGCGGGCATTAAGTTAAGGAACATTACTTTCAGCGTCAAGGGCCTGCTCCACCCGTCGATGTCACGATCCGGCCACCTCCGCCCGCCGGTGCCCCGTCCCGTCCGGCCTCGGCACCCGCCGGCGGGCCGGAGACCCTCACCGTGCTGTGCGGCCGCCCTCCAGCACCGCACAGGGGACCAGCAGAGCCGTCGCCACCCCGGCGACCGGCGGGACCCGCCCGGCCCCGCCGGCCCCGTTCTCGGCGGGACGTCCGTCACGGAGGACCGGTTGACCCTCGGTCGTAAGCACCGTGACGAACCGTCAGCCCCGGTGGCTGCCCTGCGGAGCGGCGCCCCGGGGCCGCAGCTCCCTCGCGGCCACCTCCCGGAAGCCGTGCGGAGGTCGGCCGGTGAGGCGCAGGACGGTGTCGGTGGTGCGGTCCTCCGCCCCGGCGGCGATGGCACCGTCGAGATCGGCCAGCATCGCGGCGAAGCGGGCGGGCATCCCCCTGGTCAGCTCGGCGGCCAGTTCCGCGCGGCCGAGCCGCCGGTGGACGACGGGGCGGCCGAGGAACTCGGCGGCGATCCGGGCGATGTCGTCGTAGCCGAGAGCCTCCGGGCCGGTCAGGACCAGGTCGGTGTCGGGTGCCCGGTCGGCGGTGAGGGCGTGCGCGGCGACGGCGGCGATGTCCGCGGCGTCCACGAAGCCGACCCGGCCGCTCCCGGTCGCCGTGCGGACGACGCCCTCCTCGCGGATGCTGCGGGCGTGCGGGTGCGCGCCGGTGAAATTCTGCAGGAACCAGGAGGGGCGCAGCACGGCCCACTCCTCGAACAGTCCGGGCAGCTCGGCGTGCACGGCACCCACCGCCGGGCCGCCCTCCGGCACCGCCGAGGAGCTGAGCAGGACGGCGCGGCGCACGCCCGCGGCGACGGCCAGCCGGAGGAAGGGCAGCATGACGGGCAGCGGCTCGGGCTCGCCGACCGGGGGGACGAGGTAGAGCCGGTCGTGGTCGCCGAGGGCGGCGTCGAAGGTGGTGGGGTCGTACCAGTCGAAGCGCACCGCCGTGGCGCCGGGCAGCGGGGCGGCGCGGCGGCTCGCGGCGCCGACACGGTGTCCGGCGGCGACCAGCGCGGCGACGGTCCGGCTCCCGGTGGTCCCGGTGGCGCCGACGACCAGGGTGGACGGGGTGACGGTCATCGGGTGCTCCCCGGAGCGAAGTCGACGCCGGCCTCCAGCACGGCGAGCGGGTTCCAGTAGTCGCGGTAGGAGGCGAACCGGCCGTCCCGGACGGTCACCACGGCGATGTAGCGCATGTCGAAGGGCGCGCCCGTCCCGACCAGGAGGCCGACGCCGCGCATCTCCACGACCACGGTCTGCGGGTCGTCCGTCCGGTGGATCCTCAGCTCGGGGAAGTCGCGCAGGTCGATGTGGTCGGTGTAGCCCGCCATGTAGGCGGCGACGGCGGGCCGGCCGTCGAGCCGGGTCGGCCGTCCGGGCGGGGCGAAGGGGAACTCCATGACGCCGTCCTCGGCCCACAGGCCGACCCAGCCGGCGATGTCCTTGTCGAGCAGCAGGCGCAGGCTGTGGCGGTACAGCTCCTCCGGCGTCGTCCCGGCGGTTTCGGGCACGGCTGTCACGGGTGTCTCCCTCCGATTGAATGCGGACCAGCGGTCCGCTTCACCGGGGACGATACGGACCGCCGGTCCGGATCGCAAACCGGGACCGGGCGGGGCACCCGGCGCGGCCCCGGGAACGCGAAAAGGCGGCTGCCGGAGGGCAGCCGCCTTCACCGGCCGGGCCGGGAGCAGGTGGAGCGGGTGGAACAGGCGGAGCAGATGGAACACAGGCGGAACAGGCGGAACGGCGGCACGGGGCCGGGCGGCCCGGAGGAGCCGGTCAGCCGCCGTTGCGGCCGTTGACCAGCACGCGGTCACCGAGGTGCTCGGTGTGGTAGCCGACATCGGCCAGCAGCGCGGCGACCCGGAGCGTCTCCTGGAAGTTCCGCGAGCGGACGGCGGCGCCGCCGCGCGGAGGCGTCGCGCCACCGCCGACACCACCGGAGGCGTCGGCGGCACCGGAGGGCCAGGCCGCCTGCCAGGAGACGACCACGCCGTGGGCGACGTCGGAGACCGTGGCGCCGCCGGTCCCGCGCACCTTGTCGGCAAGCGGCAGCCCCGCCGCGCGCAGCGTGGCGGTGACGGAACCGAGAAGGTTGCGATGATCAGACAGCATGCAAACCAGTCTAAATAACAAACGTGAGGTGAACTTCCCGTAAAGGCCTGAGTTCGGCCTCAAGGGTGACCGGGCGATCGGCCGGGCGGGGGAGATCACCGTCGACCCCACCGCCGCGGCCGAGTCGGCCGGGCCCGCGCGGGCCGCCCGCGCGAGGCCGGGGCGGGGTGCCGGCCGACCTCGCGAGCGCCACGGCCGGGCCGGGTTCCAGGGGACCCGGCCCGGCCTGCGGGACGGCTCAGCGAGCACCGTCGGCCGCTACGGCAGCCACTGGTTGCCGGTGACGGCGATCATCACCTGGAGCTGGATGCTGGAGCCGTAGTAGCTGCCCTGGTCCAGCGGGACCGAGTTCATCTTGGTCCAGAGCGCGTCCAGCCAGGCCTGGCTCCCGGTGTCGGTGGCCGCGGCCACCGCGAACGGTGCGATGAACGCCACCGAGGAGCCGGACTCGGCGACCGTGCCGTTCAGCTTGTAGCCCTGGGCGATCCGGTCCGGGTCGCCGCCGGTCGCCTGCTTGATCCAGGAGTTCATCTTCCGGACCGCGGCGAGGGACTTCGGGTCGCCGGTGGTCAGGCCGTCCACACCCAGCCGCCAGGGGTCGCGGCAGGCGTTCCAGGAGTAGGCGCCGTCCAGCGGGCTCTCCAGGACCTGACCGGCCGCGGGCTTCGGGTTGCCGGTGTTGGTCGACACCGCGAAGTCGGGGAGCAGGCCGGTGGTGGGGGCGTAGTTGGTCTGCAGGTGGGTGACGAGGTTCTGGTGGGCGGTCAGGATGCCGTCCCAGGCGCTGTCACCGGTGGCCTTCCGGAAGGCCTTGAAGTGCCCGCTGAGCCAGTCCGAGCTGCGGCTCATGGTGTTGTAGTTGCCGTCCGACCAGTCGCCGAGGTTCATCAGCCTGGTGCCGGGGACGACCTCGCTCGCCTTGATGGCGTTGATCCGCTTCACCGCGAGCTGCTTGTAGTTGTAGCCGCCGGTGGTGCTGCCCCACTGCTTGTCGGCGAGCAGCAGCGCGTAGGCGATCTCCAGGTCCCCGTCGGTCGCGGAGTCGCTGCCGTTGACGCTCTTGCAGCCGGCGTCCTGCTCGGCCGCGTGCAGGTCGGGGTTGTTGACGGACGGGTGGTCGAGGACGAACTTCAGCAACCGGTCGAAGGTGGCGCGGGCGTCCGGGTCGGCCCCGGCCATGGTCGCCAGGATGGTGAGGCCGTAGCCCTGGCCCTCCGCGACGTACGGGTGGTCCGCGTCGACCGAGGCGATGGCCGACCAGCCGTTGCCGCACTTGGAGGTGACGAAGGCGGACTTCCACTTCTTGTAGTAGTCCACCACCTTGGCGTCGTTGGCGGCGCGGTCGCCGGAGACCGTGATGGTGCCCGCCGCGTACGGGAAGGAGTGGGTGCCGAAGGGGACGGCCGCACCGCCGCCGGGCGGGGTCGTCGTGGTGGTGGGGGTGGGGGTGGTCGGCGTGGGCGTCGGGGTCGGGGTCCCGGCGCCGCCGTAGACCTCCACCTCGTACAGCGAGTAGCCGTAGGAGGTGGCGCGCTTGGTGCCGTAGACCCGCAGGTAGCGGCCGGTGCCGGAGACGGTGAGGGTGTCGGTCCCGCCGTCGCCGGCGGTGGTGCTGTAGAGCTGGCGCCAGGTCGACCCGTCGTCGGACAGCTCGACGCGGTAGGCCTTGGCATAGGCACCCTCCCACTTCAGGACGACCTGGCCGACGGACGTGCCGGCGCCGAGGTCGATCCGGATCCACTGGTTGTCGACGCCCTCGGCGCTCGCCCAGCGGGTGGTGCCGGAGCCGTCGACGGCCTTGCCGCCCTCCAGGCCGGAGGCCTCGGTGGAGGAGACGGTCACGGCCTTGCCGAGGGCGAGGTTGGGGCTGGCGGCGGTCGCGGACGAGAGTCCGGTCAGGCCGGTGATCAGGCCCCCGGTGAGGGCGGCCGCCGCGAGGACGGCCCAACTTCTCTTTTTGGTAAAGGACATGGCGGGACTATGTGGGGCCGCGGATGATCGAGTCAATAACCTTGTTAGTAAAGTTTCCTATCGAAGTCGCGAGCCACCCCGGCCCCGGCCGACCGGCCCGGGGAAGCCGTCGACGGGCCCCTTGACAGCGTCGGCGCCGCTTCGGGAGCATGGCGGGACGAGTTAGGAAAGATCCCTTACTTGACCTCGCCCCCCACGACCCCGCGACCCCGCCCGGAGGCGGCGGCCGGGGCGCCCCGGCCGATCCGGCGGGGAGGGAAGCGCCCGGCGACCCGGGTGATGGACCGGGCGGCCGGGCGGAGGGCGTTCACCAGCAGGTAGTCACCAGCGGGCGTGGACCTGGGGGCGGAGACGGGTGTCGTAGAGCTCGCGGACGGCGGCGAGGGTGGCGGGCGGGAGCGGCGCCAGGCCGGCGGCGGCCGCGTTGGCGCGGGCCTGCTCCGGGTTCCGGGCACCCGGGATGACGGTGGTGACGCCCGGCTGCTGGAGGATCCAGCGCAGCGCCGTCTGCGCCGGCGTCGCGCCGGCCGGGGCGAGCTCGGAGAACGCGGCCGCCGCCTCGACACCGGTCGCGTAGTCGACCCCGGAGAAGGTCTCACCCTGGTCGAAGGCCTCGCCGTGCCGGTTGTAGGTGCGGTGGTCGTCGGCGGCGAACCGGGTCTGCGCGGTGTACCGGCCGGAGAGCAGGCCGGAGGCCAGCGGCACCCGGGCCAGGATGCCCACCCCGGCGGCGGCCGCCGCCGGGAGCACCTGCTCCAGCGGCTTCAGCCGGAAGGCGTTGAGGATGATCTGGACACTGGCGACCCCGGGGCGGGCGATCGCGGTCAGTGCCTCCGCACAGGTCTCCACGCTCACGCCGTAGGCGGCGATCCGCTGCTCCGCGACCAGGGTGTCGAGCGCGTCGTACACCTCGTCGGCGGAGTAGACCGGCGTGGGCGGGCAGTGCAGCTGCACCAGGTCGAGCCGGTCCACACCCAGGTTCGATCGCGAACGGTCGGCCCAGGAGCGGAAGTTGTCGAGCATGTAGTGCTCCGGGCGCTGCTCCGCCCGGCGGCCGAACTTGGTGGCGACGAACACCTCCGCGTCCGGACGGTCCTTCAGGTAGCGGCCGATCAGCTGCTCGCTGCGGCCGTCACCGTAGACGTCGGCGGTGTCGAAGAGGGTGACGCCGGCCTCGACCGAGGCGTCCAGCACCGCCAGGGCGTCCTCCTCCCGGACGTCGCCCCAGTCGGCACCGAGCTGCCAGGTACCGAGTCCTACCACCGAGACGGGCCGGCCGGTGCGGCCCAAAACGCGCTGTTCCATGTACCGACCCTCTCACAGCCCCCACCGGTCCGCCGTGCACCCACCATCGGGTGCGGCGCGGCCCGGCCGACCCGGCGGCGCCCCAGGATGTCCATACAAGTCGAGGCGTTCTTCTGACGTACAGCAACCGGACACCGGCGGTCGGCCCGGACGTACCCCGTACCCGCTGTCCTCTTCAGGCACCGTTCCTCCACCCCCCATCACAGGCAGAGGTCTCCCACCCATGGCTGAGCCGACTCGGCGCCGTTTCCTCCAACTTGCGGGCGCCACCGCCGCGTTCTCGTCGCTGTCGCAGAGCATCGCGCGGGCCGCCGCGATCGCCCCGGCCGGCGCCACCGGCACTCTCCAGGACGTCGAGCACATCGTCGTGCTGATGCAGGAGAACCGTTCGTTCGACCACTACTTCGGCGCGATGAAGGGCGTGCGCGGCTTCGGCGACCCGCGGCCGGTCACCCTGCCGAGCGGCAAGCCGGTCTGGTACCAGAAGGACAGCGGAAGCAAGGAGATCCTGCCGTTCCGCCCCCAGGTCAACAACCTGGGCATGCAGTTCGTCCAGGACCTCAACCACGACTGGGCCGGCGGCCACAAGGCCTTCAACAACGGCAAGTACGACCAGTGGGTGCCCGCCAAGACGGCCACCACGATGGCCTATCTGACCCGCCAGGACATCCCGTTCCACTACGCGCTCGCCGACGCGTTCACCCTCTGCGACGCCTACCACTGCTCGTTCATCGGCTCCACCGACCCGAACCGCTACTACATGTGGACGGGCCACACCGGCAACGACGGCACCGGCGGCGGCCCGGTGCTCGGCAACCAGGAGGCCGGGTACGGCTGGACCACCTACCCCGAGCGGCTGGAGAAGGCCGGCGTCTCCTGGAAGATCTACCAGGACATCGGCGACGGCCTGGACGCCGCCGGGTCCTGGGGCTGGATCAGCGACCCCTACCGCGGCAACTACGGCGACAACTCGCTGCTGTACTTCAACAACTACCGCAACGCCAAGCCCGGCCTCCCGCTGTACGACAAGGCCCGCACCGGCACCAACGCCAAGGCGGGCGACGGCCTGTTCGACCAGCTGCGCCGCGACGTGCAGGGCGGCACGCTCCCGAAGATCTCCTGGATCGCCGCCCCCGAGGCGTTCACCGAGCACCCCAACTGGCCCGCCAACTACGGCGCCTGGTACATCTCCCAGGTCCTGGACGCGCTGACCTCCAACCCCGACGTGTGGGCCCGGACGGCGCTGTTCATCACCTACGACGAGAACGACGGCTTCTTCGACCACGTGGTGCCGCCGTTCCCGCCCTCCTCCGCCTCCCAGGGGCTGTCGACCGTCGCCACCGGCGCCGACTACTACGGCGGCGGCATCGGCTACGGCGCCGGCGCCTACGGCCTCGGCCAGCGGGTGCCGATGCTGGTCGTCTCACCCTGGAGCACCGGCGGCTACACCTGCTCGGAGACCTTCGACCACACCTCGATCATCCGCTTCATGGAGCGCCGCTTCGGGGTGCTGGAGCCCAACATCTCGCCCTGGCGGCGCGCGATCTGCGGCGACCTGACCACCGCCTTCGACTTCACCGCCGCCGACCCGGCGCCCGCGGTCCTGCCGTCCACCACCGGCTACCGCCCGCAGGACGGCAACCGGCACCCGGACTACGTGCCCGCCCCGCCCGCCGTCGGCACCATGCCGAAGCAGGAGGCTGGCGCCAAGCCCACCCGTCCGCTCAAGTACGCACCCTACGTGGACGGTTCGGCCGACATCTCGACCGGCAAGTACCGCCTGACCTTCAGCGGCGGGGCGGCCGCGGGCGCGCAGTTCCTGGTCACCTCGCCCAACCGCACCGACGGCCCGTGGACCTACACGGCGGAGGCGGGCAAGAACATCTCCGACGCCTGGAACACCACCTACTCCAAGGGCGTCACGGACCTCACCGTGCACGGCCCGAACGGCTTCCTGCGCCGCTTCCGCAACCCCGGCAAGACCGCCGGGCCCGAGGTCACCGCGCGCCACAACCCGACCACCGGCAACCTCGACCTCACCTTCACCAACCCCGCCGGCGCCGACGCCGTCCTCACCGTCGCCAACGCCTACGGCGGCGCCCCGCAGACCGTCACCGTCCGCCGCGGCGCGACCGTCGGGTACACCGTCGACCTGCGCGGCTGCCGCAACTGGTACGACGTCACCGTCACCTCCTCCGTGACGGCCGACTTCGTCCGCCGCCTCGCCGGCCACGTCGAGACCGGCGCCCCCGGCCTCTCCGACCCGGGCCTGCTCACCTACTGAGCCCCACCCGCAGAGACCGACGCCTCACCTGACGAGCCCGGCCCGACCCCGTGGCCCGACCCGGGCGCCCCGCACTCCGGTGCGCCCGGGCCGGGCCGTTCCCGCGCCCGGCACCGCCCGGCACCGCCCGGCCGCGCCTCGCCGTGCGCGCGCCCCGGCCGTGCGAACCTGGGCCATGCCCCTTCCCCTGTACGGCGTGGCCGTCGGCACCTTCCAGGACTTCTCCCGCGACCCCTCGCACGACTTCGGCCAGTGGTACCACGGCCATCTGACCCTGTCGACGCCCGCCGGCGCCTTCGAGGCCGCCCTCGACGTCGACGCGCCCGGCAGCGTCGGCGTCTCCTACCGGCTGGTCGACGGTCTGTACCGCTCCGACCTGGGAGCGCTCCGGCAGTTGGCCCCCAACTTCCACCCGCTCGACCCGTCGCCCGCCTCCGGTGCGCTCGACTACGCCCGCAGCCCACTGCTCCGCGACCCCGACTGGCTGCGCACCCTCCGGGGACTGGTGCTGCGGGTGGTCGCCCTGCTGCAGAAGCAGCCCGTCGGCGCGCCCGCGTTCGGCCCGACCGTGGTCGACCGGCTGGTGGCGCTGCTCCACCGACTGCCGAGGCGTCCCGTCGCCGTGCACCCCTGGGTGGCCAGCGACGGCGACAACGCGCTCGACGTGCTGGAGCCGCTGCTCCGCTCCGCCGACCGGATCTACGTCTTCGGCCAGCGCTTCACCACCGGCCGCGGCGTCCACGACGTGCACCTCAACCAGGGCGACCCGCTGGGCAGTCAGTGGTACGACACCGACGGCGTGTGGCAGGACGGCGCCGTGGTCTGCGAGTTCGCGGACGGGCGGGTGGTCGTCTGGCAGATCAGGTTCAACACCCAGAGCCTGGACACCGACGCCGCCGGGCACCCGGCCTGACGTCCGTCCGTCCTTGGGACCGGGCGGCACCAGTAGGACTCGGCAAGGGACTTGTGACGGCAGAACAGCTGTACGCGACGCCGAGGACCAACCAGGGTGACATCGAAATCCGGCTGTTCCCGGAACATACCCCCAAGACCGTCGAGAACTTCGTGGAACTCGCCACCGGCGAACGGGACTGGACCGACCCCGGGACCGGACAGCGGAGCACCGAGCCGCTGTCCGACGGCACGGTCCTCCACCGGGTCGTCGAGCGCTTCATGAGCCCTACCTGCTCGCGACGGCCAACGCCGGCCCGGGCACCAACGGCTCCCGGTCCTTCGTCACCGTCGGAGCGACCGCCCGGCTCACCGGCAAGCACACCGTCTTCTGCGAGGTGACCACCGACGCCGGCCGCAGGGTCGCCGACGCGATCGCCACCTCGGAGACCGACCCCCGCACGGACCGGCCGGTGCAGGACGTCGTGATCGAGAAGGTCGTCGTCGAGACCCGCTGACCGGCTCCCGCCCCTGCGGTCCCACCCGTACCGCGCGCCCGAAACCTGCGTGTGGGAGGATCCCGCCCGGATGATCGACATCGGGGGCGGTGGGGACACGTGCTGGTCTGGGTGGCGCGGGTGAGCGCGGTGGGAGCGTGGGCGGTCCTGGCCGTCGCGATCGGGTGGGGTTTCGGCCTCGGCGGCGGGACCCGCCAGCCGCTCACCACGCTCGACACCCTCGCCCGGATCGGCATAGCCCTGCTCTGGCTGCGGATGGCTGCGCTGTGGGCGGCCAAGGCCGTCCGGATGTGGACCCGGCGCAAGCACCGCCGGGTCTCCCTGTCCAAGGACGCCCGCCCGCTGCGGTCCCGGGTGCCGCTGACCTTCGACGCTGCGCCCTGGGTCTGGGTCCGCGTGGCCGCTGTCCTCCTGCTGCTGCCGTTCGCGGCCGCGCTCCCGGCCGCCCTGAGCGCGATGGACGGCGGCGAGGACGTGCGCGCGATAAAGAATGCGGGCGCGGTGCTGTCCACCGCGACGGTGGTCGGGGTGACGGACGCCGAGGCGGTCGAGGACTCCGACGGCGTGGTGACGCACTACGACTCCGATCTGGAGCTCGCCCTCCCCGACGGCAGCCGGATCACGGCCCGGGGCGCCGACACCGCCGAGGAGCCCCGGACCGACGACCGGGTGCAGGTCCTGTGGGCCCCGTCGGCGCCCGAGCTGGGCCCCCTGGTGCGCACCACGGACCTCTCGCCGCACGTCGACACCGGCACCACGATCGGCGGCATGCGCCTCTTCCTGCTGCTGTTCTTCGGCCTGTTCTTCGTCTGCTTCGTGCTGCCGCTGTCCGTCGCGGCGGAGGCGGACCAGTTGCACGACCTGGCCTGGCGCCCGCTCGCCCAGACCGCCGTCCCGGTCCTCGCCACCTTCCTCTTCCTGTGGATCCGCCCGCTGCTCACCGGCGTCGGCATCGGCGGGCCCGAGTCGATCCTGCCCGCCGTCTACGGCGGCTTCGCGATCCCGTTGCTCTTCCTCTACATCGGCCTGGCCCTTCGGGCGCTGCTCGACTGACCCGCCCGGGCTTTCACACTGGCGGCATCCACCAGGGGGAAGCAGCACCTTGGCTCGCATCTGCCGACCCAAACGCATGATTGCCCGGGTATTTGCCGAGCGATACGGGTATCTCTTCGCCCGAGCCGCGCCGAGCGGAACCGAAGGGAGCCCTGTGAGCAGACCTCTCGCACCCGCCGCACCGACCGTGCCCGCCGCACCGGCCGTCGTGCGGTTCCACGGCCGACTGGACCAGCCGCTCGAACTGACGGTCGCCCAGCTGCGGGCCCGGCGGACCCACCGGGTCGAGGTGAGCTACGACTGCCTGCGCGAGGGCGAGCAGAACCACTCCTTCGAAGGGCCGAAACTGTGGGACGTGGTCCGTGAGGCCCAACCGCAGGTCGACCTCCGCGGCCGCAAGCAGCGCCTGCGCCACCTGCTGACCGTCACCGGGGCGGACGGTCACTTCGCGGTCCTGTCCTGGGCCGAGATCGACCCGGACTTCGGCGGCCAGCAGATCCTTCTCGCCACCAGCGTCGACGGCGCCCCGCTGGACTCCACCGGCCCGCAGCTGGTGGTTCCCGCCGACCACTGCGGGGCGCGCTACATCAGCGCCGTCACCGAGATCTGGGTCGGCGCCGCCGGGCGGTGACCGGCCCCGGGCGCTTCTGCCAGGTGATCACCAAGGCCGGCCTGGCAGCTGCGACCGGGCTCGCACAGCGGCGGCGAATTCGCTCTAGGCTCGGGCATACCCGCAGGTGAAAGCCCTGCTCCCAGCGATAGTACGAGGTCTGCCGCCATGAGCCTGAGCATCCGCAACCAGATCCCCGGTACCGTCACCTCCGTCACCACGGGCGAGGCGATGGCCACCGTGAAGGCCCGGCTGGACGGCGGTCAGGAGGTCACCGCGGCCGTCACCGTCGACGCCGTCAAGGACCTCGGACTCGCCGAGGGCAGCGCGGTCCACGCGATGGTGAAGTCGACCGACGTCTCGCTGGCGACCGGGCCGGTCACCGGGCTGAGCATCCGCAACCGGATCCCCGGCACGGTCACCGGGATCACCGCCGGCGCCGCCATGGCCACCGTGAACGTCACCGTCGAGGGCGGAAGCGTCCTCACCGCGGCCGTCACCCGGGACGCCGTGAACGATCTGGGCCTGGCCACCGGCTCCGCCGTGGTCGCGCTCATCAAGGCCACCGAGCTGTCCCTCGCCACCGTCTGATCCGGACGACGGCGGGGCCCCGGGAGCATCAGGCTTGGGTTCTAAGGATCGTTGCAACACCCCAGCTCAAGGGGTGCGATGTTCGAGATCCGGAAGAACCGGACGGTAGCTCGGAGGGCGAGGACCCTGGTCCGTGAGCGGGAGGAATACTTCCGCCTCATGGACCGGGGTCTGAGCAGTCGGGAAGCGTGCGAGCGTGTCGGGATCAATCTGCGCACGGGCAAGCGGTGGCGCAACGGCCGTAACGCGTCGGGCGGCAAGAAGGCGTATCCGCCGATCCGTGTCCCTTTGCCGCAGGACGGCCCGTCCCGCTACCTGCGCGAGGCTGATCGGATCCACATCGCCGACCGGCTGCGTGAGAAGGCCACCGTCCGAGCCATCGCCGCCGAGCTGGGCCGCAGCCCTTCGACGGTCAGCCGGGAGATCCAACGCAACCGGCACCCGGGCAACGGCCAGTACCGCCCTCACGCCGCGCAGGCCCGCGCGGATGCCCGCCGGCCCCGACCCAAGCCCGGGAAGATCGGCCGGAACTCCGAGCTGCGGGACTTCGTCCAGGACCGCCTGGACAAGAAGTGGAGCCCGGAGCAGATCTGCCAGGCTCTGCGGGACACCTTTCCCGAGCGGCCGGAGATGCACGTGGTCCACGAGACGGTCTACCAGGCCCTCTACGTCCAAGGCCGCGGTGAACTCCGCCGCGAGCTGGCCGCCGCCTTGCGCACCGGGCGTGTTCGCCGCAAGCCCCACCGCCGAGCGGCCTGCCGCCAACCGCGGTTCGCCGCCCCGATGGTCATGATCAGCGAACGCCCGGCCGAGGCCGAGGACCGTGCGGTTCCCGGCCACTGGGAGGGTGACCTGATCATCGGCAAGGACGGCGCCTCCGCGATCGGCACCCTGGTCGAACGCGCCACCCGCTACGTGATGCTCCTCCAACTGCCCCGTGGCCGCACCGCCGAACACGTCCGTGACGCCTTGGTGGAGACCGTCCGGACGCTGCCCGGCCACCTGGTGCGCTCGCTGACCTGGGACCAGGGCAGCGAGATGGCAGCCCACGGCTCATTCACCGTCGCCACCGGCATCCCGGTCTACTTCTGCGACCCGGCCAGTCCCTGGCAGCGCGGCTCGAACGAGAACACCAACGGTCTGCTGCGGCAGTACTTCCCCAAGGGCACCGACCTGACCGTTCACGCCCCCGAGCACCTGGCCGCCGTCGCCGCCGAACTCAACGGCCGCCCACGCAAAACGCTCGGCTGGGAAACCCCAGCCGAGCGCCTGCATAAACTGCTCACGGCCTGATCAAACCGACCACGTGTTGCAACGACCCCTAGAAACCGCCCAGGTGCTCCCGGGGCCCTTGCCGTTGCCGGTGCGCCGGCGGCGTGTCGATACGCCGACGGCGTGTCAGCGGTGCGTCAACGGCCCTGGAGAGACTTCGCGTTGTCGCCGAAGCTCCAGCCCTTCGAGCCGTCCCAGTTGATCGACCAGGTCATCAGCCCCTTCAGCGCGCCGCCGAAGGCTCCCCACGACTGGCTCACCAGGCCGGGCGCCATGTAGCCGCCGCCCGCACCGGGCTGGGCCGGCAGACCGGGCACCTGCTTGTCGTAGGGCACCTTGATCGTGGTGCCCTGGATGGTCAGGCCGTTGTTCAGGCACTCGGTCTGCTTGGTGAAGCCCTGGACGGTGCCGGCCTGGTAGGAGTCGCCGGAGCAGCCGTACATGCTGCCGTTGTAGTACTGCATGTTCAGCCACCACAGGCGGCCGTTGTCCACGTACTTCTTGATGATCGGCAGGTAGGCGCCCCAGATCGAGCCGTAGGTGACGCTGCCGCCGGTGACGTACGCGGTCTCGGGGGCCATCGTCAGACCGAAGCCCGCGGGCATCTGGGCGAGCACGCCGTCGATGATGCGGATCAGGTTGGACTGGGAGGCGGACAGCGTGCCGATGCTGCCGCTGCCGGAGAGGCCGGTCTCGATGTCGATGTCGATGCCGTCGAAGTTGTACTTCTTCAGGATCGGGACGACGGTCGCGACGAACTTGTCCGCGACGGTGCTGGAGCCGAGGTCGATGCCCGCGGCGGCGCCGCCGATCGACATCAGCAGCGTCGCGCCGGCCGCCTTGGCCTGGCACATCTCGGCGGGGGTGGACACCTTGACGCCGGCGTCCATGCCGTCCTGCCACAGGACGGTGCCGTCGGAGAGGATCACCGGGAAGGCGGCGTTGATGACGTTGTAGCCGTGCGCGGCGATCCGGCTGTCGGTGATCGGGACCCAGCCCATGCCCGGGTGCACGCCGTTGGAGGCGCCGTCCCAGTTCTCCCAGTAGCCCTGGAGGACCTTGCCCGCGGGGCGGGGCTTGGTGGGGCAGGTGTCACCGGTCGGCGGCGTGGTCGGCGGCGTCGTGGGAGGCGTCGTCGGCGGGGTGGTGGGCGGAGTGGTGGGCGGAGTGGTCGGCGGCGTCGTGGGAGGCGTCGTCGGCGGAGTGGTGGGCGGCGTGGTGGGAGGCGTGGTGGTGCCGCCGGGGCCGCTGAGCACCACGTCGTCCGCGAGGTACGCGGGCTGTCCGTACCAGCCGTGCAGGAAGACCGTCACCGAGGTGGTGCTCGGACCGGTGCTGAAACCGACGCTGAGCTGGCTGTAGGAGGCGCTGCTCGGCGTCCAGGTGGACTGGGCACCGCTCAGGCCCGTACCCGTGGCGCCCAGGTAGATGTAGCTGCCCTGGACGTAGGCGCTCAGCGTGTACTGCGAGTTGGGCTGCACGCTGACGGTCTGGGTGCACTGGGCGCTGTCCGAGCCGGCCGGCGTGGCCTTGAGCGCGGAGGAGCCGGAGTGCACCGGACTGCCGACGGCCGCGCCCGAGCCGCCGGAACACGTCCAGTCGGAGAGGCCGTTCTCGAAGCCGGGGTTGGCCAGCAGGTTGGGGACCGCCGCCCCGGCGGTGACATTGCCGGCCACGACGAGGCCGGCACCGATCACGGCGGCGGCGCTGATCAGCGCGAGGGAGCGGTTCACCGCGCCCGATCCGGTCCGGGCACCGCCGGTCCGGTACGTCCGGGCTGCGCGTTCCAGGGTGACCCGGGGCTGCGGATCCGGAGTGCGCGACCTTCGACGGAACATGCTGTGCTCCCTTCCCGCCGAGCGCCAGGGACGAAACCGACGCGTGGGGGCGTGACGCCCGGCTCTGGGTGAGGTGGGGGGACATGTGGGGCTGTGCCGGTCCGGATCGTAGGAGGGGCGGCCGGACACGTCAATAGGTCTGGACCAATTGCGAGGGTCTGGACCAATTAGGAAGGCGGTCGGGACGCCCCCGGAGCCGGGTGCTCCGCCGGGGCCGCCCCCGGTTCCGGACTCCCGGTGGGACGACCGGGAGTTGGCCGGACCGGCGGCCGCCACGAGCACGAGGACCGACGCCCCGTCAGGCCTGCCGGGCCCGCCGGGGCGGCAAACCGCCCCGGCGTCCGACCATCCGAACGAGTGAATCCGGCGACGGCCGCCCCGGCTCGCGGACGGCCGCCCGACACGCCGTCCGCCCCCGGCGCGGGGCGGCCCCGAGCACAGCGGCAGTGCTCGAAAAGTCCCTGTTCGACCCGGGCTCGCCCGGAGGGCGATCCGCTTGAACGCCGCACTCGAACAGCACCATCATCGGACCCCACCCCGACCGCACCGGACTCACCAACTCGTCTTTCTGGCAGACGAGTTGTGCTGCTCCGCCATGGCCGGACCAGGTACTCCCGCCCGTCCGCGCACCGCTCCGCGACTGGAGGCCCCGTGGCCTGTCACCCCACCCCGGCGATCCACCTCCCGCTCGTCCCCGCTCCCCCGACCGTCCCGCCGGCCCTGCCCCCGACTCCTCCGCCCGTCCAGCCCGTCCAGCCCGTCCCGCCGGCCGTCACCGCGCCGTCCGCCGCCCGCGCACCGCGGACGGGGGCGAACGCTTGAGCGCCACGACGGCCCCGGCCGGGACCTCCGACGAAGAACTGCAGTGGCTCGCCGACGGGCGCCGCGTCGAGGCGATCGAGGCGATCAGCGTCAGCGCGATGGCCCGCCGGCTGCCCGCGCTCGTCGTCCGCGCCTTCCGCCTCGGCTGGCGCATCGACCGCGCCTCCGTCGCCCTGCTCCTCACCTGCCAGGCGGTGTCCGCCGTCCTCGGCGCGGCCGGCCTGTTCGCGACCACCGGGACGATCTCCGCCCTGTTCGGCCCCGGCCAGGTCGGCACCAAACTCGCCCACGCCGCACCGTCGATCCTCGTGATCGCGGCCGCCGCCGGTGCCCGGTCCCTGCTGGGCATCACCGTCCAGTCCATCACCATCCACCTGTCGCCGCGCATCTCCCGGGAGGCGGAGGCCTCGGTGCTGCGCGCCACCGTCGCGGCCGAGCTGACCGCCTACGACCACGCCGGCTACAACGACGAGCTGGAGGCCGCCGACCGGGGCGCCGAGGTCTGCGTGGACATCGTCGGCGAGGCGCAGAACCTGCTCGCCGCGCTCGCCTCCCTGCTCGGCGCGGCCGGCGTGCTGACGGTGCTCCACCCCGCGCTGCTCCCCCTGCTGGTCCTGGCGGCGCTGCCCCAGGGGATCGCGTCGGTGCACGCCGCCCGGGTGCAGTTCCTGGCCAACCGGGCCGCGATCGCCGACCGCCGGATCATGGCCAACCTGCGCTGGTACATCCATCTCAAGGGCAACGCCGACCAGGTCCGCTCCGACACCATGGGCGAGTTCCTGCTCAGCAAGTACGACGAGGTCGGACGGCGGCTCGACGCCGGCTCGCGACAGGCGGCGCGGCGCAGCGCCCGGGTGTCGGTGGTCGGCGCCGCGGCCACCGGGCTCGGAACGGCCCTGGTCTGGGCGGCGATGCTGTGGCTGGTCAGCACCGGCCGGATGAGCCTGCCGCGCGGCGGCGCCGCGGTGTTCGCGCTGGCCGCCGTCGGCACCAGCCTGCGCGGCATCGTCGGCTACGGCGCCGATCTGTTCCGCACCGGCATGTACCTGGACGACTGGTCGAACTTCCTCGACACCGCCGGCGGCCACCGGCCCGAGCGCGGCACCGGAACACCCGGGGCACCGGGGCGGATCGCGGTGGAGGACCTCAGCTACGGCTACCCCGCCGCCGACCGCAAGGCACTGGACGGGGTGAGCCTGCACGTCGAGCGCGGGGAGATCCTCGCCCTGGTCGGCGAGAACGGCTCCGGCAAGACCACTCTCTCCAAGCTCCTGGCCGGTCTCTACCTGCCCGATGCCGGAGCGGTGCGGTGGGACGGGCGCGACACCCGCGAACTGGACCCGCACGCCCTGTGGCGCCAGGTCGCCGTGGTCCCGCAGGGCTACGCGCGCTGGCCGATGACCTGCCGCGAGAACATCACGCTGGGCCAGCCCACGGCCGAGGGCGACGCGGCGGTGCTGCGGGCCGCCGACGCCTCCGGGGCCTCCGACGTCGTCGCCAAGCTCCGCCGGGGCCTGTCCACCCTGCTGGCGGTGGAGTGGATGGGCGGCGAGGAGCTGTCCGGCGGGCAGTGGCAGCGGCTGGCCATCGCGCGGGCCTTCCACCGCGAGGCGGGGCTGCTCGTCCTGGACGAGCCGACCGCCGCGCTCGACCCGCGCGCCGAGCACCGGATCTTCCAGAACCTGCGGGCCGTCGCCAGGGAGCGCGCGGTCGTCCTGGTCACCCACCGCCTCACCAACGTGGCCGTCGCCGACCGGATCGTGGTGCTGGAGAACGGCCGGGTGCTGCAGGAGGGCACCTTCGCCGAGCTGGTCGCCGACGGTGCCGGGCGGTTCAGGGAGTTGTGGGACCTGCAGAACGAACGCACCGGCCTGCCGGCCCAGCGGACCCGGGCACCCGGGGAGGCCGGGCAGTCCGGGAAGGCCGGGCAGTCCAGGGCGTCCGGGGAGTCGCAGCAGGCCGGGGCGAGCGAGGAGCCCGGGGTAAGCGAGGAGCCCGGGCAGTCCGGATGACGGCGTGGCCGGGCCGGGGCGGCGGAACCCGCCGCCCCGGCCCGGGCGCTCGCGCACGCCGGCGGGCCCGCCCGGTGGCGGGGCCGGCCCGCGGGGTTCAGCGGGACTTGGCGGCGCGGAGGAACTCGGCGATCAGGTCCGGGTCCTTGACCCCCCGCCGGACCTCGACCCCGCTGGAGACGTCCACGCCCCACGGGTTCGCGGCCGCGATGGCGGCACGGACGTTCGCCGGGCCGAGACCGCCCGCCAGCAGCCACTTCCCGGCCGGCGGCCGGGCGCCGAGCTCGGCCCAGTCCCACGGCTCCCCGGCACCCGGCACCGGCGCGTCGAGCAGCAGCAGGTCCTCACCGAAGTCCCCGCAGTCCGCCCCGGCCGCGCTCGCCGCCGAGGTGGCCCGGACCAACGGCAGTCCCAGGTCCGACAGCTCCGCGAAAGCACCCGCCGGGTGGTTTCCGTGCAACTGCACCGCGCGGACGCCGGCCGCGCGCACCGCCGCGCGCACGTACTCCGCCGGCTCCTCCCGGAACACCGCCACCGTCAGCACCTCTTCGGGCACCGCCGCCACCAACTCCCGCACCAGCCTGGGCTCCACCCGGCGCGGGCTCTCGGTCAGCACGAAGCCCAGCGCGTCGGCACCGGCCGCGAGGGCGGCGGCCACATCCACAGCGGTGCTCAGACCGCAGATCTTCACGAACATGTTCCCGGGGACTCCCTACTGGACGGCACCGCCAGCGTAGTACCGGTGCCGGGACCGGCGCCCGCACCCCCGGCCCCGGGGGTCCGGCGGCCGTCGTCCGGCCGGTTGGTCCGGATGCCACGTGCGGGTGCGGCCCGGGGGCCCGACGGGAACGGTGGGGGGATGGACACCGTTGTCGTACTGGAATCTGACGCACCGACCGATGCCCGGGTCCCGGGGCCCGGCCTCACTCCGACCGGCTCCGAGGGCCCGGTGCGCCGCGCGCACGCCGCGCCCGCGGAGGCCTCCGGCGTCTGCGGTCCCCGCACCCTGTGCGGGCTGGACACCTCCGAGATGACCCTCGCCCCGCACCGGTCCGGCCTGGACCGGTCCGACTGGCACACCTGCGGTGTGTGCCGGACCAATGAGGAGGGCGCCGGGGCCGAGCGCCACCCGGCCAGCAGTTCCGCCGTCTGACACCCCACCCCACCGGAAGATCTTCTGCACCCGCCGGTGAGACGCCGTCACTTCGGCGGGTGAGAACCGAAAGATTTCCTGTCCTCGGTCACAACCTCTTCGATCACACCCTCCTCAACCATGCCCTCCTCCACCATGCCCGACTGAACCGCGCCCGCCCCGACCGCACCTGACCCGACCACGGCCGCCCGGACCGCGCCCTCCTGGACCGCACGCTCCCTGCGGCCCAGCCGCCAGACCAGCTCCTCCCCGGTGCCGGCCGAGCGGCGGCGGTCCTCGGTGAAACCCAGCCTCGCCGCGACCGCGCCGCTCGCGCGATTGGCCGGGTCGTGGGAGATCTCGACCTGCTCCACCCCCGGGAACCGGAAGGCCTCGGCGACCAGGGCGCCCGCCGCCCGGGTCGCCACACCGCGCCCGGTGGCCGCCGGGTGGAGCCAGTAGCCGATCTCCATCACCCCGCCCGGGCCGCCCTCCCGCCGGAACAACTGGCAGGCGCCGACTATCGCTCCCCCCAGCACCACCGCGAAGGTGAAGTCCCGGCCCGCCTCCCAGGCCTCCTCGCGCCGCGCCAGGAACTCGGCGGTCCGGTCCGGGTCGTGCTCGTCGACCCATGTCATCCACGGTCTGAGGTGCGCCCGCGCCGCGTCGATGACCTCGAACAGCTCCGCACGGTCCCCCTCGGGGTCGAAACGGCGCAGGGTCAGGTCGTCCAGCTCGATCACTCGCGGCGGCATCTCCATGGGCGAAGGATCACCCCGATCGCCGCCGGGGGCAAGGGACCCGGTTCGGGGGCCGGGTGGGCCCACCGGGCACGGGACGCCGACCGGGTGGTTCCCGGGGCGACCCCGGAGCCCCGGGCGCGCTCCGGTCGTTCCCACCGTGATGCGACTCCTGCTGACCTCCGACACCCATCTCCCGACCCGCGCCCGGGCGCTGCCGGCGCCGCTGCTCGACGCCCTCGACGAGGCCGACGTCGTCTTCCACGCCGGGGACTGGGTCGACACCGCCACCCTCGACCTGTTCCGGTCCCGGTCCGAGCGGCTGGTCGCCGTGCACGGGAACAACGACGGGGCGGCGCTCCGGGAGCAACTGCCCGGGATCGCCCGGGTCCGGCTCCAGGGCCTCCGCTTCGCGGTGGTGCACGAGACCGGCCCCGCCCGGGACCGGGAGCGGCGGTGCGAGGAGAGGTTCCCCGACACCGATGTGCTCGTCTTCGGGCACAGCCACATCCCCTGGGACAGCCTCGCGCCGGGCGGCCTGCGGCTGCTCAACCCGGGCTCGCCGACCGACCGGCGCAGCCAGCCCTTCGCCACCTACCTCACGGCCCGGCTGGACGACGGGCGGCTCACCGAGGTGCGGCTGCACCGCCTGCCGCCCCGCCGCTGAGCCGACGGCACCGACGGCGCGGACGGCGCACCGCCGTCCGCGGACGCTCACGCGGGCAGGTGCAGGGTGTTGCCCGGAGCGGTCCGGTAGGCGTCGCGGTAGTGCGCGGCGAAGCGTCCGGGGTGGGCGAAGCCCCAGCGCATCGCGATCTCGGTCACCGTGGTGCTCCGGGGATCCGCGGCGAGCAGCTCGCGGTGCGCGGCGTCCAGCCGGACCCGCCGCAGGAAGGCCAGCGGGGTGGTGTCCAGATGGCGGCGGAAGGCGTACTGGAGGGCCCTCGGGGTGACGTACGCGGCGGCGGCGATCTGCGCGAGGCCGATGTCCCGGTCGGCGTTGGCCTCGATGAAGGCGACCGCCCGGCGCACGGTGCCGGGGGTGGCGTCGGCGCCGTCGGCCGGGCGGCCGGTGTCGCGGGTGCTGTTGGGCAGGGCGGCGAGGGTGACGGCCGCCAGGTGCCTGGCCGCGGTGCCGACCAGCAGTTCGCTCTCGCACGCCGCCGGATCGTCGAGGACGTGGTCACGGACGTAGGCGATGGTGGCCGCGAGTCGGCGGTTCGCGGCCCCGTCGACCGGCCGGCCCGCGGTCAGCCGCGGCGGGCGCGCTCCGGGACCGGTGGGGGCGACGGCCTCCAGCAACGCGGTGTCGAACAGGGCGATGGTGTAGCGGGCGGCCCGGACCTCGCCCCGGTAGGGCCGGTCCGGTGGGGCGAGGAGGAAGGTCTCGCCGGGCCCGAACACCTCCTCGCGGCCGTCGGTGAGGTCGGCGAGGGTGCCGCCGTGCATGCTGATCAGGCACACCCGGCCCAGGTCGGCCGCGTCGTAGGCCATGGTGTAACCGAAGTCGAGCCGGTCCATCGCCACCTGACCGGCAGCGCGGCGGCTGATCCGCACCCGGGCGTCCTGGACGGGCCCGCCGATCTTCATCGGCGTGTACGCGGACGACAGGAACTCCTCCGTCTCGCCCACGTTCGCGCTCTCGAACGACAACAACTCCACCCGCACCACCACCGGTCGTCCCGTGCTCTCCCCGAGCCTACCCGGGTGCCACCGTACGGGCACCGCGCGCCCGATGGGCAGGGGGAGCCGGTTCGTTCCCGGGCCGTGCCCGCTCGGGGAGCTTCGTTCCCGGGGCTGTGCACGGAGCCGCCGGCACCGCACCGTTGGGAGGGCACGGCTCCCCTGCTCCGCGTCCGCCCGCTCCCCGCGGTCCACCCTCCCCTCCCCCGCGTTCCCGACGAGAGGTACGACATGCTCCCGCACACCACCTACCGCCCCCCGCCGGCCGAGGCGGGTATGTGCGCGCAGATCGCGCACCTCACCGCGGAGGCCGATCGCCAGCTGAGCGAGGGCCTGTGGGACCCGGCCGAGGAGGACGCGGCGCTGGCCCGCAAGACCGCGAGCGGACTCGCGGAAGCCGTCGGCGCGGCGGGAACGCAGGAGCGGCTGCCGGTCATCGACCGGCTGGAGCGGCTGCGCGAGGCCCTCGCCGTGCTCGCCATCGGCCTTGCCCGCATCCACGGCCCGCTCGCCTGGTACCTGGCCCAGGCCGCCACCGCGCTCTCCCCCGTCCTGCGCTGGCGCGCGCTGCCCGCCGACCGGCTGTCGTCCTTCGGCACCGTCGTCCCCTCCCCCGCCGAACTCGCCGACGCCGAGGAGGCCGTGCGCCGGCTGGAGACCGCGCTCGCCCGTGCCGCCGGCGGCGGGACCGGTGCCGAGGGCACAGCGGACGCCAGCACCACGGCGGGCTTCATTGCCACGGCCGACTCCAGCACCACCGCGGACTCCAGCACCACGGCCGACTCCGGTGCCACCGCGGGCTTCAGCACCACCGCGGGCTCCGGTGCGACGGCGAGCAGCACGGCCGTCCGCGTCGGCGCGGGCGCGCTCCGGTCCGGAGACTGACAACCCGGGTGCACGGCCTCCGCCCCGGCGGGCGCGCCGGGGCGGAGCCAGGACCGGGCCTGCGGGCCCGACGGACCTCCGCCTCAAGGACAGTGACGGTTGGTCAGTCACCGGCCCGGCCGTCGGGCGCGCCGCGGCTCAGCCCGTCGCGCCCGGCAGCGCGGGCAGACCCGCCAGATCCGGCTTGGGCAGGGCGGTGCCGCCGAGCACGGTCGCGGCGACCAGGTTGACGGTGTCCTTGACGACCTGCTCGGCCGGGGCCGCGGGCACCGCGGCCGGGGCGGGCGCCGGGAGGACGATGGTGCCCACGGCCGGGGTCGTGGCGGGGGCGGCCGGGGCCGCCAACTGGTCCACCGACTTCCTCAGGTTCGCGGCGGCCGTCGCCACCAGGTCGGTGGGGGCGGCCTGCGCCCGGACCGCCGGAACCCCGGCGGGCGGTTCGGCCGGGGCGCCGACCGGCGGAGTGACGGGCAGCCCGGGGGCCGCGACCGGGGCCGCCGGGGCGGCCGCGGGCAGCGCGGCCTGCAGCTTGTCGATCGCCGCGCCGACCGCGGTCCGCAGCCGGGTCGCGTCCGCCTCCGGCACCGTGCCGTCCGGCGACTTCGCGGCCAGCGCGACCAGTTCGGTGGCCGGCTGCGTCACCCCGGCGAGCGCGCCGAGGACCCCGGCCTGCTGGGCCGCGGCGTCGAGGCCGGGCGCGGCGGCGGGCCGGGCCATGCCGGGAGCGCCCGTCAGCAGGGTCAGCCCGAGGGCGGCGGGCACGGCGAGGGCGGCGAGACGGGCGACACGGGTCTGGGCACTGCGCATGGAAAGGCTCCGATCGGAGACGAGGTCCGGGTCACGGACCGTGGGGTCTGACATCTCCACCGAGCCCCGGACCGCCCGACCGCGCAACTCCGTACGCCCCGAGAGGTCGGTGACACGCCATCACGCCGCGCCGCGACACCCGGTACGACCTGCGAAGACGTCCTTCACCCTTTCGGTCCCGCCCCGAATGACGGTCCCTCGGCCGGGGCCCCACCCGAACGGGCCGCCGGACGGTCAGGGTGCGAACAGCGCCCGCCCCACCCAGTCCCCCGGTTCCGCTCCGCCGGGCACCGCGAACACGGCCGACGACTCGTGCACCACGTACCGCGACAGCGCGTCGGTCCGGGCGAGGTGTCGTTGCACGGGCACGAAGGCGCTCCGGGGGTCGTTCTGCCAGGCGACGAAGAGCGTCCCGGCGTCGGGGGCACCGTCCGGGCGCAGACCGTCGAAGTACGACCAGCTGCGGCGCAGCATGGTCGCACCGCCGTTGGAGGCGGGCGCCGCGAGCCGGATGTGGGCGTTGGCCGCGATCACCGGCACGCCGTCGGGGCGGGCGGCGTCGAGGTCGGCCGGGGTGTGCTCGGTGCCGCCGGTGAGCGGGGCCCCGTCCGCGACCCGGCGGCCGACGGCCTGTTCCCGGTGCTCCGGCGGGAGCCCCTCCCAGTGGTCCAGCAGCATCCGGATGCGCCGGACGACCGCGTACGAGCCGCCCACGAGCCAGGCCGGCGTGCCCGGTCCGGAGAGGAGGATCCGGGACCGCTGCGCCGGGTCGGCCGGGTCCGGGTTCCCGGTCCCGTCGGGCTGGCCCATCAGGTTGCGCGGGGTCGCGGAGCCCGGTCCGCCGGTGAAGCCCGCCATCAGCCACCGGGTGCCGGCGGTGCCGCGGGCCAGTCGCCGGACGGTCCGCAGGGCCTGGACCACGACGAGCGGGTCGTCGGCGGCGATCTGGACGAAGAGGTCCCCGCCGCCGCGGGCCGGGTCCAGCTCGTCCCCGGGGAAGGCGGGCAGCGGTGCGAGCGCCGGGGGGCGGTCGGCGGTCAGGCCGAGCCGGTCGAACAGAGTGCTCCCGAAGCCGAAGGTGACCGTGAGCGAGGCGGGATCGCCGGCCGGTGCGGCGTCGCCCGGGTCGGGCCGCCCCCTGCTCAGGCGCCCGGCGGCGGCGCTCCAGGCGCGCAGCAGGTCGGCCGTCCGAGGGCGGTCGGCGCCCGGGAGCAGGTCGAGGGCGGTCAGTCGGACATGGGACTGACGTGGCGTCAGGATTCCTGCCTGGTGGGGACCGTGGAAGGGAACCGCACTCCCGTCGCCCGGCCGGACCGCCGGTGCCGGCGGGCCGGGGGCGCCGCCGCCCGGAGCCAGGACCAGCGCCCCGCCGCCCGCGAGCGCCGCGAGTCCTCCTGCCCCCAGCAGCGCCCGCCGCCCCACCGCCCGCGCGGCGGTGCCGTCCACCGGCCGGGCGCCGGACTCAGCGGCCACCGTCGACCACCTGGTCCACGGTGCCCACCCAGAGCCGGTCGAGTTCGGAGACGTAGCGCCCGCCCTTGGTGTCCTGCGGGACCACCAGGCTCGGCCCGGCGTTGTCGTCGAGGGGTACGCCGTCCTGCGAGACGGCCACCAGCACCTGCGACTTGGCGAACCCCGGGTCGAGCTCGGCCCAGCCGAACACCGCGCGGTAGTCGCCGCCCCCGGTCGCCGCCACCACGCCGCGCAGGGCGCCGTTCTTCTTGCTCGTGTCGAAACGGGGCGCGGCCGCGCTGAGCACGGTGTGCAGCGGCACGCCGTCGAAGCTGTGCGTCTGCTGTCCCTTCGCGCTGGTGTAGGTGACGGTGACGGAGGCCAGCGGCATTCTGCGCAGGTCGGCCAGGGTGAGGGTGTAGGGCTTGTCCACCTCTCCCGAGACCCGCACCGCGCCCGGCTTCAGCGGCACGGCCGGGGCGGACGACGCGGCGCCGGTGCCGGTACTCGTGACGCTGCCGGTACTCGTGCCGGTGCCCGTGCTCGTGACCGTTCCGGCGGGCGCGCCGGTGCCCGTCGGCGTGCCCGGCGAGGCCGCGCAGCCGGTGGCGCACAGGGCGAGGACGAGAGCCGGGCCGAGCAGGACTCGGCGGGCGGGACGGGCGGGACGTGTGGCGCGGGCGGAGCGGTGGATCACGGGGTTCGGGTTCCTTCCGGACGTGCGCGGCCGCCGGCGCCAGGAGGGACGAGTCCCGCAAGCCGCCGGTGTCCTCGACGGATCGACCCCCGTATTGCACCAACGCCGCCCGGCGGGAACGACTGGAGCGGCACACCGGCCGGAGCCGTCCGGACTGGACGATCGCCCAGGTCGCACGTGCGGGGCGGCCCCGTCCCGGAGGAACGGGGCCGCCCCCGGCCCGGACGGTGTCAGCTGCAGTGCGAGAACATGTCCGCGGTGCTGTAACTGCCGTTGGAGAAGTTCCATGTCGGCGTCTCGCCGGAGCACGAGTGCCCGTAGGCCGTGAAGTTCCAGTTGCCCTTGTAGAGGCGGGTGTTGGAAACCCCGGTCACCGCAATGAAACCGGCGTCGAACCAGTACGTGCCGGCGTTCGCGACCGGCCGGTTGCTGTTCACCGAGTAGTTCGAGCTGGACTTCACGGTGACCTGGCCGTTGCTCCAGTTGTTGACGTAGTTGGTGTTCCACAGATTGACCTCGGTGTAGGCACCGCGGCAGTCCCAGCCGAGATAGAACTTACCGATCGTCTGCGAGCCCACCGAGATGTTCTGGATCGGGCCCAGCACCTGGCCGCCGGCGGGACAACTCGCCGCCGCGGCCTGGGCGGAACCGGCTCCGACCATGACGGACGAGAGCCCGGCCACGACCATCACGGCCGCCGCCGAGGCCGCGCGCGCACGGGTACCGATTCGCATGATTTCCCCCTGGAAAGTCGTCGGGGCGGCTCGTGCCCCCCGTTGGCGCGGCCCACTCTTCCACCGCCATTACGCATGGTCCAGACCTGGCTACGGAAAGTCTCGGCAAAGAGCGGCACGCGGACACTCCGGGCACAGCACCGCCAACCGGAGAATCCGCCCTTCGGCGGGACCGGGAGAAAACGGCCGGACCCGTCGGCGGATTTGCGCCGATTTCCGGCCTCCGAAATCCGGAATACGACCCGGCCGTTTCCTCCGGCCCACCGTCGGGCGTTATGACCGGAAGGTGGCCCGGTAGTCCGCCGGGGAGGTGCCGAGGTGGCGGTGGAAGGTCGCGCGGAAGGCCGCGGGACTGCCCAGGCCGCTGAGGCGGGCGACCTGTTCGACCGGGGTCGGGGTCGTCTCCAGGAGTTCGCGGGCCAGGTCGAGGCGGGCGGCGGTCAGCCAGGCCATCGGGGAGCTGTCCGTCTCCTGCTGGAAGCGGCGGATGAACGTCCGGCGGGACATGTGCGCGCGCCGGGCGAGATCGTCGACGCTCTGCCGCAGCGCGAGGTTGCCGAGCATCCAGGCACGGATCCCGGCGAGTTCGTCCCCGCGCGCGTCCGGCCGGAGGCGTTCGACGAACTGGGCCTGGCCGCCCGGGCGTTGGGGCGGGGCGACGAGTGCCCGGGCGCGGGCGTTGGCGGCGGCGGCCCCGTGGTCGCGCCGGACGATGTGCAGACAGAGGTCGACCCCGGCGGTGACTCCGGCGGAGGTGAGGACGTCGCCGTCGTCGACGAAGAGCAGGTTCGGCCGGACGTCGATCCGCGGGTAGCGGCGCTGCAGCGCGGCGGCGTCCCGCCAGTGGGTGGTCGCGGGGCGGCCGTCCAGCAGCCCGGCCGCCGCCAGGGTGAACGCCCCGGTGCAGATCGACACCAGCCGCGCCCCGCGCGCGCTCGCCGAGCGGAGCGCCGCCAGCGCCGTGCCGGGAAGCGGCGCCTCCGCGTCCTGGTAGCCCGGGACGACGACGGTGTCGGCGTCCCGCAGCGCCTCCAGTCCGGCCGAGGTGACGAGGCCGACCCCGTCGCCCAGGACCGGTCCGGCCGACGGATCGGTACAGACGGTGACGCGGTAGCGCGGGTCCGAACCGAAGACCTGCACCGGAATGCCGAGATCGAGCAGCATCACCCCGGGCAGGGTCAGCACCGCGATCCGGTGCGGCTCCGGCGGCGGTTCGATCATGGCACGATCCTAGCGCTGATCGGCACCCGTGCCACTGTGGCGGCCCGGTCCGGCTCCATAACCTGCGGACATGGACTCCTTCTCGCTCGACCTGCCGACCGGCCCGCTGGCCGAGGCCGTGCTCGCCACCGCGCGGGCCTCCGAGAGCCCCGCGCTGGTCAACCACAGCGTGCGCAGCTTCCTGTTCGCCGAGCTCCTCGCCGCCCGTCTGGGCTGTCTGGACGACGCCGCCCACGACCGCGACCTGCTGTTCGCCGCGACCGTCCTGCACGACCTGGGTGCCGGCGAACTCGCCAAGGGGGAAGCCCGGTTCGAGGTGGAGGGCGCCGACCTGGCGGCCGAACTGCTGCGCCGCCACGACGTCCCCGAGAAGGACGTCGACCGGGTGTGGGAGGCGATCGCCCTGCACACCTCCCCCGGCATCGCCGAGCGCCGCGGCCTGCTCTGCCACCTCACCCGCGAGGGCGTCGGCGCGGACTTCGGGCGCAACGCGGACCTCGTCGCCGCCTGGGCGCCACGGATCCACGCCGCCCACCCCCGTCTGGACATGGTCCGCACCCTCGTCGACGCGATCGTGGAACGCGCCGCCCGGTCCGAGGCCGCCGCACCCCGCTACTCCCTCGGCGGCGAGCTGCTCCGCGAACGACGCACCGACGGCGTGACCTCCCTGGAGCGCGCCGCCGCGTCCTGCCCCTGGGGCGAGTAGGGCGCACTCCTCCGCCGCGACGGAGGTCGCGGGCGCGGAGATTTCGGTTATCGCGCGCGCCCGCGGCGGTCTCCTGGTCGGGTGCCGGGTCCGGCCCCCTGGCTCCGGACCCGACAGCCGCCGAACCGTGCCCGCCCCGGGAGAGATCCGCCGATGACCGCTCAGCCCGACCGCCCGACCGCCCGCCCGTCCCTCACCGGACCACTCGCGCATCCGCTCGCCCGCCGCTGGCTGCTCGCGTCCTGCGTGCCCGTGCTGCTCGTGCTCGGGATGGCGCTGACCGTCCCGCCGGCGCCCTCGGCCGCCGGCACGGGGACACCCGGCCCGGCCGACATGGCGGGGATGCCGGACATGGCGGGGACGGCAGGGCCGGCGGGGACGGCAGGGCTGTCGGGTGACTCCCCGGACCTCGCGGCCGCAGGCCTCGCCGCCGAGCGCAACGGCTACCGACTGGACCTCGCGGACCCCGGGCCGACGACCGGGCGGCCGACGGACCTCCGGTTCACCGTCGCCGGTCCGGACGGCTCCCCCGTCACCGACTTCGCCGTCCACCAGACCAAGAGGCTGCACTTCTACGCGATCCGCAGCGACCTCACCGGCTTCCAGCACCTCCACCCGGACCTGGCCGAGGACGGCACCTGGACCGCCGGCCTCGCCGCCCTCGCCCCGGGCAACTGGCGGCTGTACGCAGACTTCGTCCCGAACACCGGCCCGCACGCCGCCGAACTGGTGCTCAGCCGGACCGTGACGGTGCCGGGCGAGGCCGCCCCGGTGCCGCTGCCCGCACCGGGCGCCACCGCCACCGCCGACGGCTACACCGTTGCGCTGACCGCGCGCCCGGCGGCCGGGGCGCACCGGCTGACCGCCGTCGTCAGCCGGGACGGCCGCCCGGTCCGCGACCTCCAGCCCTACCTGGACGCCTACGCCCACCTCAGCGCCTTCCACGAGGGCGATCTCGCGATGGCCCACCTCCACCCGGCGGGCACCGTGGACGGCGACCACGGCGGGCCCGAGCTGACCTTCCAGGCCCTGTTCCCCGAGCCGGGCAACTGGCGGGTCTTCCTCCAGTTCCAGACGTCGGGGCAGTTGCACACCGCCGCGCTCACCCTGCACGTCGACTGACGGCGGCCCCGATCGGCCGTTCCGGCGAATGCGGTCACCGGAGCGGTGACCGACCGCTCCGCCCGGTGATCCGTCAACCGGTGGCGCACACCCCGTGCCCACCGAACGGCGAGCACCCCGGGAGCCCGGTATGACCATCGATCGCAGGAACGCGCTCCGCCTCACCTCACTGGCGGTGGCCGGAGCGGGGATCGCCACCGCGCCGGCCGCGGCCGCCCGCGCCGCGGGCCCCCGGGCCGGCAGCGGCCGGCCGACGGCGCGGCAGCTCGTCCTCACGGGGAAACGCACGGCCGCCGACATCCCGGACGTGCTCGTACCCGGCACGCCCTACTTCGTCCACTACGAGCTTCGGGACGCGGACGGCGAGCCGGCCGGCACCGAGAGCGCGCAGTGCACCCCGGTGACCGTGGGGCCGGACGGGGCGTTCGTGCTCGCCTCGCTGGTCCTGCTCCTCGCCGACGGCATGCTCACCGCCTCGACCGCCTTCGCACGGCCGCTGCCCGCCCTGACCGAGGTCCTGGTCGCTCCGCGCCGCTGGTCCCACCTGTTCGCGGTCACCGGGGGAACCGGCGCCTACGACGCCGCCACCGGGTCCGTCACGATCGAACACCTCTCCCGCGAGGACGACGTCCTCACCGTCGACCTCGACTGATGCCCGGCAGCCGCCCCCGGCCCATCCGGCCGTCGCCGCGCTCCGAACCGTCCCCGACCACCGGACCGCACAGGAGGACGAACGATGACGCACCGCACGGAGCAGGACCCGACCGCACCGGCGCTGCCGGAGTCGGCCGAGGTGATCGTGGTCGGAGCGGGCCCGGCCGGACTGGCCTGCGCGCTGGACCTGACCGCGGCGGGGCACGAGGCGCTGGTCCTGGAGGCCGCCGAGGACGTGGGCGGGCGGATGCGCACCGACGTGGTGCGGGGGTTCCGCCTCGACCGGGGCTTCCAGGTGTTCAACACGGCGTACCCGCAGGTCCGGCGCCGCCTCGACCTCGCCGCGCTGCGGCTGCACCCGTTCACGCCCGGCATGCTGCTCGCCGACGGCCGACGGTCGCGCCTGCTGCTGGACCCGACCCGCCGCCCGGACCGGGCCCTGGACCTGCTGAGCGGCCGGGTACTGCCCCCGCGCGACCTGGCGGCGCTCGGGCTGCTGGGGCTGTGCGACGCGGCCCTGCCCGCCGCCCTGCTGAAGCGGTTCCCGGAGACCAGCACCGCGCTGGCACTGCGGCGGGCCGGCGTCTCGCGGCGCACCGTCGAGGGCGTGCTGCGGCCGTTCCTGGCCGGGGTGTTCCTGGAGGACCGGCTGGAGACGTCGAGCCGGATGTTCCACCTGGTGTGGCGCAGCATGCTGCGCGGGAGCCTGTGCCTGCCGCAGCAGGGCATCGGGGCCGTGCCCCGGCAGCTCGCGGCCGGGCTGCCGCCGGGGCGGCTGGTCTGCGGCGCGCCGGTGGAGCGGCTGACGGCGGAGGGTGTGGTGCTCGCCGACGGAGCGCGGGTGCGGGCGCGGACGGTGGTGGTGGCGACCGGGGCCGGCGCGGCCGCCCGGCTGCTGCCGGGTCTGGAGGTACCCGCCGCGCGGGCGGTCACGACCTTCTACCACGCGGCACCGGTGAGTCCGCTGGACGGACCGACGCTGGTCGTGGACACCGACGGGCCGGTGCTGAACACGGTCGTGCTGTCCGAGGTGGTCCCGGGCTGCTCCCCCGACGGGCGGGCGCTGGTGTCGACGTCGGTGCCGGGCACGGCGGCCGACGAGGGCGCGGTCCGGCGGCGGGCGGGCGCGTTGTACGGCGCGGACGTGTCCGGCTGGGAGCCGCTCGCCGCGTACCGGATCGCCGAGGCGCTGCCGGCCGGGCCGGCGCCGCTCCCGCTCAGCCGGACGACACGCTTCGCGCCGGGCCGCTACGTGTGCGGGGACCACCGGGCGACGGCCTCGGTGCAGGGGGCGCTGGCCTCGGGGGCCCGGGCGGCCCGCGAGGTGGCGGCGGACCTGGCGGGCGGCCGGCGGAGCCGACCGCGCGGGGCGGCCACGCCCGAGCCCGTCTGAGCCCGTCCGAGCCTGCCCGAGCCCGTCCGAGCCTGCCCGAGTCCGTTCGAGTCCGTCCGGACCCGTCCGAGCCTTTGAGCCCCTTCCGAAAGCGATGCACAAACGATGCGAGTGGGCCCGGCGGGGCCGATCGCTGCACGGTGGACGGGTGAGTCCGCGAACGCAGGTGTGCGAGGACGCCCCCGGCCCCGGGCCGAGCGGGGCGGCAACCGGGGAACTGCGCCGTCTTCTCGCGCTCTCGGCGCGGGGCGACGAGGCCGCCTTCGAGCTGCTGTTCCGCGCAGTGGCCGGGCCCGTGTACGGGACGGCGCTGCGCACCCTGCGTTGTCCGGCGCACGCCGAGGAGGTCGCCCAGGAGGTGCTGCTGGAGGTGTGGCGCACCGCGGCGGCCTACCGGCCCGAGCGCGGCACGGTGCTCGCGTGGGTCCTGACCATCGCCCACCACCGCGCCGTGGACCGCGTCCGCTCGGCGCGCGCGGCGGCCGACCGGGAGCGGCGCCTCGCCCTCCCGGAACCGGCCGCGGGGTGCGAACCGCCGGAGGAGCAGGCGGTGCGCGCGCTGGACCGGGTGCGGGTGCGCGCCGCGCTCGCGGGGCTGAGCGCGGCGCAGCGCGAGGCCGTGGTCCTGGCCTACTACGGCGGGTACTCGCAGCGGGAGATCGCGCACCGGTTGGAGGTGCCGCTCGGCACGGTCAAGACCCGGGTCCGCGACGGCCTGCGGCACCTGCGGGACGCCTTCGGCCCGGGCGCCGGGCCCGGCCAGGACCCCGGCGCCGTCGCGGGCCGCGTCGCCGACCGCCGCCCCGCCGTCCTTCCCTCGGCCCGCCCCGGCGCCCGTCCCTCCGCCCGTCGCGACGCCACGAGCACGGCGGCGGCAACACCGGGCCGGGCCGCCGCGATCGTAGAATCGCCGACCGGCCGCAAGATCGGCGCCGAGTGCACCGGCGCCCGGACCGTCCGCTCCGCGGGAGGACAGCATGGCGCCCCACCGACCGCTCGCCCCGGGCGACCCACCCCCGGCCGCGCCCGCGCCGCGCCCCGGCCGCCCCGGGAGGGAGCCACCGGCGACCGCCGTCCCGGCGCGCCGCGCGGACCGCACCGGGCGGAGGTCCTGGGCATGGTGACGCCGCGAGCCCCGCACGAGGACACCGCGGCCGACGACGAGCCCGGTCTGCCCACCGGCGGGGTCGCCCGGCGCCTGGGGGTGTCACCGACGACCGTCCGTTCCTGGGAGCGGCGCTACGGCATCGGCCCCGCCGACCGCCGGGCCGGGCACCACCGCCGCTGGAGCCCGCAGGACATCGCCGTCCTGGAGGCGATGTGCCGGCTGACGGCCAGGGGCGTGCCACCGGGCGAGGCCGCCCGCGCCGCCCTGGCCCGGCGCGGGGCCGGGGACACCGGTCCCGCCGACGACACCAGCACCGACGACACCAGCAGCGGGGACGCCGGTCCCGACGGCACCGGCCCCGAGGACACCAGGGCCGGCCGTGCCCCCGGCGGCAGCCGGACGCTGCGGGTCGGGACGGTGAGCCCCGAGTGCCGCGGCCTGGCCCGCGCCGCGGTGCGGATGGACGCGCCGGAGGTCACCGGGATCCTGCGAGGGGCCGTCGAACGGCTCGGCGTGGTCGACGCCTGGACCGAGGTGATGATGCCCGCCCTTCAGGCCGTGGGGCGCAAGTGGGCGGTCGACGGCGAGCAGTACGTCGAGGTCGAGCACCTGCTGTCCTGGCACGTCTCCAGCGTGCTGCGCGGGGTGGCGGTACAGGCCGTCCGGGTCCGGCCGGTGCGGCCGGTGCTGCTGGCGGCGACGCCGGGCGAGCAGCACACCCTGCCGCTGGAGGCCACGGCGGCGGCGCTGACCGAACGCGCCCTCCCGTTCCGGATGCTGGGCGCGGCCGTCCCGCCCCGCGCGCTGCTCGACGCCGTCCACCGGCTGGGGCCGGGCGCCGTGATGATCTGGTCCCAGGACCGGCAGACCGCCGACCTCGCGCTGGTGCGCCAGGTGAGCGCCGGGGTGCGGGGCCCGCGCGGCTCCCGGGGCCGGGCGACGGTGGTCGCGGCCGGTCCGGGCTGGGGCCGGACCGGGGTCCCGGCCGAGGCCGCGACGCCCCGCACCCTCGCCGGCGCCGTCGACCTGCTGGAGGAGGCGATCACGGCCTGACGCCCGCTCAGGACGGCGGCAGCCGAGGGCACGGCACCGAGAGCCCGGTACCGGGGGCCGCGCCGGAGCCCCGCACCGAAGGCCGACGCCGAGAGCCCGCACCGAAAGCCCGCACCGAAAGCCCGGAACCCCGACCGCACCACCTGCGAGGCACCACCCGTGACCGTATCGATCGCCCTGTTCACCCAGGACCTGCGCCTGCACGACAACCCCGTGCTGCACGCCGCGCGCACCTCGGCCGACCAGGTCGTCCCGTTGTTCGTCTCCGACCCCGCCGTCGAGGCCGCCGGCTTCGCCGCGCCCAACCGGCAGGCCTTCCTGGCCGACTGCCTCGCCGATCTGGACGTCTCGCTGCGCGCGATCGGGTCCCGGCTGACCGTGCGCCGGGGCGAGGCCCCCGAGCAGACGGCACGGGTCGCCGCCGAGACCGGCGCCGCCACGGTGCACGTCGCCGCCGGGGTGACCGCCTTCGCCCAGCGACGCGAGGAGCACCTGCGCAAGCTCCTCGGCGACCGGCTGCACGTCCACGACGCCTCCGTCACCGTGCTCCCGCCGGGCCGGGTCACCCCGGCCGGACGCGACCACTACGCGGTCTTCACCCCCTACCACCGCGCCTGGCAGGCGGCCCCCCGCCGCACCGTCCTCAACGCCCCCAGGGCGCTCGCCACCCCGGACGGCGTCCGCAGCGACACGCTGCTCGTGGACGGCGCGACCTCCCCGGGCCTGCCGCCCGGCGGCGAGAGCGCGGCCCGGGCCCGCTGGCGCCGGTGGGACATCGACGCCTACGCCGACATCCACGACGACCTGGCGGCGGACGACACCTCCCGGCTCTCCCCCTACCTGCACTTCGGCTGCCTCTCCCCCACCGAACTCGTCACCCGCGCCCTGCGGCACGACGGTCCCGGCACGCAGGCGTTCGTCCGGCAGCTGGTCTGGCGGGACTTCCACCACCAGGTGCTGGCCGCCCGCCCCGACGCGGCGCGGCGCGACTACCGCGACCGGGACGACCGCTGGCACCACGACGAGGCCGAGGCCGAGGCGTGGCGGCAGGGCCGCACCGGCTACCCGATCGTCGACGCCGGGATGCGCCAGCTCGCCCACGAGGGCTGGATGCACAACCGTGCCCGGCTGCTGACCGCGAGCTTCCTGGCCAAGAACCTCTACCTGGACTGGCGGGTCGGCGCCGCCCACTTCCTCTCCCTGCTGGTCGACGGCGACGTGGCCAACAACCAGCTCAACTGGCAGTGGGTGGCCGGCACCGGCACCGACACCCGGCCCAACCGGGTACTCAACCCGCTGCGCCAGGCCGACCGCTACGACCCCGACGGCGCCTACGTGCGGCGCTGGGTCCCCGAACTCGCCCATCTGCCGGGCCCCTCCGTCCACCGGCCCTGGCTGTTCGGCGCCGACTACCCGGCACCGATCCTCGACCCCGAGGCCCTGAACGCCCGCTTCCAGCACGGGCGTCCCTGACGGCGTCGGCCCGGAAGCCCGGCCGACCGGCCGACCGGCCGACCGGGGCGACGGCGGGCCCGGAGCCCGACAACGGGGCAACGGCGGGGCGACGTCGGCCCGGGAGCCCGACCGCGGGCCGACCGCGGACCGGCCGCGGACCGGCTCAGCCGGCCAGGGCCGCCGCCAGCTGGTCGCGGGAGGCCACGCCGAGTTTGGGGAAGGCCCGGTAGAGGTGGTGCCCGACCGTGCGCGGGCTGAGGAACAGCTGCGCGGCGATCTCGCGGTTGCTCCGGCCCGCCGCGGCCAGCCGTACCACCTCGCGCTCCTGCGGGGTGAGCCGCCCGAGCGGGACACCGGTGGCACTGGTGGCGTCGATCACCTCACCGGTGCCCCGGAGTTCGGCCCGGGCGCGCTCCGCCCAGGGCCGGGCCCCGGCCTTCTCGAAGGCCTCCAGGGCCTGCCGCAGGACCCGCCGCGCGTCGGAGCGGCGCCGCCGCCGGCGCAGCCACTCGCCGTGGAGCAGCTGGGTCCGGGCCAGCTCCAGGCCTCCGCCGGCGTGCTCGCCGTGGGCGGCCGCGGCGAGGAACTCCTCCTCGGCGGACTCGTCGTCGGCGGTGAGGGCCCGGCAGCGGGCGGCCACGGCGAGGGCGGCCGGGCTGCCGCACTGTTCGGCCCAGCGCCCGAGCCGCTCGGCGGCCCCGGGCCTGGCCGTGCCCGCGCGGGCCGCGGCCTCGACCAGTTCGGGCAGCACGAGGGCGTGCAGCACCGGCGGTCCGTCCGGGTACCGGTCGGCCGCGTCCAGGTGCGCGAGGGCCGCCGCCGCGTCCCCGGCGCCGAGGTCGGCGAGGGCGAGGGCACGCCGGGCCTGTACGGCGGCGGTGCCGAGGTCGTGCTCGCGGGCGTGGTCGAGGGCGGCGCCGGCCAGCTCCCGGCAGCGCGGTTCGTCGCCCTCGACGGCCGCGCAGGTGGCGAGCGTGGCCCGGAGGTAGCAGGCGCGGTGGTCCAGGCCGGCGTACCCGGCGATGGTCAGTCCCTCCTCGGCGGCGCGGGCGGCGGGCCGCAGCTCGCCCCGGGCGAGGTGCGTCTCGGCGAGCAGGTGCAGACAGGTGGCCTGCCAGCCGAGCAGGCCGTGGGAGCGGCAGTGGGCGAGCAGCAGTTCGGCGAGTTCGCGGGCCGTCCCGTACTCGGCCAGCGTGTGCACGGCGTCGGCGGCCAGGAAGCGTTCGCTGAAGAGGGTGCCGGCGTCGCGCGCCACCGCCCCGAACCGCTCCGCCGCCACCGGCTCGCCGCCGTACACGGCCGCCAGGGCGCCCAGGGTGGCGGGGTGGTCCGCGGGCGCGGCCGCCACCCGGGCCCGGACCCGCTCGAGCAGGCCCGGATCGCCCGCCGACCGGGCGGCGTGGAAGGCCTCGGTGAGGATCGTCGGTCCGGCGTCCCCGGTCGCGAGCAGCACCTCGACCGCACGCGCGGCCGAGCCCTCGTTGAGTTCCAGCGCGGCGCGCACCCGGGCCAGTTCGGCGTTCCCCGCCGCGCCGTCGTCGTCCTCCCCGCCGCGCCGCAGCAGCACGGCGACGCGCTGGAACTGGCCGGCGTCCGCGGCGGCCTGGGCGGCGGCGACCAGTCGGCGGCGGCGGTCGGCCGGGTCGGGGCTGAGCTGGGCCGCCCGCTCGTGGGCGGCCGAGGCGCTCGCCGACCCCTGGCGGCCGCCGGCCCGCTCGGCGGCGGCGTCGAGCTCCCGGGCCACCGCCTCGTCCGGGCCGGTGCTGGCGGCAGCCCGGTGCCAGGCCCGGCGGTCGGCGTGTTCGGCGCCGGTCAGGGCCTCGGCCAGGGCGAGGTGGGCGGCGATCCGGCGGGCCAGGGTGGCGCCCCGGTAGGCGGCGGCCCGCACCAGCGGGTGGCGGAACGTCAGCGCGGTCCCGTCGAGGCGGATCAGCCCGGCGGTCTCGGCCGGTTCGAGCGCGGCCGCCGAGACCCCGGCGGCGGTCAGCACCACGCCCAGGTCGCCGATGTCGTCGGCGGCGGCGACGAGCAGCGCCGCCCCGGTGGGTTCCGGCAGCAGCCCCAGGCGGGCGCCGAACGCGGCCGTCACCCGGCTGGCCGGGGTCGCGTCCGCCGGGGCCGCGGGCAGCGGGCCGAGCAGCCCGGTCCGCTGCTCCTCGCTGAGCGCCCGGGGCAGTTCGATCAGGGCCAGCGGGTTGCCGCGGGCCTCGGCCGCGACCCGTTCCCGTACGTGCGGGGGCAGGTCCGGGCCCGCGTGTTCGGCCAGCAGCGCGGCGACCGCCTCCCGGTCCAGGGCGTCGAGGCGCAGTTCCGGCAGACCGAGCGGGACCGGCTCGCGGACCGCGAAGACCATCACGACCCCCTCGGAGTCCAGCCGCCGGGCGGCGAAGGCCAGGGCGTCCAGGGAGGCCCGGTCCACCCACTGGGCGTCGTCGACGAGGCAGAGCAGCGGGCTCTCGCCCGCGTACTCGGAGAGCAGCGTCAGCACACCGAGGCCGGTCAGGAACCGGTCCTGGCCGGTGGGCGCGGCCAGTCCGAACGCCGCCCGCAGCGCCTCGGCCTGGGGCGCCGGCAGCAGACCGAGCCGGTCCAGGGCGGGGCGCAGCAGCTGGTGCAGGGCGGCGAAGGGGAGTTCGGTCTCGGCCTCGATGCCCGTGGTCCGCAGCACCCGGGCCGGGGCCCGGCCGTTCGCGCCCGCCGCACCGGCCGCCCGGCCCCGAGCGCCGTCCGAGGAGGCACCGGTGGCCTCGGCCGCGAGGTGCTCCAGCAGCGCCGTCTTGCCGATACCGGCCTCGCCGTGGACGACCAGGGCACCGCTGGCACCCTCCGCCGCCCGCCGGAGCAGACTTCTGAGCTGGCCTTCTTCCGCGGCCCGACCGTAGAGCATCCGGGGAGTCTAACCGGACGGGTGTACGACCCGGGACCTCGCATTGGGTCGTGGTGACCGATTCACCGGCAGGGACGCCTCGCCTACCGTCGTACCTGTTCGACCCGGCCCCACGGGGACAATCGCCGCGACACGGAGCAAAGATGACGTTCAGTATCGAGACGGCGCGGCTGCGGCTGCGCCCGTACACCACCGAGGAAGCCGGGCGGGTGGCGGCCGGCGACCGGCCGGTCAGCGGCTGGAGCCCCGGTTTCCCCCGGGAGGACGACCGGGCGGTGGCGCGGATGTTCCTCGCGGCACCGCGGACCGAGCCGCTGTTCGAGCCGCAGCTGATCGAGCTGCTGAGCAACGACCAGGTGATCGGCGGGATCGGCTTCTTCGGCCCGCCGGACGCGGACGGGGCGGTCGGGCTGGGCTACGGCGTAGCGCCCGAGGTCGAGGGCCGGGGCTACGCCACCGAGGCGCTGCTGGCCCTGCTGCGGCGGGGGTTCGCCGAGGGCGGCGTCCGGCGGGCGCTGGCCGACACCACCCACGACAACACCGCCTCGCAGCGGGTGCTGGAGAAGGCCGGGCTGCGGAGGACCTCCTCCGACGACAGCCTGCACTACTACGCTCTTGAAGGATGATCACCTTGCGCAAGCTGACCTACTTCGTGGCCACCACCCTGGACGGGGTCATCGCCGGTCCCGACGGGGGCGACCCGACCGGGCCGGACGGGTTCTTCACCGTCACCCCCGACTACCTGGAGCACTTGATCGCCCATTACCCGGAGACGCTGCCGGGCCCGGCTCGCGAGGCCCTGGGCATCACGGCGACGGGCACCCGCTTCGACACCGTGCTGGAGGGACGCCGCTCCTACCAGATCGGCCTGGACGCCGGTGTCGCCGACGCCTATCCGCACCTGCGGCACCTGGTCTTCTCCCGCACCCTCACCGAGGCGCCGGCCCCGGCCGTCGAGCTGGTGTCCACCGACCCGGTGGCCCGGGTCCGGGAGCTCAAGGCCGAGGAGGGCGGCGGGATCTGGCTGGTGGGCGGCGCGGAGCTGGCCGGCGCCCTCTACCCGGAGATCGACGAGCTGGTGCTCAAGGTCAACCCGGTCACCGTCGGGGCGGGCGTACCGGTGTTCGCCGGCAAGGACGGGGTGAGCCCGCGGACCTTCACCCTCACCGACCACACGGTGCTGCCCGGCGGCACCGTCTTCCTCACCTACGCGAGGGCCGCGGCCTGACCGGCCGGAGCGCGGGGCGGCGGACCTCGGAGGGTCCGCCGCCCCGCGCTCCGTGGTCGGCCGACGGGGGACTCGGCGCCGCCGGACCTGGAGCGGGGATGTCGAAGTCGCCGTTGAGGGAGCTCAGTTGGCGAGGCTGAAGTCCCCGCCGACGGGCGCGGCGATCTTGTCGACGCCGGTCAGCGCGGTGAGCGAGGTGACCGGGGTGCTGCTGTCGGTGGTGGTGCCGTTGGCGAGCTGGCCGGAGCCGTTGGCGCCCCAGGAGCGGACGGTGTTGTCCCCGAGCAGCGCGATCGTGTGCTCCCGGCCGCCGCCCACCAGCTGCACGCCCTTGATGTCGGGGACGGGCACGGGCGTGATCCGGTAGTCCGTGGTGCCGTCGCCGATCTGGCCGGAGGTGTTCTGCCCCCAGGACTTGAGGCGGTTGTCGCTGTCGGTCACGGCGAGGCTGTGGTTGCAGCCGGCCGCGATCTGGGAGACGCCGCCGAGCCAGATGCCCTGGGTGTCCACCGGGGTGTAGCGGCTGATGGTGCTGTTGTCGCCGAGCTGGCCGGTGGCGTTGTAGCCCCAGGCCTTCACGGCGTTGCCGCTGGTGGGTTTGCCCGGACCGCTCGGCGGTCCGACCAGGGCGAGGTTGTGGTTGCAGCCGGCGGCGATCCGGGTGACGCCGGTCAGGTTGGTCACCGGGGAGGGCACGTTGCGACTGGCGGAAGTCCCGTCGCCCAGCTGCCCGTTGATGTTGTATCCCCAGGCCCAGACGGTGCCGTCCTCGCGCAGCGCGATGCTGTGGTTGAGGCCGCCCGCGATCGCGATCACCTTGTTCAGTCCCTCGACCCGGACCGGGACGCTGCTGTCCGCGTTGGTGCCGTTGCCCAGCTGGCCGTAGTTGTTCTTCCCCCAGGCCACCACGGTCTGGTCGGCGAGCAGGGCGAGGCTGTGGGCGCCGCCGGCGGCGATGTCGGTGGCGTTGGAGAGGTTGACCACCTGGCCGGGGGCGTTGTGGCCGAACACCGAGCCGTCACCGAGCTGGCCGGAGTTGTTGGAGCCCCAGGACTGCACGGTGCGGTCCGTCAGCAGCGCCAGCCCGTGGCCGTTGGTGGGCCCCGCGCCACCGGCGGCGATCTTGACCACCTCGGCGCTGGTCAGCCCGAGCACGGTGGTGGCGGTGGTGCGGAAGTCGGTCCAGGTGCCGTCGCCGAGCTGGCCGGACCGGTTGTTGCCCCAGGACTTGAGGCGTTTCTCCTGGGCGTGGGCGCTGCCGACGGGCACGGCGGCCAGGCCGAGCGCTGTCAGCGCGGCCACCGACGCGGCGACCGCCGGGCGCAGCCTGCCTCGCGGCGCGGTACGGGAGTTCGTCATGTGCTGCCTTTCTGTTGACGGGACGGGCGTCGGCGTCGGGGCGGGCGGCACCGGGACCGACGGGCTTCGCGGGTCAGCGCGCCAGGCTGAAGCTGCCGTTGGACGGCGCCGCGACCATGGAGACGCTGCCGGACTTGGCCAGCACCTGCACCGGGTTGTTGCGCTGGGTGGTGGTGCCGTCGCCGAGCTGGCCCTTGTCGTTGAGGCCCCAGGCCTGGACGGTGCCGTCGGAGAGCACCGCGAGGTTGTGGGCGGCGCCGGCGGCGATGCCGGTCACGCCGGTGACACCGGGGATCGGCACGCTGGTGTTGCGCTGGGTGGTGGTGCCGTCGCCGACCTGGCCGTTGGCGTTCAGGCCCCAGCCGCGCAGGGTGCGGTCCTGGAGCAGCGCGAGGCTGTGCGAGGCGCCGCCGGCGAGCTCGGTGACGTTCTTGAGCTCCAGGACGCCGACCGGGTAAGGCTTGTTCACCACGGTGTCGTCACCGAGCTGGCCCTTGTCGTTGAGGCCCCAGGCCATCACGGTGCCGTCCGCCAGCAGTGCGAGCGCGTGCGAGGCACCGGCGGTGATGCCCTTCACGGTGGTCAGCTCGGGCACCGCGACCGCGGTGGTGCGGGTGGCCGGGGTGGGAGCGGGAACGGCGGCGGTGGAGCTGGCCGGCCTGGCGGTGACGCCGAGCTGACCCTTGTCGTTGTTGCCCCAGGTCTTCACCGTGCCGTCCTTCAGCAGGGCCATGCTGAAGGTGTCGCCGGCCGCGATCGCCTTGACGTCCTCCAGTCCGGCCACCGTCACCGGGAGGTTGGCGTTGGTCGTGGTGCCGTCGCCCAGCTGGCTCTTGTCGTTGAGGCCCCAGGCCTTGACGGTGCCGTCCTTCAGCAGGGCCAGCGCGTGCGAGCCGCCCGCGGCGACCGCCTGCACCCCGCCCAGTCCGGCGACCAGGCTCGGGACCGCCCATTCGTCGGTGGCGCTGGTGGCGCCGTTGCCGAGCTGGCCCTTGTCGTTCTTGCCCCAGGACTCCACGGTGCCGTTGGCGAGCAGCGCCAGGCCGAAGCCGGAACCGGCGGAGCCACCGGTGCCGCCGGCAGCCACGGAGGTCAGTTCGGCGCCGGACAGGCCGACGACGGAGGTCGGGGTGAGCCGCTGGGTCTTGGTGCCGTCACCCAGCTGGCCGCTGGCGTTCAGCCCCCAGGACCGCAGCCGCAGGTCGTACGCGGAGGCGGCCGAGGTGGGCAGCGCGACGGAACCCAGCAGGGTCAGGCTCGCGACCACCGCGGGAACGGCGGTCGCGGCGGTCACGGGCAGGCGGCGGAGCTTGCGGTGCAGCGGGCGCATCTCTTCCTCACGTTCGGGGGACGGGGCGGCGGCGGATCCGCGGGCGCGGACAGCACGGGCCGGGCCGTGCGGCAGCCTGGCCGCACGGCCGAAGAACGATGATCGGATCAGTGGAATGACTGCCCCATGATCAGAACGGTCGTGCGGTCCCGAACGGCTTTCCACCTTGTTGGCCCAGCCCGATCGTTCGTCATCCCCCTAACGGATCGTCAGCGGTTGCGTTCCGTGATCGCCTGCCGAAGCATGGGCGGCCGGGGCCCGATGATCAATAACGGTCGTCGATCGCAAGTACCCTATGATTCAGCCGACTTCAGTGGGAGAGACCGTGCCACGGAGACAACGAGCCAGACTCCTGGTTGTGACCCTCAGTGCCGCGATGGCGCTGGCGGCCCCGGTGCCGGCGGGAGCGGAGGACACCGAGCCGGCCGTGGTGCCGAACGGGACCTTCTCCTCGCCCACCGTGCCCGCCGACAAGACCTGGGCCGGCACCCCCACCGACTGGACGAGCGGCGGAGGTGTCACCGGGGCACCCCGCAGCGCACACCCCCAGGGATTCCAGGCCGCCTACCTCCCCCGGCCCACGTCGACCCCGCTCAGTGGTCGGCTTCGCGGCGTCCGCACCGGTGCCACGGTCACCGTCAGCTGGGACGACAACCCCGACAGCTGCGTGACACAGAGCGCCGCCAAACGGACGTACACCGTGACCGTGGCCGGCGCGGACAACACCCGGGGCGATTTCACCACCAACGACCCGACGGGCAAGGCGAACTGGTTCCTCGGCCGGACGTACTCCTTCACCGCCGCCGAGGACGCGCCACTGATCACCTTCGCCTCCACCGTCGCCGACAACCTCGGGTGCGGCCCGCTGATCACCAATGTCTCCGCCAAGCAGACCGCCCCGCCGCTCACCCCGCCGAAGGGCGGTGCGACGAGCGACCCCTGCTCGGGCGACGCCAAGGACAACCCGCAGTGCAAGGACCTCGCCGCCGACAAGGAGAAGCTCGACAAGTGCCCGGCCACCGACCGGAACTGCCTGGCGGGCGTGGCCGGTGACGGCAAGGCGGAGAAGGACGGCATCGCCAAGGAGACCCAGGCCGTCGAGGACTTCGGCAAGGTCCCGCGCGACCAGGACCCGAACACCGCCGCCGCCGACCTCTGCGCCCTTCCCAACGCCCTGACCGCCGGCGTCAAGCCGGGCGACGCCGTCGTGCCGCCGAGCGACTGGTGGTTCTGCTGATGGCGCGCCGGCCCCGGATCCTGGCCGCCGCGGCGGCGGGTCTGGCCCTCGTCGCCGCCCCGGCCGCAGCACCGTCCGCCCGCGCCGCCGACACGGTGGACGTCCAGGTGCCCAACGGCACCTTCGCCCAGCCCGTCGCCCCCGACAACGGCACCGCCGCCGGACACACCGACTGGTCCCCCGACACCACCGGCGTGGTCTTCGGCAAGTCCCTCGCCCAGCACCCGCGCGGCTACCAGGCCGCCGCGCTGAACTGGAACGGCGCCGCGCTGACGATGCGCACCCGGCTGTGGGGGGTCAAGGCCGGTTCGGGCGTCACCCTGACCTGGGACGACAGCCCGGGTGTCGACCGCCGCTGCACACCCGAGCAGCTGAAGGACGGCCAGACCTACAACGTCTCGCTGATCACCACCGGGCCCGCCCCCGATCCCGTCGTCACCACCAAGGGCACCGACACCGTCGGCACCGCCAACTGGACCAGCGGCCGGGTCTTCGAGTTCACCGCCACCGAGGACAACCCGATGGTGTCCTTCGACTCGGCCGAGCAGCGGAACTCGCTCTCCTGCGGCCCGCTGATCACCAACGTCGCCGCCAGGCAGACCCCCGCACCGGTCGACCAGAAGATCCGCAAGGAGCAGCTGCCCGGCCCCAAGGCCTATCGGGGCAACGACCCGCTGGAGCCGGGCGTCGCGGTGGACGACTGCGAGGGCTCGCCCACCAACTGCGTGTTCACCGCCGACAACCGGTACTCCTACCAGTACTACGGGCAGACCCGGATCGTCGGCGAGGTCTACATCAACTGCACCCGCAACGCCGTGGTGGACGACCGGCGGATGGAGAACACCGAGCCCTCGTACGACAACCTCACCCAGTACTACGCGCTCAAGGGCACGCCGCTCGTCCCCAGCCGCTCCGACATCGCCCAGAGCCGCCCCAACCTGGCCGCCCAGGCCGCCGCCGGGTTCAGTACCGCGGGCGGCAACTCCGCGGCCGTGAACACCAACAACCCGCTGACCTGGGCACGGACCACCACCAAGCAGCTCAACCCGACCATCCAGCCGGGCGAGATGAGCTGGATCGAGGTGCAGCCGGCCCGCGAACGCGTGGTGGGCAGCTTCACCAACGCCCGCAACAAGTACCGGCTGGACGCCGTCTTCGACGTGCCCTCGGCCTCCCTGCCGGACCGCTACTACCAGCGTTCCGGCCCGCTCACCGAGACCGAGCTGCAGCGCTGCGGCGCCACCCGGCCGACCGCCGGCACCCCGGACAACGGGGCCGGGACGGACAAGCGGCTGCTCACCCTGGACGCTCCGCCCGCCGGGGTGCCCACCCGGTCGGTGCTGCTGACGCCCTGACCTCGACCCGTACGTCGGCCGCCCTCCCCAGGAACCGGGGAGGGCGGCCGACGTGGTGGCGTTGCTCAGTCCAGCGGGGCCCAGGCTCCCCCGGTCGTCAGCCGGTACCGCCCGGTGGGCCGCGCGCCGTCCGTGCGCGGCGCCGCCTCCACCGGGCCGTCGTCCGACGAACCGCCGAGCGAACGTCCCGGCGGACGCAGCGTCAGGCAGATGTCCCTGGCACTGAAGGTCTGCGCCACGACGGTGCTCACGTTCACCGAGGACGGGCTGTCGACGACGATGTTCTTGATCAGCTTGCCGATGCCGCCGACCGTCAACTCGCCCACCGTGCGCGTCATCGCGTTCGCCATGCCGAACTGGAGCTCGTCGCCGGCCTTCACGGTGAACTTGACCTGGGTGGTCTCCGTGCTGGTGCGCTTCCACTCGTGCGAGTAGGTCGCCTTGAACGCGAGCTCGAACGAGGCCTTCGCGCTGAGCTTCAGCTGCCCGGCCGCGGTGGCGGTACCGGAGACCGCCACCGTCGGACCGTTCGAGATCTCCGAGTTCGGGCCCTTGTCGCTGGGCGCGGTGATGTCCGTGTGGGTGATCTCGGTCTTGTTGCTGCCGCTGACACTGCCGGACACGTCGGTCGTGTTGTCGATCGTGCCCTCCAGTGCCGCCCGGCCGGAGATCTCGCCCGCGATGTTGTCGGTGGTGCTCGACTCCAGTACGACGGTCCGGTAGATGTCGATCGGCCGGTCGGTGCAGTTGATCGCGGAGTTGCCGACCGAGACGACGGCGGAGGTCAGCTCGCGGGTGAGCCCGGGAATGATCCGGAACGAGCAGTCGTAGTCCTGCCCGCAGCGGCGGGCCAGCGCCGGCGCGTCCTCCTCCGTACCGGGCGCGGCACCGTCGGCGGCGGCGGGCCCGGTACCCAGCGCCAGGACGGCCAGCACGGTCGGCAGCACCGCCGGGACCAGGGCCCCGCCTCCACCCCGCCGCCGCGTCACCGCTTCCTCCAACTGCCCGTAGCGGTACGCTCGTACACCGCGTCCGGTGCCCTTCGCGCGCTCTCCGCCCGTTCCGGCGGCAGTTCGACCGGTCCCGGCAGCGCCGCGGCCCGGCCGGGGGGCCGCAGCGACAGGCACTTGTCCGGCACCGAGAAGGTCTGGGCGACCACCGAGCTGACGTTGACGCTCGACGGGCTGTCCACCGTGATGTCCTTGATGAGCTTCCCGGTGTTGTTCACCTTCAGCTCGCCCGACGCCCGCGACATCGCGTTCACCACCCCGAACTGGATCTCGTCACCGTTGCTCACGGTGAACACCACCCTGGTCGACTCGGTCGCCACCGCCTGCCACTGCCGCGAGAACGTGGCCTGGAACGCCGACTCGAAGGTCGCCTTCGCCCCGAGGTGCAACGCGTTCGAGCCTGACACCGTCCCGGTCACCTCGGTGGTGTTCTTGACGTCGTCCTTGGTGGTGGGGCCCTTGTCCTTGTTCGGGCCGTTCTGGGTGGTGCCGGTCACGAACCCCGGCGTGACGCTGCCCGACCCCGACACGGTGACGGTGGTGTCCACGCCGCCCTCCAGCGCGGCCTTGCCGGAGATCTGACCGCCGATGTTGTCCGTGCTGCTGGTGACGAAGGTGACGGTGCGGTCGATCTCCATCACGTCGCCCGTGCAGTTGATCGCCGCGTTCCCGACCGACACCACCCCGCTCACGAACTCGCGCGGCACCCGGTCGTACATCCGGAAGCTGCATCCCTCCCCCCGGTCGCACAGCCCCGCGACCTCCTGCGCCGAGGGCAACGGCACCTCACCGTCCAGGGCCCGCGCCACCGGGAACGGCGGCGGGCCGGCCGCCGCGGCGACCCCCGGCGCCCCGAGCGGCACCAGTACCGCTATCGCGGCCGCCCCGGGGACCACGACGGCGAACCGGCGGACGCGCCGCCGCGCGGGCGAACATGCGGGCGGGCATGCGGAAGCAACCACGGGCACTCTCCTCATCCGTGAAACGTCATCCGTGAACGGGGGCCGCCGGGACGCACACCGGCCCGCCCGGTCCCCCCATCCTCGGCGAGGGTCACGTCGTGGGCGAACCGTCACCCGCCGCCCCTGCGCCGTTCGGCGGCTGCGCCGCGGGACTGCCCCGAGGACGCCCGCCGGGGCGGGCCCGCGCCCCCGGGAGAACCTGCCGCCTCCGGCACCGGACCGGCCGGGACGACCGCCTTGCTCAGGCCGGGCGGGTCGGGCAGGCCGGGTCGTCCCGGTTCGCGGTGTGCGCGAGGAGGGCCGGGACAACGGTGTCCCAGGTGTGCTCGGGGAAGACCTCGTGGCCGGTGCCGGGCAGGGCGAGGAACCGGGCGCCGGGGATCTCGGCGGCCAGGGCGCGGCCGTGCTCCGGCGGGAACAGCGGGTCCTCCTCGCCGTGCAGCACCAGGGTCGGTGCGGTGATCCCGCCGAGCCGCGCACGCCACGGGGTACCGGCGTCGAGCAGGTAGGGGTTGGTGGACTGGGCCGCGATGTCGCGCGCGTGGGCGACGACCCGGGCGGCCAGGCGCCGCACGCCGTCCTCGTCGAACGGGCGGGAAGCGGCGGCGAACGGGCGCTCGCCCTCGACGATGGACTCGACGACGGCGGCTTCGGCCGCTTCGGCCACTTCGGCGGCCCCGGCGGCCTGCGCGTCCTGCTCGACCTGCTCGAAGAAGGCGGCGAGCCGGTCCGACACGGGCGGCAGGTCCGGCTGTTCCTCCCCCGGGATGCCGGGTGTGCCGGAGGCGAGGGCGAGGGTGGCCACCCGGTCGGGGTGACCCAGTGCCAGGAGCTGGGCGACCGCGGCGCCCTGGGACATGCCGAGCACATGGGCGCGCCCCGGCCCGAGCGCGTCGATCACGGCCGCGGCGTCCTCAGCCAGGTCGGGCAGCGCGTACGGCGGCGCACCGACCGGGAAGGTCGTCGAGGCACCCGCGTCCCGGGCGTCGTAGCGCACGACGCACCGGCCGCCCGCGACCAGCCGGCGGACGAACTCGTCCGGCCAGTTGAGGCGACAGTGCCCCGCACCGTGGATCAGCAGGATCGCGGGATCGGCGGGATCGCCGTGCAGTTCGGCGGCCAGCTCCGCACCGTCGACGGCGACCTCGATCTCGGCCCCGACCTCGGCCCTGCTCCGGTTGTCCGCCATCGTGCTCCGCTCCGTCCGGGATGTCGTCACGTGTGAGCACGACTGTACGGAGGTCCTACGACAAACCCGGCCCGGCGCCCGACAGGCCCACCCGGTCCGCCCCGTCCGCGCGGCCCAGCCCGTCCACCCGGTCCGCCCGGTCCACCCGGTCCACCCGGTCCACCCGTCTGCGTGTCCGGGCCGGCGTGGTCATGATGGAAGTGCGGCCGACCGGCAGGAGGAAACCCGATGGAGCTCTTTCCAGCGCTGCCGCTCGACGAGTGGCGGGAGACGAAGGAGACGCTGCACCGCTTCACCCAGGTGGTCGGCAAGATCCGGCTCGCGGCGAGCGTACGGCGCAACCACTGGTGGAACGTGCCCCTCCATCTCACCGGGCGCGGGCTCACCACCCGGCCGACGGGACTGGTCGACGGCAACCCGGTCTTCACCGTCGACCTCGACCTCGTCGACCACCGGCTGGTCGTCACCGTGGCGGACGGCAGGACGGCGTCCTTCCCGCTGCCCGGCCACTCCGTCGCCTCGTTCCACCGGCAGACCCTGGAGACGCTGGCCGCGCTGGGAATCCGGGTGGAGCTGCCGTTCCCCCGGCCCTACCGGCTGCCCGACGCGGACCGGCCGTTCGCCGAGGACGTCGAGCACGCGACGTACGATCCGGCCCTGGCGAACCGGGCCTGGCAGGTGCTCGGCCAGGTCGCGGTGGTGCTGGAGGAGTTCTCGGCGCGCTTCTCGGGCAAGGCCAGCCCCGTCCACTTCTTCTGGCACTCCTTCGACCTGGCCCACACCCGCTTCTCCGGCCGCGCCCTCGACCGGCCGAGGGCGGCGGACCCGGTGACCCGTGAGGCGTACTCCCGGGAGCTGATCAGCTTCGGCTTCTGGTTCGGGGACGCCGACCTGGGCGAACCGGCCTTCTACTGCTACACCGCCCCCGAGCCGGAGCACCTGGCCGAGGATCCGCTGACACCCGCCGCCGCCCGGTGGGTCGCGGCCGGCGGCAGCCATCTGGCCGTCCTCGGCTACGCGGAGGCCCGGACGGAGGCCGATCCCAGGGCGGCCGTCCTCGGCTTCTACGAGGCCGCGTACCGGGCCGGTGCCGCCAGGGCCGGCTGGGACGTCGAGGGGCTGGCCTGCCCGGGCGGCATCACGGACCCCGGACCGCCCGCTCCGCAGCCCTGAACCGGGCCGACAGCTGCCCGGGCGGATCACGGCAGGTAGCGGATCGGGGCGGGTAGCGGATCGGGGCGGGTCCGGGTCAGTGCAGGTGCGACTGCCAGTCGGCCGGGACCTTGCCCAGCGGACCGGGGGTCGGCTGGGCGAGCGGGTGCGCCGCCGGGGCCGCGAGCTCCGGCCCCTCGTAGTACTGCTCCGTCTCGATGTTCCAGAACCACGCCTCCCCCGGCTCGAAGCTGGCCAGGAACGGGTGACCCGCCTCCCTCGCGTGCCGGGTGCCGTGCTGCGAGGGCGAGGAGTCGCAGCAGCCGATGTGGCCGCACGCCGCGCACCGCCGCAGGTGCAGCCACCACCCCGGCCCGTCCCCCGCCAGGCACTCCACGCAGCCGTCCCCGCTCGGCGGCACGGACGGGTCGATCCCCCGGTCCTGCTGGTCGTCGTCCATCGGACTTGCCTCCTGATCGGGTCCGGAGCCGTCGGACGTCCTCGTCCGACTACCAACCATCCGACTCCGGCGCGGCTTCCGCGACCGGCGGCGCCCGGGCTTGAAGCACCCGCGCCGGTGTGCGTGACTGGAGGGAGCAGCGTTCCCCCGGCCGACATCGAGGTGACCCGGATGGGATTCGTCGGCACGGTGGGCCTGGTCCTCCATCCCGAGCGCACCAGCGCCCCCACCGTGGAGACCGTGGTCCGCTGGAGCCGGGCCCGGGGCACCAAGGTCCTCGGGCTGGCGGCGGAGGTGTCCCGGATCGGCTGCGAGGCCATCCCGGTGGGGGCCGAGGAGATGGCGGCGAGCGCCGATCTGCTGATCAGCCTCGGCGGGGACGGCACCATGCTGCGCACCATGCGGCTCGCGGCCGGGGGCCACGCGCCGGTCCTCGGTGTCAACGTCGGGCGGCTGGGCTTCCTGGCCGAGGTCGACATCCCGGAGCTCCCCGCCGCGCTGGACGCCGTCGACGCCCACCGCTTCACCGTCGAGGTGCGCTCCGGGGTGCACGCGCGCTTCGGGACGGTCGAGGAGACTGCGCTCAACGACGTCGTGCTGCTGCGCAGCCCGGGGCACCGGTCCGCGGCGGTCGCCGTGCGGGTCCAGGGCCAGCCCTTCGTGGCGTACACCGCCGACGCGATCGTCACCGCCACACCGACCGGCTCCACCGCGTACAGCTTCTCCGCGGGCGGCCCGATCGTCTCCCCCAACGCGGAGGGGCTGCTGATCACCCCGGTGGCGCCGCACGCCGCGTTCAACCGCTCGGTCTTCCTCTCCAGCGGTGAGCGGCTCGACCTGGAGGTCCTGCCGCACAGCGGGGACCTCGCCGTCGAGGCGGACGGTCGCCTGGTCGGCCGGGTCACGCCGGGCGACGTCGTCGAGGTGACCATGCTGCCCGCCGCCGCCCGCGTCGTCCGGCTCGGCCGCACCACCTTCTACCAGCGGGCCCAGCGCAAACTCCGTCTCACCGGCTCGGCGGAGCCCGGCTGACCCCGGCCGAACCCGGCGGCGTCCCGGCCGGCCCCCGGCGGCGTCCCCGCGTCCCCTAGGGTGGTGACCGTGGAACGCGTGCTGATCGCCGGGATCTCGGGGGCGGGGAAGACGACGACGGCGGCCCGGCTGGCCGCGCTGCTCGACCTGCCCCGCTACGAGCTGGACGCGCTGCACCATGGCCCGGGCTGGACCCCGCGCGCCGAGTTCCGGTCCGAGGTCGAGGCCTTCGCGGCGACCGGGCGCTGGGTCACCGAGGACCAGTACACCGGCAAGCTGGGGGACCTGCTGCGGGCCCGCGCCGACACCTGCGTCTGGCTCGACCTGCCCCGACGCACCGTCATGCAGCGCGTCCTGCGCCGCTCGGCGGCCCGCGCGCTCACCCGCCGCGAACTGTGGAACGGCAACCGCGAGGGCTTCCGCGACTGGCTGGACCCGGAGCACCCGATCCGCTGGGCCTGGGCCCGCCACGCCGCGCACCGGCGGCGGACCCTGGAACGGCTGGCCGCCCACCCCGGCCTGACCGTGGTCCACCTGACCTCCGCACGGGCCGCCCGGGCCTGGCTCCGGACGGTGGCCCGGCCGGCCGGGAGCCCGGGCCGACCGGCCGCGCCCGGTACCGGTCAGCCGGGCGGCGCGGTGAAGCGGTAGCCGGAGTCGATCAGCAGCGGCAGGAAGGTCCTGAGCGCCGCGACCGTCTGCGAGCGGTCTCCGCCGCCGTCGTGGGTGAGCACGATCGCGCCCGGCCGCAGTTCCTTCTCCAGCCGCTTGGTGATCACGTCCGTCCCCGGCGTCGCCCAGTCCTGCGGGTCCACGGACCAGGCCATCGGCCGCATCCCCAGCTCGGCGCCCACCTTCAGCACCGTCGGCGACCAGCCGCCGCCCGGGGCACGGAACCAGGTCGGCGCCCTGCCGGTGAGCCGCCCGAGCAGCTCGGAGGTGCGGCCGAGTTCGTCGCGCACCTTCGCGGCGGAGAGGCCGCTGAGATCGGGGTGGCTCCAGGAGTGGTTCGCGATGTGGTGGCCGCGTGCGGCGACCTCCCGGACCAGGTCGGGGTGCGCGGCGGCGTTCTCGCCGATCAGGAAGAAGGAGGCCCGGATCCCGTACTGGTCGAGCAGCGCCAGGACGGCCGGGGTGTACCGGGGGTCGGGGCCGTCGTCGACGGTGATCGCGACCACCTTCCGCGCGGCGTCGAGCTCGTAGACCGGCCGGCTCTCGGCCGCGGTCACCACCCGCGGCGAGGGCGCGGCCGTGCCCGCGGCGGAGGCGGCGCCGCTCGGCGCGGGCACGGACGCGGACGTGGACGTGGACGCCGGCGCGGACGTGGGCGCGGACGCGGTCGGGCCGGGGGTCACGGACGCGGAGGCGGACGCGGTCGGGGCGGGGTTCACCGTGGCGGACGGGACCGAGGACGGGACCGGGGACAGGGAGGCGCCGGGTGCGGGTACGGCCGCCGCCGCGGAGGGCGCGCCCTCCGCGGCGGCGGCCGCTTCCTCGCCGCGCAGCGGCCCCCGGAAGTTCCCGTGGCACCCGCCCACCCCGAGCAGCGACAACCCGGCCCCGAGCATGAGCATTCTTCGCGAGACAATCTGACGATCGGATGGCATGACCGATGCCTCCCCGCTCCCCCGGCCCCGTGCTCCGAGCACCACCACTACGGGTGCACGACACCGCTCCGGCAGCCCAATCCACGCCCCACCGGGAATCTCGACGTCGTCACTCCCCGTGATCATCGCTGCTACGCCGCAGGGAGCAGCGGAGTTCAGCCGATCGGGGGGCCGGGCGGCGACCTCGGGGGGACGCTCCCCGAAGAGGCCCGCCGTAGCGTGACGACAGCCGCCCCTCACGTCGGGCGGCGATCTTCACCGGGCGGGCCCGCGCGGCCTGCCCTCGTGCGTTCGGAGCACCCTCCCTTGAACCACTCCGCGTCACGCCGCGCCGCCCTCGCGCTGGTCCTGTCCGCCGCGGTCGTCGCCCCCCTGGCCGCCTGCGGCCCGGACCGGACGACCACGAAGGCGGCACCACCCGCCACCTCCGCGCCCGCGACCGCTTCCCCCTCCGCGTCGGTCACCCCGGTCGCACCGGCAGAACCGGCCGACCGCCCGGAACTCGCCGCCTTCTACCGGCAGCAACCGGCCTGGAAAGCGTGCGGAGAACTCCAGTGCGCCACCCTGACGGTGCCGATGGACTACCGGCAGCCGGGGGACGGCAGAACCTTCACGCTTCCGCTGGTCCGGTCGGCCGCCACCGACCCGGCCGGACGGATCGGCTCCCTGGTGTTCAACCCCGGTGGCCCCGGCGGATCCGGCGTCGCCCACCTCAAGGAGGGCGGGGCCGCCTCGTTCGGCGACCGCGTCCGCGCCCGGTTCGACCTCGTCGGCTTCGACCCGCGCGGGGTCGCGGGCAGCAAACCCGCCGTGGACTGCGGGAGTCCCGAACAGAGCGCCGAGCCCTCCCCCGCCGGACCGGCCCGCAACGCTGTGGTGCCCACCACCGAGGCCGAACGTCAGGAACTGCTCACCGGGGCCGACCGGTCCGCCGCCGCCTGCGCGGCCCGCAGCGCCGGGATCCTCCCCCATGTCGGCACACCGGACGCCGCCCGCGACCTGGACGTACTGCGGGCCGCGCTGGGCGACCCGAAGCTGAGCTACCTCGGCTGGTCCTACGGGACGTACCTGGGCACCGTGTACGGCGAACTCTTCCCGCAGCGGGCCCGGGCGCTGGTGCTGGACGGCGCCGTCGACCCGGCCCAGGACTGGACGGAGCGGGTCCTCCGCTCGGGCGCCGCCTTCCGCCGGGCCGTCGACGACTACGCCGAGGGCTGCGCCGCCGTGGTCGGCCGGGCCTGCCCCGCCGACTCCCCGGAGGGCATCCGCAGACTGGTCGCCGACCTGTACGAGTCGACCGCCCGCAAGCCGCTGAAGGTCGACGGCAGCACCGCGCGCGTGGACCAGAACCTGTTGCACAACGCCCTCACCAAGGCGATGTACACACCCGAGAGCCAGTGGAAGCCGCTCTCCGAGGCGCTGCGCCGCGCGCACCGCGGGAACGGCACGGCCCTCGCCGAGCTGGCCGGTGGGGAGGCGGGCGGCAGCGGTGACGAGGGCACCGGCGCGCCGGTCCCGGACAACTCCGACGCCGTGCTGTCGGCCGTGAACTGCCTGGACGTCCCGCACCCCGCCGACCCGCAGGCCTACTGGAACCTCCTCGACCGCGCCCGGCAGGAGTCCGGAGTCTTCGGCGCCGCCACCGCCCTCGCCGAACTCGACTGCCGCACCTGGCCGAAGGGCGGGACCGTTCCGCACCGGGTCACGGCGGCGGGCCTGCCCCCCGTCCTGGTCGTCGGCACCACCGGCGATCCGGCTACGCCGTACGAGGACGCACAGAGCCTGGCCGCCCAGCTGCCGGGCGGGATGCTGCTCACTCTCAGGGGCCCCGGCCACACCGCGTACGGGCGCGGCAACGCCTGCGTCGACAGTGCCGTGGACAACTACCTGACCGCCCTGACCCCGGTGCGGCCCGGCACGACCTGCTGACAGCGGGGTTGTCGTGGCCGCCCGGAGTCCGGATGTGCGGCTGTGCCGGCGGACCTCAGCTGCGGAGCGAGCGGTCGCAGTACGGGCACACCCTGGTGCTCCACTCCGGCGGGTACCACGGTGCGTCGGCGCCGGGTGCCCGGTAGGGGTCCCGGCGCATCCGGCCGGTCGCCATGCCGCACAGGGTCGTGTCTCCGGGCTCCCCGTCCGGCCCCGGGGCGGGCCGGGCCGCGTGCACCGTACGGACCTTCTCGACGTACTCGGTACTCGCACCGACCGCCGTGGTACGGACGAGTTCCGGTTCGAGCAGGACGAGGATGCTCACCACCTCACTCTGGCCGCGACCCCCGGTAGCCGCACGTCGACCGCGGCCGGGGTCCGCGAGGCCCCGGCCGAACGAGTGAGGGCGGGCCCGGCGCCGGACCCGGGGAGTGGGCCGGCGCCGGGAGGGTCGGGCGGGGTGCGTCAGTTCTCGACGAGGGTGAGGTCGTCGCACCAGCCGTAGCCGGTGCCGGCGCGGGCGTAGCAGTAGATCCTGGCGGTCGTGGTGGTCGGGCCGGTGGTGAAGGTCGTGGTGCCCCGGGCGAACGCGGTGCCGGTGAAGAGCGTGCGGGCGGAGGAACCGGCCGCGTCGTACTGCTTGGCGCCGAGCGAGAGTTCGGTGCCGCTCGCGGAGACCTTGCCCCAGCCGCCGAGGGTGTAGGTGGTGCCGGGCTTCACCCGGACGACCTGTTCGGCGGCGGCCTGGGCCGGGCCGACCCTCACCGCGCGGCTGCCACTGTGCTTGGTGGCGGTGTCGAGGGTGACGCCGCCGTAGCTGGTCCAGGGGTTGAGGTCGGCGCTCTCGAAGCCGGGGTTGCGGACCGCGTCGAGCGGGGCGCAGGTGCTGTCGTCGAACGCGGACGCCTGGTGGAAGCCGCGGTCGGGACGGCACACCCGTGGGAGCGGGTTGCCGAAGTAGTCCACCCCGCCCGGGCTCGGGACGGTGGTGCCGGTGGCGCGGACCGGCGAGCCCTCGCTCAGCCTGTAGTCCGCCGGGGCGCCGCCGCCCGCGTTGACGAACTGCGGGTCGTAGGTCGTCTTCTCCGGGTCGGCGGGCTCGTTGGCCGGGTGGTTGCCGTAGAAGGTGTTGGCCTCCCAGGTGAACTCGGCCTGGTGGTAGGTGCCCTGGTTGTCCAGACCGTCGAAGCCGCCGCTGCCGAGGTTGTGGAAGACGTTGTTGGTGAAGCGGGCGTGGGTGGTGCCGAAGCCGTCCTGGACGATGTCCGCGGTGGAGCCGGCCGGCAGGTGGACGGTGTTCTGGTAGAGGTCGGCGCTGTCCTCGCCGGAGCTGGCCAGCCAGCGGTCCTTGTCGTGGTGGCTGAGGTTGTACCGGACGACGGTGCCGGTGCTGCTGGAGCCCGCGCCGCAGGCCCCGCAGAACAGCATGAAGCCGCCCTCGTTGTCGTGGCTGTGGTTGAACTGGAAGACCGCCCGGTTGTTCCCGTAGTCCGAGTCGAAGGCCATGCCGTCGCCGTTGTCCGGGAGCCGGCGCACGTGGTGGACCTCGTTGTACTGGATCAGGCTGTCGTCGGAGTTGATGGTCCAGATGCCCGCGTTGGAACCCATCGGCCGCATCGCGAGGTCGTAGGCGGTGTTGTGCTCCACCAGGCCGTGGTCGGCGGCGCGCAGCACGATGCCGTCGCCGCCGGTGTTGCTGATGGTGTTGCCGCGGAAGACCAGACGGGTGCTGGCGCGCCAGTTCTTCTTGGTCCCGCAGTCGTCACCGGTGCCGTACTGGGGGCGGCACATCCAGGTGGAGCGGTTGGTCAGACCCTCCCGGTCGACGTTGTCGATGCGGGAGCCCTGGACCAGGACGTCGTCGAAGTTGGTGGGGGTGGTGGTGCCGGAGACCCGGAACTGGATGCCGTTGGACCACTTGGTGGCGTCGCCGTTGACGTCGTGGACGTAGACGTCGTCGACCACGTAGTGGGTGCCGACGCCGTCGGGCAGGTCGGCGATCTCGACCAGCAGCCCGTTGCGCTCGCGCTTGGTGGCGGCGGTGTCCTTGAAGGTGAGCTCCAGGTCGCGGATCTCCCACTGCTCGACGTTGTAGAGGTGGAGGGCGGCCTTCTCGGTGGAGGAGGCGCTGCCGGCGACGACCGGGCGGGACGTCCCGGTCCCGTAGGCGGCCAGGGTGACGGGCGCCGCGGCGCTGCCGGATCCCTGTGGCTTCAGGGTGCCGGTGCAGGTCGTGCCGCGCTTGAGCAGCAGCCGGTCACCCGGGCCGAAGACGTGGGTGTTGGCCGTGGCCAGGCTGTTCCACGGAGCGGCCTGGCTGCCGTCGCCGTTCGACGGGGCCGAGCAGTCGAGGTACCGGGTGGTGCCGCCCTCGGCGGCGGCCGCCGGTGCGGGCCCGGACACCGGGAGCAGGAACAGCGAGGCGGCCGCGGCGAGGACGGCCGCACGTCTCGGTGTGGCGGTCAGGTGCATGGGGGACTCCCGAGGTGGGGGAGGGAGGAGGGAGGGTGGGCGCCCGCCCGCACCATAGGACGACCACCTGACCGGGTCAAGGCATTAAGGTCCATTCGATCGATGATCGGTCGAAAAACCTGTCAATTGACCATTTGATCTGTATGGGTGAGGCCCCCGCTGACTCCAGCCCGCCCCTGCCCGCCCTGACCGCCCCGCCCGCCCCTGCGTGCCCCGGCAGCTCCTGCCGGCCCGGTCGGAGACCCCGTCAGTTCGCCCGGGCGGCGCCGCAGGACTCGCGGACCGTCAGCCTCGGCAGCAGCAGCAGCCGGTGGACGGGCAGCGCGTCGTCCCCGCCGAGCCGGCGCAGGAGCAGCGCCACGGCCTCCGCCCCGACCGCCCGCTTCGGCGGCGCGACCGCCGTCAGCGGCGGGGCGCCGAGCTCCGCGAGCACGTCGTCGTAGCTGACCACCGCCAGGTCGCCGGGCACCTGGAGGCCGCGGGCGCGCAGCAGCGGCAGCAGCTGGATCGCGTCCTGGTCGTTGTGGACCAGGACCGCCCGGACGCCGCGCGCGTGGGCCTCGGCCAGGGCGTCCGCCACGTCCTCCGCGTCCGCCACCGGGCGCACGATGTCGATGACGGGCTCCGCCGGCAGGCCGAGCAGCGCGCAGCTCTCGGCGTAGCCGGCCCGGATCTCGTGCGCCGTCCAGGTGTCCCGGCGGGCGACCAGCGCGACCGAGCCGTGGCCGAGGGCGGCGAGGTGCCGCACCGCGAGGAGCACGCCGTGGCGGTGGTCGGAGGCGACCGAGTCGAGCGCCTCGGCCGCGCTCCCCGGGGCCGGCCGGCGTTCCACCAGGACGGCCGGGACGGGGAGGTCCTCGACCCACTCCCGGCCGTCGGGGCCGTCGGCGGGGGTCCAGTTGGGCGCGAGCAGCAGCCCCTGGGCGCCCGAGCCGAGCAACTGCTCGACCTGGACGCGGTCGGCGCTCGCCTCGTAGGAGGAGATCCCGAGCACCAGGCTCGCGCCGGCCCGGGCGGCGGCGGCCCGGGCCCCGGCGATGACCTCGTCGAAGTACTGGCCCACCGCCGGGACGAGCAGTCCGATCGAGGGCCCGTCGCCGCGCGCGGGGGCGTCGCCGCCGGTGGCGGCGGCCGCGGAGGACACCGAGCCGTGCGAGCGGCGGAGCAGACCGGCCTCGGCGAGCGCCGCGACGTCGCGGCGGACGGTGACCGCGGGGATGTCCAGCCGCTCGGCGAGTTCGGTGATCCGGACCGATCCGAGGCTCCGCACCGCGTCGAGGATGCGTGTGCGGCGGTCGTCGGCCGAGATCGACATGTCACTCCCTGCGGTTCGCCCTGCGGTTCGCTCCGGTCGGTGCCAGGTGATCTGCCCAACGCGGACAGGAATCTACCATTCGATCGGGATCCGATCCGTGGACCGACCGGCCGCCGCCCGCAGGCCCGCCGGGGCCCGCCGGACGGCGGGCGCGCCGTCAGCCGGTGGGCGCCTCCGGCGGGGCCGTCGGCCCGAGGTCGGGGCGGTTCCGGAGCTCGATCCGGGTCCCCGGCCGGTGGAGTTCGAGCACGACCACCTCGTTGACGCCCGCCCGCCAGAGCGGCGCGGGGGCGTAGAGGGTGCGCTGCGGGCCGCGCTCCCAGTGGCGTCCGAGGGCGAAGCCGTTGAGCCAGACCATGCCCTTGGTGAAGCCCGGGAGCTCGAGGAACCCGTCGGCCGGGGCGTCGACGGTGAACAGGGCGCGGTGGAAGCCCGGCCCCTCCTCGGTGCTCGCCGGGCCGAAGCGCAGGACGGTCAGGTCGTCGAGCGGGAGCGGGCGGACCTCCCATCCGAACTGGAACTGCCGGTCGACCCGGACCCCGCCGGTGATGCCCTTGCGGTCGTGGAGCAGCGGCCCGTAGTTGATCCGCCCCATGTTCTCCACCAGCAGGTCGAGCACCGCCCCGCCGGCCGGCACCGTGACCGGCAGCGCCTCGTCCGGGCGGTCGCGTTCGAGCACGCCGATCGGGACGCCGTCGAGGAACGCCTGGGCGCGGTCGGCGAGTCCGTCGATCCGGAGTTCCCCGTGGCCGAGGGGGCCGCGCAGCCGGGTGCGGTAGTGGATCAGGCCGAGGTTCTGGCCGAAGCTCTCCATCGGCCCGGGCTCGGGACTGTGGTGGACGGTGGCGAGGGCGTCCAGGGAGTCCACGAGGTCGGCGCTCGCGGTGACCGGGGCGCTCTGCGGGGCGAGCCGGGCGGGCAGCGGCGGCGGCTGGTGCGGATTGAGGCCGAGGTGGCGCCCGATCACCTCGCGGAACAGGTGGAACTTGCGCGTGAGTTCGCCCGCCTCGCCCACCGGGGCGTCGTAGTCGTAGCTGGTGGTGTCCGGCTGGTAGGCGGTCCCGTCGTGGTTGGCACCGTTCCACCAGCCGAAGTTGGTGCCGCCGTGGCCCATGTAGATGTTGACGGAGGCGCCGGCGGCGAGCATCCGGTCGAGGACGTCGGCGGACTCCTCGGGGTCGCGGAGGTGGTGCGGGGTCCCCCAGTGGTCGAACCAACCGGTCCAGTACTCCATGCAGACGAGGGGGCCGACCGGCTGGTGGCGGCGCAGGCAGTCCAGCGACTCCTCGGGGCGGGAGCCGAAGGTGCCGGTGGTCAGCAGACCGGGCAGGCGCCCGCCGAGCTGGAAGCCGTCCTCGGCGCCGTCGGCGGTGAAGAGCAGGCAGTCGACACCGCGCCGGACCAGGCCGTCCCGGAGGTGTTCCAGGTAGGCGGTGTCGTTGCCGTAGCTCCCGTACTCGTTCTCCACCGCCACCGCGACGACCGGTCCGCCGGCGGAGGCGAGCAGCGGGAGCAGGACCGGCACGAGTACGTCGAACCAGGCGTCGACGGCGGCGAGGTAGGGGCCGTCGACGCGGCGGAGCCGGAGCGCGGGGTCGGCCAGCAGCCAGGCCGGGAGGCCGCCGAACTCCCACTCGGCGCAGATGTACGGGCCGGGCCGGACGATCACGTCGAGCCCGAGGTCGCCGGCGGTCCGGACGAAGGCGGCGAGGTCGCGGTCGCCGGTGAAGTCGCCGGTGCCCGGTGCGGGCTGGTGGAAGTTCCAGGCGACATAGGTCTCGACGGTGTTGACGCCCATGGCGCGCAGGCGCAGCAGGCGGTCGGACCAGAGTTCCGGGCGGATCCGGAAGTAGTGGACCGCGGCGGAGACGATCCGGTGGGGGCGTCCGGCCCGCAGGAAGGTGTCTCCGTCGAGGGTGAGCGCGGGGTGGGTGGCCCGGTCGGCCATGGGTGCCTCCGTCGATGCGGGCATGGGCGAGATCGACGATCGATCGCCGGTCCGTACCTTATGAGCAGAATGATCGGGCGGTCAATCGATCGATATGAACCTCGTCTATTGATCGAATTTCGATCGAACGATAACCTTTGATCCGCTTCGCAGACGGAGCGAGCAGCCCGGCGGCACTGCACGACAGCAGCGCGGCACACGGCACAGCACAGGGCGAACAAGCGCGCACAGAGGGAGTGGATGGCCATGTCCAGGGAGGAGCGGCGCCGGCTGATCGTCACGGCGGTCGGTGATCTCGGCGGCCAGGTACGGCTCAAGGACCTCGCCGACCGCCTGGGCATTCCCGCCGTCACCGTACGGCGCGACATCGCCGCACTGGCGGAGGCCGGCCGACTGGTCCGCTCGCACGGGTTCGTCTCGCTCGACCACCCCGGCCCCGAGCGGGCGCCGGACCACGACGGCGGCCCGGGCGCCGGACGCACCGTCGGCCTGCTGGTCCCCTCGGTCGGCTCGTACTTCGACGAGGTGATCGCCGGTGCCCGCGCCGCCGCCGCCGAGGCAGGCGCCCGGCTGGTCCTCGGCATCGCGCCCTACCGGGCCGGCAACGACCCGGTCCAGGTCGAACGGCTGCTGGAGTCCGGGGCCCAGGGCCTGCTGCTCGCCCCGAACCTGCTCCCCGGCCGGCACTCCCCCGCCTGCGACTGGCTCGACGGCCTGCCGGTCCCGGCGGTCCTGCTGGAACGGCGCTCCCCCACCCCGGACGGTCCCGGCTCCCGGCTGGACACCGTCGGCTCGGACCACCGCCACGGCGTCCTGCGCGCGCTGCGCCACTTCGCCGACCTGGGCCACGACAGCGTTCTGCTGGCCGCCCGCGGCGACTCCTGGACGGCGGAGGAGGTGCGGACCGGCTACCACGAGGGCACCCGGCTGCTCGGCCTGCCGCAGCTCCCGGTACTGGACACCTCCACCGCCGAGGGGACGCAGACCGACGCCGCCCCGCTCGCCGACCGGATCGCCGAAGCCGTCGCGACCGGCACCCGGGCGGTCCTCGTCCACAACGACCAGGACGCGATCCGACTGCCGCCGCTGCTGCGCGCCCGCGGGCTGCGGGTGCCCGAGGACGTGGCACTGATCGCCTACGACGACGTGTTCGCGGCCCTCGCCGCTCCCCCGCTGACCGCCGTCGCCCCGCCCAAGCGGGCGGTGGGCGGGGCGGCGTTCGACCTGCTGCTGCGCCGGCTCACGGGCGGCTCCGACCTCCCGGTCCACCGCGTGGCCCTCCTCCCCACCCTCCGTACCCGCACCTCCTGCGGAGCCCTGGCCGCGACTCCGTAGGAGCGGGACGCCCGGCGGCGTAATCGAGAGGCGATCCGGGCAGGACTGCGGAACACTCCCCCAGGTGATCGCGATGCAGCCTGTCCTGGAGATCAACACCCCCGAGGGCTTCGACCTGTGGCCTGTCGCCGGAGTCGAGCCGTTCGCCTTCCTGCCCCTGAACGGCGAGCTCTCACCCGCCGAGGTCGGGACGGCGATGACGCACATCATCGGCTGCAACGACATCGACCCCGACGGTGACCGGCCGCCGCGGCCGACCGACCCGCTCGCATCCTTGCTGCACGGACTGCTGACCTTCGACGACCTCTACGCGGCCGGCGGCCTGCGAGTCACCGACCACCGCACGGGGGTCGTCTTCCTGCCCAGTTGCTGCGACGGACTGGAGGACTGGCGCGACTGGCAGGCTTTCGTCGACGGCGGCAACCTGCTCGGGTTCGGCCACGAGCCCGTGTCCCCGATCGCAGAACGTCTCGGCGACACCGTCCGGCTCACCGTCAACGCCGAGCAGAGCGGCAGCCCGGTGATCGAGCTGCCCGTCACCGAACTCCGCCACCTGCTCGCCGGCGTCGAGCGCGACCTGACCGGCTTCCTCGCCTTGGCGACCGCCTGGGCCCGTCAGCGGATGCCCGAACACGCTGATCCGGTCGCCGCCGCCCTTGCCCGCCTTCTCGACCTGCCCGCGTCGGCGGTGCCGCCCGAGCCGTAGGACGACCGACGGCCTCGGCCGACGGGTGCGCGTGCGGCCCAGGAGCAGGAGCAGGAGCAGGAGGCTGTGCGAACGACACCGTTCCGACGGGGTCGAACCCACCGGCGCCGACACCCCGTGGCCCTGGCCCACCGCTCAACGGCCGATCAGCGCCGCCAGATACCTGCGGCCCGCGCCGAGCTGGGGCGCGAGCGGCGCGGCGCGGGGGTGCCAGGGTGTCTCGTACTCCCAGGCGATCCAGCCGTCCCGGGGCAGCAGCCGCAGGCAGTCCGCGATCGGCAGCACGCCCCCGCCGAGGGCGACCGGCGTGAGGTCGTCCGCCGAGGCGACGTCCTTGACCTGCGCGTAGCCGAGGTGGCGGCCGAGGAGCCGATGGGTCTCGGCCGGGTTCTCCCCCGCGAGCCAGGTGTGCAGGAGGTCCCACAGCGCGCCGACGGCGGGGTGGCCGACCTGGTCGAGCAGGGCCGCGAGCGCGCCGGCCGACCGGTGCGAGTCGTGCGTCTCGACCAGGATCCGCACGCCCAGCGACCGGGCGTGGTCGGCCACCTCCAGCAGTCGGCGGACCGCCCTGGCGTCGGCGGCGGCGCCGGCGCCGGGACCGCCGTGCGGGAACACCCGCAGCCGGTGGCAGCCCAGGTCGGCGGCGAGCCGCAGGTGCGCGAGCAGATCCGCGACCACCGGTTCGTCCGGTCCCGGCGCGGCCACGCCGATGTAGGAGGCGAGGGCGACCGGGACCAGCCCGGCCCGGCCGAGGGTACGGGCCGCGGCCCTGCGCTGCGGCGCGCTCAGCTTGAGCCGGACCGGCTGGTCGGAGGCGCAGCGCAGTTCGAGGCCGTGCCAGCCGTGGTCGGCGGCCAGCCCGACGACCCGGTCGAGGGGGGTGCCGGGCAGGCCGAGGGTGGAGAGGGCGAGGGGCATGGCGGTCCTAACCGCGGTGGCTGACGGAGACGGGGGCCGAGACCGAGACGATGCCTGGTCCGATGCCGATCCGGTGGGTGGTGCCGTCCGGCCAGGTCAGGCTCAGCTGCCGGGTGCCGTCGGCCCTGCCCCCCGCCCCGGCCCCGGTCGCCTCCAGCCGTACTCGGAGCGGGGGCAGGACGGCGGTGCCGGTGAGGCGCGCCGCGCAGGCGAACAGGGCGCCGCCGGCGTCGGGGGCGTCGTCGCCGAGAAGTCCTCCGCCGACAAGTCCTTCGCCGACATCGCCGACTCCGTTCCCGACTCCGTCGAGGACTCCGTCGAGCACCGGCACGGCCGCCTCGGGGCCGAAGGCGGTGCCGCCCGGGACGGTGAGGAGCGCGGCCCCGGTGAAGCCGTGCAGCCCGGTGAGTTCGCTGACGAGGCGTCCGCCGTCGGCCGAGGCGCGGGCGCCCGGCTGCGGTGCGGTCCCGGGGCCCGGCCCGGCGGTCCGGCCGGCGACGGCCCAACCGGTCTGGCGGACGCCGGTGCCGGGGGCCGCGCCGGCGACCAGGTGGACCCGTGCCTCGTCGGCGCCGTGCACCAGGGTGACGGTGGTGACCGTCACTCCGGCGAGTTCCGCGCCGCGGACCCGGGGGCGGCTGAGGGAGGCCGCCCAGTCCGGGCCGCAGCCGACGGGCTCGATCCGGCCGCGCTCGCTCGCCGCACCGTCGGTCAGCAGGGCGAAGTGGTTGTCCGCGGGGCCGTCGTGGGTGGGACCGGTCGCGGTGGAGTGGGCGAGGCGGGCGTAGTGCGGGTCGTCGGGCCGGACGTGGTCGGCCGGCTGGTCGTCGCTGCCGTGGTTGTGCAGCCGGACCAGGCCGTCGGCCGCCGTCGACTGGACCAGCCAGTTCGGCCCGGCCAGGGTCCGTACGGTGTCGCGCTCCTCCGCCGGGGCGGGCTGCTCGGGGCAGGTCCAGACCGGGTGGTCGGGCGGGAGCAGCAGGCCGAGGAAGCCGCTGCCGGCCCAGTACGGCGAGGCCGGGCCGGAGTACGGCTGGACGAGTCGTGGTTCCGGTCCGTACCAGCCGAGGGTGAGCAGGCCGCGGTCGTCGATCGCACCGCGGTCGACGAAGTGGCGCAGCGCGCCGGAGGCGATCCGGCGGGTGGTGCCGGGCGCGAGCGGGGTGTGTCCGGTGAGGGCGCCGGCCCAGAGCGGCGCGGTGGCGGCGAAGCGGTAGGTGAGGGAGCGGCCCTGGTGGACGGGAGCACCGTCGCCGCCGAACAGGTGGGCCTGGTCGGCGAGGTGGGCCGCGAGCCGGGAGCCGTACTCGTCCAGCAGGGCGCGGTCGGCGGCGAGGTGGGCGTGCAGGACGGGGTAGAGGTGCAGGGCCCAGCCGTTGTAGTGGTCGAAGGCGCGGGGACGGCCGTCGGTGTACCAGCCGTCGCCGAGGTGGAATCGTTCGATCCGCTCCAGGCCGCGCCGTACGGCGGTGTCGGCGGCGCGCTCCTCGATGCCGGCCTCGGCGAGGAAGCCGCCGACCGAGAGCGGGAACAGCCACCAGTTGTTGTCGTTGGGGGTGCGGTGCAGGGCGTCGGCCAGCCAGCGGCCGACGCGGTCGCGGACCGGGGCGTCGAGGCGGTCCCAGAGCCAGGGCCGGGTGAGCCGGAGGGCGAAGGCGATCGAGGCGGCCTCGACCATGGCCTGGCCCCGGTCGGTGATCAGGGGCCAGGACTCCGGGTCGCCGTCGGTGAGTCCGCGTTCGGCGGTGGGGGTGCGGGTGCCGGTGTCGAGTCCGCGCGCGTAGGCGTCCAGCAGGCCGTGCGGGTCTTCGCCGTCGGCGCCGGCGATCCGCAGGGCAGCGGGCAGGAAGGTGCGGGCGTAGCCCTCGAGGCCGTCGGAGCGGCGCCCGGACCAGCTGGGGCCGGTCCCGGGGAGGTCGATCAGGGCCCGGCCGGGGCTGGCGTAGGGGCGGACGGCGGTGAGCAGTCCGTCGGCCACGGCCTCCCAGTGCGCCCTGGTCCAGCCGGTGCGGGGGCTGAGGTGTCGGTCCTCCGGGGGCAGTGGCATCAGCTGGTGTCCTTCGTCGGGCGGCCGGGAGCGGGTGGGATCCCTGGCCGGAATCTAGGAATCGACCGATCATTCGTCAAGACTCACGGATCAAATGAACTGGTTGATCGGATTGTGACCTTGCTGCCGCGGACCCCTCGCGATCATCATCGGCGCAGGTCGGAGACGCCGGATGGGCCGATCCGACCGATTCGTCCATTCGATCGGATCAGATCATTCGATCTACATCTCTTGACTCCGATCGGCAAGCTGCTCAGGATGGCTGCCAGCCGCCCCCACCCTCCACGAGTCCGTGACTGGCCGACCCACCGGACCGTGACTTCCCCCTCCGAGGAGCCGTGCCATGCGCTCGTCCGCGTTCCCCCGCCGCAGAGCCCTTCGTGCCACCGCCGCCGCCACCGCCGTCGCGCTCTCCGTAACCCTCCTGGCCGCCTGCGGCAGCAGTGGCGGCGGGTCGACCTCCAGCGCCTCCGCCGAGGACGGCAAGCCCGTCGACCTCCTCTTCTGGGGCTGGGCCAAGGGCACCAAGGAGGTCGTCGAGGCCTTCAACGCGAGCCACCCGAACATCCGGATCACCTTCGAGGAGATCCCGGCCGGCAACGCCGGCGGCTACGCGAAGCTCTCCAACGCCGTCAAGGCCGGCAACGCCCCCGACGTGTTCAACGTCGAGTACCCGCAGCTGCCGGACTTCGTCAGCCAGGGCGCCGTCCAGGACATCTCCAAGCTCGTCGGCCAGGACCTCAAGGCCAAGTACCTGCCGCAGGCCGCCGAGCTGACCTCGCTCGGCGGCCGCACCTGGGCGCTGCCGCTGGACGCCGCACCGCAGGCCTTCTACTACCGCAAGGACCTCTTCGAGAAGGCCGGCATCACCGTCCCCAAGACCTGGGACGAGTTCCGCACCGCCGCCCAGAAGCTCAAGGCCGCCCAGCCGGACACCCGGATCGCCACCTTCTTCCCCGACGACCCCACCACCTTCGAGGCGATGGCCTGGCAGAACGGGGCCCGCTGGTTCAGCACCTCCGGCGAGGCCTGGAAGACCGACCTGACCGGGCCCGAGACCAAGAAGGTCTCCGCCTACTGGCAGCAGCTCGTCGACGAGGACCTGGTCCGCGTCCAGCCCTCGTTCAGCCAGCAGTGGACCGCCTCCCTGCAGAAGGGCGAGACCGCCGGATACCTCGGCGCCTCCTGGGGCGGCGGTGTGCTGAAGTCCAACCTCGCCACCACCCCCGACGCCGCCGGCAAGTGGGCGGTCGCCGCCATGCCCAGCTGGGACGGCACCCCCGCCAGCGGCATGCTCGGCGGCACCACCTTCGCCGTCTCCAAGGACAGCAAGAAGGCAAAGGCCGCCGTGGAGTTCGCCGCCTGGGCGACCACCACCCCCGAGGGCATCAAGGCCCGGATCGCCTCCGGCACCTCCTCCACCTACCCCGCCGCCACCGAACTCGTCCCCACCGCCGCGAAGGCCTTCAACAGCGACTTCTACGGCGGCCAGGACCTCTACGGCCTCTACGCGCACGCCGCCGACTCGATCAAGTCCGGCTGGACCTGGGGCCCCGTGATGGGGCTCACCAACGGCACCGTCAAGGACGCCTTCGGCAAGGTCGCGGGCAGGACCGGCACCATCGACGACGCGCTCGCCGCCGCCCAGCAGTCCACCCTCGCCGAGCTCAAGAACCGCGGGCTGAAGGTCGCCCAGTGACGACCCGCGCCACCAGCACCACGAGCGCCGCCCGCACCGGAGGCACCCCCCGCGCCGCCACCCCCCGCGCCGCCGCCCCCCGGCGGCGCGGGCGGTACGGGGCGCCGGCCGTCCTGCTCGCCCCGTTCCTCCTCCTGTTCACCGCCTGCACGCTCGTCCCGATCGGCTACGCGGTCAAGCTCAGCCTGTTCACCGAGCACCGCTCCGGCCTCGGCTTCGGCGGCACCGAGACCGTCTTCACCGGCCTCGGCAACTACACCCGGGCCCTGGGCGACGAGGCCTTCCGCGACGGCTTCCTCACCATCGCCCAGTACTGCCTGCTCTACATCCCGCTGATGACCGCCCTGGCGCTCGTCCTCGCCCTGCTGCTGGACTCCGCGCTGGTCCGCGCCAAGCAGTTCTTCCAGCTGGCCCTGTTCATCCCGCACGCCGTGCCCGGCATCATCGCCGCGCTGATCTGGATGTACCTGTACACCCCCGGGATCAGCCCCGTGCTGGACGCCTTCGAGGCGCTCGGCACCCAGCCCGACCCGCTCGGCCACCCGCTGCCGGCCGTCGTCAACATGGCCCTGTGGCAGTGGAGCGGCTACAACATGGTCATCTTCTACGCCGCGCTCCAGGCCATCCCCCGCGAGGTGCTGGAGGCCGCCGTCATCGACGGCGCCGGCCCGCTGCGGACGGCGCTCGCCATCAAGATCCCGCTGATCCGGCCCTCCCTCGCCATGGTCGGGCTGTTCACCGTCATCGGCTCCCTCCAGCTCTTCACCGAGCCGATGATCCTGCACAACACCGCACCCGGTGTGACCTCCACCTGGACCCCCAACATGTATGCCTACACCGCCGCCTTCGAGCGCGGCGACTACGGCCTGGCAGCCGCCTCCTCGGTGCTGCTCGCCGTCGTCGCCGCCGGGCTCTCCTTCGCCGTCACCCGGGCCACCCGGTCCCGGTCCGAGCGCGTACGGGAGGCCCGCGCATGAGCACCCGACGTCCGTGGACGCTGTCGAAGGGCGCCGTCAACGGCGTGCTCGTCCTGGCCACCGCCTACACCCTGCTGCCGCTCGGCTGGCTGCTCACCGCCGCCGCCAAGACCACGGCCGACCTGCTCGGCGGCCGCTCCCTGACCACCGCCAACCTCAACCTCGGGCAGAACCTGAGCGACCTCGCGAGCGCCGGGGACGGCATCTACTTCCGCTGGTACCTCAACTCCCTGCTCTACGCCGGGATCGGCTCGGTGCTCTGCGCCCTGGTGTGCGTGGGCGCCGGCTACGCGTTCCACGTCTTCTCCTTCCCCGGCAAGGAGACGCTGTTCGGCCTGGTCCTGCTCGGTGTGCTGGTGCCCACCACCGCGCTCGCCCTGCCGATGTACCTGCTCGCCTCCGAACTCGAGATCGTCAACACCTTCTGGGCCGTCTTCCTGCCCTCCCTGGTCAACCCCTTCGGCGTCTACCTCGCCCGGGTCTTCTGCGCCGGCTACATCCCCGGCGAGGTCCTGGAGGCCGCCCGCACCGACGGCGCCGGCGAACTGCGCACCTTCTGGTCGATCGGCCTGCGGATGGTGATGCCCGGCTTCGTCACCGTGCTGCTGTTCCAGTTCACCGCGATCTGGAACAACTTCTTCCTGCCGCTGGTGATGCTCTCCGACAACCGCCTCTTCCCGGTCAGCCTCGGCCTGTTCACCTGGAACGCCCAGACCAGGGCCTTCCCCGAGTACTACCCGCTGGTCGTCACCGGCGCGCTGCTGGCCGTCGTCCCGCTCGTCCTCGCCTTCGTCCTGCTCCAGCGGCACTGGAAGGCCGGTCTCACCGCGGGGGCCGTCAAGTGACCGTCCCCCACCCCGCCGCCGCCCCGGAGAAGCCCATGACCGATCCCCGACCGGCCGACCCGGCACCCCCGGCCCGCCGCCCCCGCGCCGTGCTCGCCATGCACCGCGACCTCACCGGCCGGCTGTTCGACACCGACACCCTGGCCCGCCTCACCGAGCTCGCCGAGCTCGACCCCGCGCTGGTGCTCGACGACTTCGGTACCGAGGAGGCCAGGGCCGCCCTCGCCGGGGCCGAGGTCATCGTCTCCAGCTGGGGCTGCCCGGCGATCGACGGCGGCGTCCTCGCCGCCGCCCCGCGGCTGCGCGCCGTCATCCACGCGGCGGGGTCCGTCAAGCACCACATCACCGACGCCTGCTGGGAACGCGGCCTGCGGGTCACCTCCGCCGCCTGGGCCAACGCCCTGCCGGTCGCCGAGTACACCGTCGCCGCCGTCCTGCTCGCCAACAAGCGGTTCCTGCGGATCCGCGAGGACTACCGCGACCGCCGCGGCACCCCGCACGACTGGCAGCGCGGCTACCCCGACGCGGGCAACTACCGGCGCACCGTCGGCATCGTCGGCGCCTCCCGGATCGGCCGCCGGGTGCTCGAACTGCTGCGCACGCACGACCTCGACCTGCTGCTCCACGACCCGTACGTGGACGAGGCGGAGGCCGCCGGACTCGGCGCGCGCCTGGTCGGGCTGGACGAACTCTGCGCCGCCTCCGACACGGTCAGCGTGCACGCCCCCGAACTCCCGGAGACCCGTCACCTGATCGACGGCCGCCGGCTCGCCCTGATGCGCGACGGTGCCACCCTGATCAACACCTCCCGCGGCTCCCTCCTCGACCAGGACGCCCTGGTCCGAGAGCTGGTCTCCGGGCGCCTCGACGCCGTGCTCGACGTCACCGTGCCCGAGGTGCTGCCCGCCGACTCCCCGCTCTACGACCTGCCCAACGTGGTGCTCACTCCCCACATCGCCGGCTCCCTGGGCCGCGAACTGCACCGGATGGCCGCCGCGGCCGCCGACGAACTGGCCCGCTACGCGGCCGGGCAGCCGTTCGCCCACCCCGTCCTCGCCGAGGACGCCCACCGCACCGCGTGACCCCGCACCCACCGCACCGTACGACCCCGCGTGCCGCCGGCACCGGACCGGCCTCCCGCCGGTCCGGTGCCGGCGGCACGCTCAGGGGGTGACGATCGCGAAGCCCGGGTCCGGGTCGTCGAGGTGGCCGAGGAGTTCCGCGATCCGGCCCAGGTCGCCGGTGGCCTCGGCCCGCCCGTCGGCGAGGAGCTCCTCCGCCGTGGCGGCGCCGGTCAGGAGGGCGCGCAGGTCGGCCTCGGCGAGGGTGACGGTCACGTCCGGGGTGCCGACGGCCGGGCCGTCGCCGGCCGTGTGGGTGAGGACGCCGTTGCGCAGCCGCAGGGTGACCGGGCCGCTGTCGGTGAGGTTCCACCGCACGGTGATGTCGGCGGACCAGCTGCGCGGGCCGTCCACCCGGATCGCGGCGGCGTCGAAGAGCTGGCCGAGGGTTAGGGCGGCCATGAAGTCGGCGGTGTCGGTCTCGGTGGGGGTGCCGACCGGGCCGTGGCGCAGTTCGAGGGCGCCGGTCAGGTAGAAGTTGCGCCAGGTGCCGTTCTCGCTGCCGTAGCCGAGCTGTTCGAGCGCGTCGGCCTGGAGCGCGCGGGCCTCGGAGTTGTCGGGGTCCGCGAACACCACGTGGTTGACGACCTGGGCGACCCAGCGGAAGTCCCCTTCGGCGAAGGACCGCCGCGCCCGGCGCAGCACTTCCTCGGCACCGCCCATGAACTCGACGTAGCGCCGGGCGGCCCCGGTCGGCGGGTGCTCCCACAGCCGGGCCGGGTTGCCGTCGAACCAGCCCAGGTAACGCTGGTAGACGGCTTTGGTGTTGTGGCTGACCGAGCCGTAGTAGCCGCGGGCGTGCCAGGCCCGTTCCAGGGCGGGCGGCAGCTGGATGCGCTCGGCGATCTCCAGCGGGGTGAGGCCCTGGTTGATCAGGCGCAGGCTCTGGTCGTGGAGGTAGCCGTACAGGTCGCGCTGCTCGGTCAGGAAGGCCACCACGCGGTCGCGTCCCCAGGTCGGCCAGTGGTGGGAGGCGAAGGCGACGTCGGTGCTGTCGGCGAAGAGCGTGACGGCCTCGGTGAGGTAGTGCGCCCACACCCGGGGGTCGCGCACCTGCGCGCCGCGCAGGGTCAGCAGGTTGTGCAGGTTGTGGGTGGCGTTCTCGGCCAGGCAGAGCGCCCGGTGGTCGGGGAAGTGGATGTTGAGTTCGGCCGGCGCCTCGGTGCCCGGGGTGAGCTGGAAGACCGCCCGGATGCCGTCGATCACCTCGGTCTGCCCGGTGCGGGTGACGGACAGGGTCGGCGGGATCAGGCCGACGGTCCCGGTGGAGGTGGTCTGCCCCAGCCCGGCGCCGACCTGTCCCCGTTCGCCCTTGGGCAGCGCCGCGCCGTACATGTAGGCGGCGCGCCGGGCCATCGCGGTGCCGGCGTAGACGTTCTCGCTGACCGCGTGTTCCAGGAACCCCTCGGGGGCGATCACGGGCAGGCCGTCGGCGACCTGTTCCTCGCTCACGATGCCGCGCACACCGCCGAAGTGGTCGACGTGGCTGTGGGTGTAGAGCACCGCGCTGACCGGCCGGTCGCCGCGGTGGGCGCGGTAGAGGGCGAGCGCGGCGGCGGCGGTCTCGGCGCAGATCAGGGGGTCGACGACCAGGACGCCCCGCTCCCCCTCGACGACGGTCATGTTCGACAGGTCGAAGCCCCGTACCTGGTACACGCCCTCGACGACCTCGAACAGCCCGTGGTCGGCCGCCAGGCGGCTCTGGCGCCACAGGCTGGGGTTCACGGTGTCGGGGCAGTCCCGCTCCAGGAAGCCGTACGCGGCGAGGTCCCACACCACCCGGTCGCCGCTGCGGATCAGCGGGTCCGCGGCGGTGCCGAGGAAGCCGCGGCGGGCGTCCTCGTGGTCCTGCGTGTCGTCGAACGGGAGGCGGCCGAGGAGGTCGGCGTTGGCCTGCCGGACCGACGGTTCGGCGGGCGCGGGTCCGGTGTTCCGGGTCATGTCGCTCTCCCTCTGCGGTTCCGCTGCGGTACGTCGGCGGCGTCGACGGGCCCGCCGCCGGACGTCCCTTCCCACCCTCACGACCTTCGTCCGGTCGCACGACCGGCGTGGTCCGTCCGGAGGACGTCGCCACCGTCCGCGACGATAAAGGAATCACCCTTCATCCACCATTCATCGGCAAAATGCACAGCTCGGGATCGGTCGTGAAATGGGGCCCCCAGGCACTGTTGTCATGGCAGAGTCGGGATGCGAGTATTGCCGCTGGGTGATCCGGACACAGAGCGTCGAACTCCGGATGCCCTTGATCGTTATTGCCGTACCGGCGAGCACGTCCACGGGGGTGGGTCTTTCACATCGGGCATGGGGGTGAGGAGTGTGCGATCAAACGGAAGTAGTCGTTCCGACCGTGCGGCCCGCGGGCCGACCCGGCCGGCGGCGCCCCGCGGCCTCGCGGAGGCACTCCGCGCCGGCCACGCCGCGACCCCCCGCCAGCCCGGCGTCCTGGCCGCCCTGCGCGGCGAGGACTGGCACTGGGCCGGGGCGAGCGGCGTCGCGGACGCCGCCACCGGTCGCGAACTGCGGCCGACGGCGGCGGTCAGGGTGGCCTCGGTCACCAAGACCTTCACCGCGGCCGCGGTGCTGCGGCTGACGGAGCGGGGCGAACTGCGGCTCGAGGAACCGGTCTCGGCGCTGGCCTCCGAGGCGGTCCTCGGAGCACTCGCCGAGGGCGGCTACCGACCGGCCCTGATGACCGTGCGCCAGTTGCTCCAGCACACGGCCGGCCTGTACGACTGGGGAGGCGATCCCGCCTACGACGCGGAGGCCTTCGCCGACCCCGGCCACCGGTGGAGCCGTCTGGAGCAGGTGCGCTGGGCGGTCGAGCACGGGCGCCGACTCTCCCACCCGGGCGAGGAGTTCCACTACTCCGACACCGGCTACGTGATCCTCGGCGAGGTGCTCGAACGTGTCACCGGGCGGCCGCTCGCCGCCGCCTACCGCGAGCTGCTGCCGCTCCGGGAACTGGGCCTGGACTCCGTCCACCTGGAGTCGCTGGAGCCCACCCCCGGGGCCGGTGCGGACCGCGCGCACCAGTACGTGTCCGGCACCGACCTGCTCGCCGTCGATCCGTCCTGCGACCTCTGGGGCGGCGGCGGACTGGTCTCGACGATGTCCGACCTCACCGCGTTCGTCCGGGCGCTGTTCCGCGGCCGGGTCTTCGAGCGGCCCACCACGCTCGCGACCATGCTGGCGCCCGTCGCGGCGCGCGGCGCGGAGGGGCGCGGCATGGGGATCTACCGGATCCCGCTGGGGCCGGGGCGGTGGTGGGGCCACTGCGGCAGCTGGGGCGTGGTCATGGCGTACGAGCCCGACCGCGATCTCGCGCTCGCCACCACGGTGACGAGACAGCCCGAGGACCCGGACGAACGACTCCACCCCGGGCGGTTGCTCGTCCGGACCGCGCGCTGAAATACCGGACAGTAGAAGCGCACCCGCACGAACGGGAAATGTGCGTCCAGAAGAACACGTCATTGAGAACAGCCGGTCATTGTTACGGGCGCTGGCATTGAATCCATGAAACCGCACAGGACAGGCGGAGCCATGCGTAATCGTCCCCGCACAATCAGGACCACCGAGTCCCTGTTGGAGAACGGCCTCGTCGACGAGGAGAGCCTGCCGGAGCTCCGCGATGTCGCGAAGCGGTACGCCGTGAGCATCACCGGGGTGATCCAGGAGCGGATCACGCACGTCGACGATCCGGTCGCCAGACAGTTCGTCCCCACCGGGGCCGAACTGCTGATCACCGCGGAGGAGCGCGCCGACCCGATCGGCGACGACCCCTTCACCCCGGTCAAGGGGATCACCCACCGCTACCCGGACCGGCTGCTGCTCAAGCCGATGCACCTGTGCCCGGTCTACTGCCGCTTCTGCTTCCGCCGCGAGGTGGTCGGCCCCGGCGAGGGGATGCTCGGCCAGGCCGAACTGGAGGCCGCCCTCGACTACATCCGGGCCCACGAGGAGGTGTGGGAGGTCATCTTCACCGGCGGCGACCCGCTGATCATCGCGCCCACCAAGCTCCGCCCGATCATGGCGGCCCTGGACGCGATCGAGCACGTGAAGGTGATCCGCTTCCACACCCGGGTGCCGGTGGTCGACCCCGACCGGGTCACCGACGAGCTGGTGGACGCCCTTTCGACCGAGACCCCGGTCTGGGTGGTGGTCCACACCAATCACAGCCAGGAGATCGGCACGGCGGCGCGCGGCGCGCTGCGGCGGCTGAACCGGGGCGGTGTCCCGCTGCTCAGCCAGACCGTGCTGCTGCGCGGGGTGAACGACACCCCGGAGGCGCTGGAGGGACTGTTCCGGACCCTGGTGGCCAACCGGGTGAAGCCCTACTACCTGCACCACGGCGACCTCGCCCAGGGCACCAGCCACTTCCGCACCAGCATCGCCGAGGGCCAGGAGCTGGTCCGGCGGCTGCGCGGACGGGTCTCCGGCACCTGCCAGCCCACCTACGTCCTGGACATCCCCGGCGGCCACGGGAAGGTGCCGATCGGCCCCTCGTACCTGGAGCCCGGCGAGGACGGGACCGACGGCACGCACGTCGTCACCGACCCGTGGGGCGAGCGCCACCCCTACCCGCCGCGCGTCGCGGAAGCGCCGACCACCACGGCACCGACAGCGGCTGCGGCAACGACAGCGACAGCGACAAGCACAGCCACGACCACAGCCACGGAGGAGGACCCGACCGATGACTGAGGACCTCGCGTCCCGGTCCACACCCGCACGCGGCCCCGGCTCCGTCTCCTTCGCCGACCCCGGGGGCGTCACCTCAGCACTCTCCTGGTCCGCGCCCGAGCTGACCGCCGGCCTGGCCTGGTCCGCGCTCACCCGCACCTTCGCCGCCGAGGCGGCCGGCCTGCGCGCCGACCAGGTGAAGCTGCACGTCAACGGCGAACCGGTGGTGGACCACGACGCCTGGCCGACCACCGGCGCGGACGCCGCCGGACCGGCCGCCTGGCTGGGCCGACGGCACACCTTCGACCCCGACGACGACCGCTTCGTCTACGCCCGCGCCGTGCAGGAGCAGGACCGGACGCTGTTCCGCGCCGTCGTCGAGCTGCTGGCACCCCACCTCTGGCGGCTCGGACTGCCGCCCGGCCACGTCGAGGTCGAGGTGTTCCACGGCGCCTACCGCAACACCCCGGGCGGCATCCACCGGGAGGGCTGCACCAACCTCCACCTCGTCCTGGCGGGCCGCAAGAGCATGCACTTCTGGCGGGGCACGGACTGGGTGCCGGCCGGGACGACGGTGCGCGAGGACGTCGAACCCGAGTCCGAACTCCCGGAGGAGTACCTGCCGGACCTCGACCGCCGCTCGGTGGTGGAGCACGGCCACGTCCTCACCGCCACCACCGGCGGCGGCTTCTTCTGGCGCAGCGGCATCTGGCACGTGGGCGAGACCCACGAGCCGTCCGTCGCGCTGAACATCGCCTCGTACACCCGGACCCTGGACGTCGAGGCGAAGCTCCTCCCGCTGTGGGGCGACCGGTTGCACGGCGAGGTCCCGGCCGACTGGCTGGCCGACTACCGGGAGCACGTCCGGTCCACCGGGGACGACGCCGCCCTGCTCGCGCGGCTGACCGCGCTCGGCATGCGGCCGGCCCCGCCGGACCGGACCGGCACCGAGCCGCGCTCCGTCCGCCGCGAGTCGACGGCACCGGTGCTGTGGTCACCGGCCGGTCCCGGGCGGCTGACCGTCGCCGCGCTGGGCCACGCCGCGGACTTCGCCGACGGCCCGGTCCCCCGCGACTGGCTGGAAGCGGCGCTCACGAACCGTCCCACGCCGCACGATGTGCCGCGGGAGTGCGGGCGGCTCGCCCAATGGCTGTGCGCACAGCGGATTCTCGAACCGATGGAGGCATCATGACCGACACGTCCCCCGCGGACACCTGGCAGCTCTCGGACACCGAGGTGTTCAGCAAGTACGGGGACGCCTTCGTCCCGCGCCGGGCGGAGCAGACCGCCGCCGTGTGCGACCTGCTGGCCGGCATCCCCGTCCCGCACGTCCTCGACCTGTGCTGCGGCGAGGGGCGGCTGTCCGAGGAGTACCTGCGCCGCGACCCGGAGGCCAGGGTCACCGTGCTGGACCGCTCCCCCGAGATGCTGGCCCTGACCGCGAAGCGGCTGGAGCCGTTCGCCGACCGGCACGACAGCGTCGAGGCGGACATCGAGGACCGGCTGTGGCGCACCGGCGTCGGCTACGGCGGTGTGATGACCTCGCTGGCGGTCCACCACCTCGACGGCGAGGGCAAGCGGCTGCTCTACCGGGACATCCACGCGATGCTCGCGCCGGGCGGCGTCTTCGTCATGGCCGACCTGGTGGAGCCCGCCGGTGCCACCGCCCGCACGCTCGCGGGCGACCACTGGGAGGAGGCGGTGCGCCGCGCGTCCGAGGAGCAGTTCGGCGGCGACGAGGCGGCCGTCGCGTTCGAGCGGACCGAGTGGAACCACTACCGGCTGCCCGGCCCGGACCCGGTCGACAAGCCGTCCTCGGTGGCCGAGCACCTGGACTGGCTGCGCGAGGCCGGTTTCGTCGAGGTCGACGTGGTCTGGATGTACGCGGGACACGCCCTGTTCACAGCGAAGCGGAAGGCGAACTGAGTGAGCGAGCAACCGAGTCGTACGATTCTGGCCAACATCGTCAGCGAGATCATGGCCGAGCAGCCGACGGACGCCTACCGGCGGGCGATGGCCGCCGCGACCCCGCGCAAGCTCTGGCAGGCCCGGCCGGGCGACTGCGTGGTGATGCTGGCGCCGTGCACCCCGGCCTTCCGCGACTACGTGGCCGAGATGGTCGGCCTGGACGTGGACCGGGTCGACATCGTCGCCCCGCCGGAGGTCCGCGGGGTGCACGCGCTGGAGGTCGCCGCCGACCTGGGCGCCACCGGACGGATCGCCGAGCGGCCGGAGTTGAAGCCGTTCGTGCTGGACGGTCCGGTGCTGGAGTTCGGCCGCCGCACCGGGGTGCGGGTGCTGCCGTACACCCGGCTACCGGAGGACAGCACCCTCGAGGCGCTGCGGCTGATCAACACCAAGGACGGCTTCCGCCGGACCGCCGCCGGTCTGGGGCTGCCGGTCGCGGACGGCGGATTCGCCGAGACCCCGGCCGAACTGGCCGCCGCCCTGGTGGAGTTCCTGGCCGACCGGCCGGGCGCGATCATCAAGACCAACCGTGGCTCCAACGGCTTCGGCAACACCGTGATCCGGGCGAACGGGCCGGCGTCGGTCGAGCGGCAGGTCCTGGACGCCGTGGCCGGGCAGCCCGCGCGCGACTGCGGCTGGGTGTACGAGGAGTTCCTGCCGTTCACGGCGACGCCGAGCATGGAACTGGAGATCGACGACCGGGGCCCCACCGACTTCTACAGCTGCGACCAGCGCACGGTGAACAACGCCTGGACCGGCATGGTGACCCCGGCCGCCGAGGGCCCGTACCACGAGCAGCTGCGCGGTGCGGCCGAGGCCATCGGCGGCTGGCTGCACGGGCAGGGCTACCGGGGCATCTACGACGTCGACTGCGGTGTGTACGACGGGGGTTACGTCGTCACCGAGGCCAACGTCCGCCGCACCGGCGGCACTTACCTGGAGGAGCTGGCGCGCCGGCTGCGGCCCGGGGACTCCCCGGTGCACTGGCGGGCGGACGTCAGGATCGGCCCGGACGGGCTGGACTTCGCGAGCGCCGCCGCCAAGCTCGCGGCGGCCGGACTCGCCGACCCCGCGGCGGACGCCCGGGCCGTGCTGACGGCGGACACCCGTGCCGTGGACGGCAAGTGGCGCTATCTGGTGGTGGGCCGGGAGGACGGGTCGGTCGCCGAGGTCGAGCGGCAGCTGGAGCAGATCCTGGGGATCGGCTGATGCTGCACTCCGCTCTCCACCCCGGCTTCAGCGCGGTCGCGGGGACCGGTCTCGTCGCGCTGCGCGACATCCCGCTGGGCACGGTGCTGTGGGGACCGTGCCCGCAGTGCCGGACCTGGGACGCCGGCGAACAGCTCACCCTCTCACCCCGGGTCGTCGACTGGCTGGACGAGTTCGGCTACCGGCTGGCCGACCGGAGCCTGCTGCTGCCCTGCCGGGGCGCGCACCTGCTCAACCACTCCTGCGAGGCCACGGTCCTGGACCACGGCCTCGCGGCGGGCCTCGCCGTCCGGGACATCCGGGCCGGCGAGGAGGTGACCGGGGACTACCGAACCTTCCGCTACGACGAGCCGTGGGAGTTCGACTGCCGCTGTGGTGCCGCGAGTTGCCCGGGGTCGGTGCGGTCCTCCTCCGGAGCTCCGCCGGCCGAGCTGGCCGGGGAGTGGGAGCGGCGGATGGCACCGGCGCTGGCCGCCGCCGCCGGCGTACCGCAGGAACTCCCGCTGCGGGCCGGCCAGGTGGACGGCGCCCCGGCCGGCCATCGCGGCCCGGAGGAGGCGACATGACCGCACTGCAACCCGAACACACTGTGCGGGCAAGTCTGTTGAGGATCGAGGAGGTTCCCTCCCGGTCCTGGGTGACACTGCTGGGCGAGCGGGACCTCTTCCTGCTGCCCGGCTGGATGGAGGTCGGTCCCGGCACCTACGGCGGCGGCCTGCGCGACGCCCGGGCCGCCCTGGTCGACCGCGACGGCACGGCGGTGGCGGGAACGGCCGGCTGGCTCTTCGGCCGCGACTGCACCGAGGACCTGTGCCGCCCCGACGTCCTGCTGGAGATCCCCGAGCCGCGCGGGGAGCCGCTGTTCCCGACCCTGCTGGCCGGCGGCTGGTACGACAGCCGGGTCGCGCACCGGCCCGGCGGCGCCGGTCCGGCCGAACTCGCCGCCGTGGTCGACTCCTTGGAGGAGTGGGGGCGTTCGGAGGGCGCCGCCTCGGTCTGCTGGCCGAGCGTGGACGAGCGGGAGAGGGTGCTGGTCGGCCTCCTCCGCGAGCGCGGCTACCGGCGCTTCCCGCTGACGCCGCGGTGGGCACTGGAGGGGCCGTGGACCGGCTTCGACGACTACCTGGACCGGATGACCAGCAAGCGCCGGGTCTCGGTGCGCAGCGAGCGGCGCCGGGTCCGGGAGGCGGGCATCACCTGCCGGACGGTGCCGCTCACCCGGGAACTGGCCCGGCCGCTGGTGGAGCTGGCCGAGGAGAACGTGACCCGGCACGGCGGCCGGGTCGACCTCGACCGCTACGCCGACTGGGTCGCGGCGCTGACCGGGATCGAGGACGGCCGGGCCGAGGCCCACCTGGCCGAGCGGGACGGGCGGATCCTCGGCTGCGTGGTGTCCAGCACCTACGCCGGGCGGGTGTACGCGCTGTTCCCGGGCTTCGACTACGAGCAGATCTCCGGGCTGCCCGTCTACTTCGAACTCGCCTACTACCACCTGGTCGAGCACGCCGCCGCCCACGGCTACCACGCGGTGGAGTACGGACCGGCGGCGGACGAGGCGAAGAACCTGCGCGGCTGCGTCGCCCATCGGCAGGCACTGTGGATCCGGGGCCTGGACCCGGCGGCGGAACGGCTGGTCGCGGAACTCGGCGACCTCACCGACTTCACCGGACCCACAGGCGCAACCGGACCCACAGGTGCGAGCGGACCCATAGGTGCGAGCGGTGCGACCGGGCCCGCCGTCACCGCCGTCCCCGCGGACGACGACCGGACCGGGAGGAGCGCATGAGCCCGCCCACCGTCGTGCTCGCGCCCGGCGGGCCCGGCCTCGGCGGCGAGACCCTCGCCGGGCTCCCGCTGCCGCCGGGCTGCCGGCGCCTGGTCGGGGCGGGCGACTGCGGGCCGGGCGGCGACCCGTTCGCCGTCCAGACCGACCGGCTGGTCCGGCTGCTCGACACGGCCGGTACCGAGGGGCCGGTTCTGCTCCTCGCCCACTCCGCCGGTGCCCGCCCGGCCCTGCGTGCCGCGGCCCGGAGCCCCGGTCGGTTCCGCGCGGTCGTGCTGGTCGCCGCCCAGCTGCACGACCGCACCGACCATCCCGAGCTGCTGGACGAGCGCCTCGACGCGCTCGACGGCCCGCTGCGGGAGACCGCCCGGCTGGCCCGGGCGACCGCGCCCGACCGGGCACCGGCCGACGACGACGAGCTGCGCGAACTCCTGCTCGCCGACCTGGCCCTCACCTTCCCCGCCCTCGGACCGGCCCAGCGCGGCTTCCTGGCCGCCTGCGCCCGCAGCTGGGACCTCCACGCCGTGCGCGCCGTGCTCTCCGGACGCGTTCCCGAGGACGATCTCACGGCGACGGCCGCACGGGTCGGCGCCCCGGTACTGGTCGTCAACGGCGAGCAGGACCCGTGGGCCGGCGCCCCGTCGGCACGGGAGCTGGCCGCGGCGCTGCCGGACGGCAGGGCCCGGACGGTCCCCGGGGCGGGGCACGTGCCCTGGCTGGACGATCCGGAGGCGGTGGCCCGGCTGCTGGCCCGGACGGTGGAGGAGGCGGCACCGGCGTGAGCTACCGCAAGGTCCTGGCGGACCGGATCTGTGCCCAGCTGGCCCTGTCGACGGCGGTCGGCCGGTTCGCCCAGGTGATGTTCGACGTCACCGTGGTGATCTTCGTGGTGCAGGACCTGCACCGCCCCGCGGCGGCCGGCCTGGCCGTGCTGCTGGCGACCCTGCCCGGCCTGCTGCTCAGCCCGCTGAGCGGCGGCTTCCTCCAGGGCCGCAACGTCACCGCGTGGATGGCGGCCGACTACCTGATCAAGGCGGCCGCCACGCTCGGGATCGCCTTCGGCGCGTCGGCCGGCGCCGGCGGCATCTGGACCCTGTGGGGGCTGGCCCTGCTGTCCTCGCTGACCAGCGCCTTCGGCAACGTCGCGTTCCGCAGCTACGTCGCGCTCTCGCTGCCCGCGCAGCTGCGCGGGGCGGCCAACGGTCTCGATTCGATGGTCTCGGGCCTGGCCGCGATGGCCGGGCCCGCCCTGGCCGGGATCGCGGTCACGGTCCTCGGCGGCCGGCACAGCGTGGCGGTGGTCGGCGCGGCCTACCTGGCGGCGGCGCTGGTCGCGGCCGCCTCGGGACGCACCACCCCGGAGGCCGGCGGCGAGGTCGGCCTGCGCAGCGCCGTGGAGGCGGTGCGCGGGATCCTGGTCCACCCGGTGCTGCGCGGGCTGACCGGCGTGTACTTCCTCTACCAGGTCGCGGTCGGCGTCCTCGTCGTCTCACTGCCCCAGCTGGTCTCGGCCGGGTTCGGGGCCGCCCCCTCCTGGACCGGCACCAGTTGGTCGATCGCGGGGGCGCTGGGGATCGCGTCCTCGTTGGCCGCCGGGCACCGGATCGCCGACGGCGCGGAGCGGCGGTTCCTGATCGCCGGTGCCGCCCTGACGGCGCTCGGCCTGGCGGGACTGTTCCTGCACTCCGCCGTGTTCTGGCTGGCCGCGATGTTCGTGCTGCTCGGGGTGGCCGTGGGGCCCATGGACGTCGGGCTGCTCAGCCTCCGGCAGCGGCTGCTGCCCGGGACCGGGGCCACCGCGACCCTCGCCGTCTCCGCCAGTCTCAACATGGCCGGCTATCCGGCCGGGGCCATGGTCGGCGGGCTGGTGGCCGGTCTCGGCCTGGGCACGCAGACCGGGGTGGCCCTCGGGTGCGCCCTGCTCTCGCTGGCCCTCTGCGCCCGGCTGCCGGTGCTCCCGGCCGGGCCCGGGCCGGCCACCGACGCGGCGGCCGACGCTGCGGCCGGGGCGTCCGTCCGGGCCGCCGAGTCCTCGGCCGCCCAGTAGCGGTCCGCACCACCCCCTCCGGCCGGCCGGTGAGGCCGGCCGGAGGGGTACACCACGCCCCCTTCCCCCGCCCCTCCCGAGCTCTCGCACCCTTCGACCTCTCGCACCCTTCGACCTGTCACTTCCGATGGAAAGTCAGGACCATGGCGACAATTGGAGTCATCTGCACGATCCTCGTCCGCCCGCGCGGCCTCGGCGGCCCTGCCGAGGCCGGCGGGGCCGGCGCATCCACCGAGGCCCCGTCCACCGGCGCCCCCGCCGTCCGGCGCGCACCGGGAGCCCGGTCGTGATCCCCCGCACCGCCGACGGGGCGACCGCCACCGCCACGGCCACGGCCACCGGCTACGGTGCCGGGCACGATGCCACCGCACTGCTGCTCGCGGAACTCACCAGAAACGGGCGGATATCCCTGCGGCTCGCCTGCTCCCGGCTGACCACCTGGGAATCGCTGCTGGTGCAGCACGTCCTCGGCCGCGGCGACGTGGAGTTCCTCGCCGCGGAACCGAGCTCGACCCCGGACCCGGACCCGAACGGACCGGCAGGCCCGGCCCCGGTCACGCTCACCCGCTCGCCGCTGGCCGGTCTGTCGCTCTGGGCACCCGGCGAACCGCCCGGCCCCGAGGCCGAGCCCGTCGGCCGCCTGCGGGTCCCGGCCGAGGTGCTCGACGCGGTGGCCGAGGAGACCCGGGTGATCGAGGCTCGGGAGGCCGCCGACCGGCACGAGGCGGACACCATCCTGCGCACCTGGGAGAAGAACGGCGAGCTGGACGACCGGCTCGCCAGACTGGCCGACTGGGTCGAACGGGTCGAGAGCGTCTACATCCTGATCGGCCGGGACGTCTTCTCGAAGTCCGACGCGGGCACCAACACCCTTACCCGGCAGGGCCTGCTGACCGGCCTCCGGACGTCACCGGTCGACGACTGGCGGCCGGCCGACCGGCTGTTCGTGGTCCTCGCCCACTGCCTGTTCGTCAGCGGCCGTTCGGTGCGCTTCGAGGAGTTCAACGGCCTCCAGCTCTCCGCCAC